>NZ_JBFOFW010000009.1:0-99049 GCF_040887505.1 Enterococcus sp. C50 | reverse complement strand
ATGATTAGGGTTACTGCTTTTTTTACTTGAGTAAAGATTCTAAACCTAGATCAGCCAAAAAATTAGTTGAAGGCGACAGCTTTGGATTGTAATAAAGTTCAGAAAACACAAGGTCGTCCACCTTGGTTTGATCGACAATCATTTGCGTCAAAACATTGAGTAGGTCCAACATATCTTTTTGATTACTTATCAGTTGAGCGCCGAATAACTGTTTCGTTTTCGTATCGTACAGCACTTTGAAGGTTACAAAGAAATCTTTGACTGGATGATAGTTCGAAAAGTGCGTATAAGTTTTGGTAATCGACGAAGTTTCTAATCCATAAAAATCAGCCTCGTCTTGAGTGATTCCAGAACTACCCAGAAAGACGCCGAAAATTTCTGTTCCAATCGATCGCTGTGAGGTTGGAATTGGCTTAGGATCTGCTAAAGTAATATGACTAGCAGCTACAAGTGCTGTTTTTCGCGCATTACCAATCAGTGGGAGATAGGCTGGTTCACCATGGGAGCCAAAAGGCAGTTTGATTAAATCACCAATGGCATAGACATCCGGATCAGAAGTTTGCATAAAGTCATTCACTAAAATGGTTTGATCGAAATCAAGATCCACCAGACCCTCAACTAAGGCAACTTCTGGTTTGGGATTAACGGCAAAGACACAAGCATCAACCAGCTTGGTTTGTCCTGAGAAGAATTGAACTTCTAATTGCTCGCGTCCATCAATCTTGACAGTTTGACATTGATTAAAACTTTCTGATAATCGTAAATCGATGGATTCAGGAATGTGTTGTAGCAAAATATCAGTGATTTCTTCATCAAAATAACGAAATACTGGGCGATTCATTTGCTCGATGATTGTAATTTTTTTAGTCGATTTTGTAGCTAGACTGCTAGCTAGTTCCAGGCCAATTAAGCCAGCACCAACGATTGCTATTTGATTGCTGTCGTTGATTTTTTGATAAGCTTCAATGGTTTTTGCGCGACTTTTGTAGGTGATGATGCTTGAATGGACCGCCTCTGATTCTGGAATCAATGGCGCAAAGCGATCGGAACCCATGGCTAAAATCAGTTTGTCAAATGTTTCTGTAGTAATTTGCTTAGTTGCATTATCTTGATAAAAAACTTCTTTCTTTTTCAAATCAATGTTTGTAACGGTTGTTTCAAGTAATAACTGGACTCCTAAGTTTTCAAGGGTTTCTTGGTCACCAACTTCCCCTTTTTCCATTTCGTCGGCTGAAAACAACCCTTTAAAAATTAAATTGATACTGCTTGGTATAAAGCCAAGTACGTTTGATTTTTCGATTAGGCATACTGTAGTTGTTGGGTCTAATTTTTTTAAAAATTTACTAGCGGCAATCCCAGCGTGTGAGCCGCCGATAACGATGACCTTCAATTATATTCCTTCTTTCTTTGAATAGTCTTTTAATAAACGAGTTAAAGCTTGGATATCCGCTTGGGTTTTAAAGTCATTGATGATATATAAATCTTTAAATGAAAATTGTTGTATTCCAAAAGCGGAGTCTGAAATCAATAAGTCGTAGTCTTTCTTAACTTCAGCTTCTTCACAATGGATGTAAAATTTTGTATCAAACTCGTTCTTGATACTTTCCATCATGATATTTGTTTGTAAGTTGTCTCGACTACAAAAGACACCGATTTGAATCGTCAACTTAGAAAAGCGTCGCATTTGATTGATAAAATAAAGGTGAATTCGGGTAACTAATTGCTTTGTCGTTTCCAACAGAGAAAAACCGAGAATGTCTTCGGTTTCTTGAATAATTTGCTGAACCAGTTCAAAATTTGGCGTAAAAATTGATTGATTAACTAGTCGATCAAATAGCATTTGTTCTTCAAAAAAGGTGATATTTCCTTTGAAATAAACAATCGTACTGTGTAACTGGGTTAAGAAATACTTCCACTCTTGGATAAATCGTGAATCAATTTCAGCCGAGTCAATTTGATAAGCTGTTTTTACGTGCTGAACGACCATTTTGTTCAACTCGATAACTTTTGTATTAAATGTTGGCCAGTCATCAGATTGAAGCAAGAAACGATTACTGCGTTCTATAACGAATAGAGAAGAAATAAACAAGTAGAGATAAGTCGCTTTGTACTCAAACTGAAACTCAGCTGACGGACTAACAGATAAAAAATAAGATTCACGAACTAATTGGTAGACAGGATCATCAAGATAATCATCACTCAGCATGGTCATTGACTCAACTGAAGGAGGATTATTTGATTTTTTTGTTCGTTTCTTTAAGATTCGAATCCAAAGATATAATTTCAGCCGAGTTGTGCTACCAAAAGGCTGTTTTAATTTTTTCTCTAAAAAAGAGACAAACAACAGACTATTATGGTCGTTTTCTTTTCCTTGTATCTCTTCTAAAGGGACAGAGTTCCAAAACAACTGAAAGAAAAAGTAGCAAATTTGTAATTCATCGCCAGTTATTCTCCCTCGACGAATTTTAAGATTAAATTCGTCCAACAACTGATTTAGTCCCGTGATGTGACGGTAAACAGCGGCCTCGCTAATCAAAAACTTTTGAGATAGCGCATAGATAGAATAGGACGAATGATAATAGAGATGCCTTAGAATCTGATACTTGATTGATTCTTGCAAGTAATAATAGTAAAGTTTATCCAAGCTTGTTTGATTGCTTTTTTTTAAAGTGACTTGATTTTGTTCGTGATCGACTTCAAGACTTAAATCAAGTTCTAAGTCGTTCAGGATAAAAGTCAACTCTTCAACATTGTTATTAAAAAGAAAAGAAGTAATGGTTAAATCAATCAGTAACTTAGGAATATCTGCCGTTAAATTTTTATCTAACAAATAATGAATGATTGAAATTTGGATTTTGCCATTTTTTTCTAGCAAATTAAATAGTTCCATTGTCTGTTTCACCACTCTTCTATGCGTTCTACATTACTGCTTAATTGTAATTGTTTCCGTGAAAATAGACAAGCTTTGGGTGACGAAATGACTAAGTTAATAGTAGCTGTTTCCAAGGTGTTTTTTTGTCAACAATTTAAAAAATAAATTAAATAAATGATAAAAACAATTCAGTAAAACAGCTATACTAAAGTAGTAAAAGATGGAGGTTAACATCGTTCATCTTTTTCATTAAGCTAATACGTTGAGTAAAGATAAGACATAATTTTGTTCATATCCAGCACCTTTAGTGTTTCATAGTTATTGAATAGGATGAAGTGCAGAGAGCAGTTGTAAAAAAGTAGTACTGAATAATCTAGTAATTACAAACATAGCTGAAGTTACACGTTGAAAAAAAGAATTCTTTGATGACTTCCCCGTTACTCTGAAAGAGTGGTAGATCTATCTTTAGTAGATAAAAAAGTGCTTAATAACCCTATACATATGAAAAGTAAAAGAATTCAATTCAATTGATTTCTAGCTGGTGAAAAAGTAGTTCTATCCTTTTCATTGAATAAAAAAATGGAGAGAATAAAATGTGGGTGTGTGGTCTTATCGGTATAGCTTCACAAATCTATTTGATTACTTGTGTAGTGATTGACAAATACAGGTCCAAATAGATTAACAAAAAAGAGCGCACAGTTTTTCACTGTACGCTCTTTTTGACGTTAATTATTATTTAACTTTTAAAGTTAATAGAGATTTCAAATTGCTAGAATTTTCACCAGGTACGCCACTACTTAATCGTACTTCGAGAAGATCCCCAACTTTTGATTTTTGGCTAATTTTGATTTGAATCGTATCAGCTGTACGATTTGTTATTTGGCTACTGTATGCTTTGTTCTCAAAAACTTCAGCTACATAACTGTAATTTTGACAAACGACGAAACGATTACTTCCTTCAAATGCTGATTTGTCAAAATCAACATAAATATTTTTCCCGTCATAACTGATTTTCTTAACAGCATCATTCATTTTTTCGATGCCTAAATCAACATCTTTATCTAAAACAAGTGTTTCCAGTAATTTTTTACCACTCGTACTTTCACTTGGTTTACCAGGTGCACTATAGACTTCGATTTTTTGACCTTTCCAACCAGCGAAGACTTTGGCAACACCAGTTTTCTCGCCATAGTTTGTTGAATTGCTGTAATAACTTTTTCCTTTATAAGTTTCAAATGAATATTTACCATCCAAGTAAACAACGAAACGTTCTTCACTATTAAATTGTTCAGTCGTTAGATTTAAGTTGATATATGTTTTTCGTGTCCGTTCATTGACACCAACAGCAAGTAATTTATTTTCTTCAACAGGAGGATCAGTCGGGTCAGTCGGATCAGTTGGTTCAGAAGTTAATACATTGTCCACGATAGAACCTAATTCCGCATCTGTTGTATCATAACCAAGTTCCCAAACGATTGCGCCACCATATTCGTTTTCAATTGTCCAGTTTACTTTTTCTTCAATAGATTGAACATTATCATAAGAATAAAATTCTTTTGTGTCCGCATTGTAAATGTAAGGAGCTTTTGCTTGATCGTCCCATTTAGCAACTAAGTTGTCATTCGGATCTTCGTTAGCTTTTGCTTCTAATTCTTTTAATTGGAACCAAGGCATCAATCCTGCAGGTGCTTTTGGATCATCCCATGTTCCGCCGATTGGAGCGCCCTCACTTGGAGCACCAAGTTCACCAGTTTCAACATTGTCGAACCCGCGAGAATAGTAACTCATCCCAACCATTAATTTATTTTTAGGTATATTGTATGTTTCGCTGTATTCTTTCATTGCAGAAGATACATTGAACTTTTTGTCTTTGTCTGTTTCTGTTGCGTACAACGCAGAGTGATGACCTGTTTCAGTATCAAATCCACCGCGGAAGTCATAAGTCATAACATTGAAATTATCAACGTATTGATTAACTGTTTCAGGTGCAATAAATTCCATTTTTTCATGTGAAGCGGTTACGGCAATACTTAATTGGTAATATGTATCATTTGTTTTACCTGCTACCGTTAATTTTTCACGTAATTGCTTCATCAAAGCGATAAATTTTGTTTTGCGGTCTTCGTTGTCTGGGTACTCCCAATCAATATCAACGCCATCAAAGCCATGTTTTAACACGAAGTTAACGATATCAGTTGTAAATTCATCCATCTTTTCCGGTGTTTTGGTTACGATATCAAATGCTAAATCTTCTACTGAGTTATTCCAACCACCAATTGAAACCATTGAAGTTACATCATTCTCATCCGCTAAATCATTGATTTGACCGATATAATTTCTACCGCCACCATCTGCATAATCAGCCCAAGGATCTTTTGAGGTCAGTTTTCCAGTAGTAGGGTCAATAATCATAAAACCGTAGTTCACATGCGTAATCTTGTCAAATGGCACATCAACTGGATCATATCCCTTACCATCTACTGTCGTAGGGCTATAATCTGGATTATTTGGCTCGTAGTCTGTTTTATACCCTTGCCAGTTCGCAAAGTATCCAATAACTTTTTTCTGTTTCTGAACAGTTTCTGCTTGTGCTTTTTGGTAATCATCAGCAGCAGAACCAGTGAAGATATTAAAGTCAAAAGTTCCAACTTTAGTGATATCTTTTACTTTCTTCCACATAGGTGCAGATCCTGGAGTTTGAGTAGCTTCTGCCCAATAAGTATTTGTCCACAGTGCATTATTATAAATGACATAAGCACCACCTGCATATGCTTGTGCAGTCCAATAGGCAGTGTTAAGAATTTGTTCATCATAGTTTGCAACAACAACCTTTTGCTTTCCTTTGAAAAGATGTCCACTTTCCCCACGGGTCCATGTCTTGCCATTGTCATTTGACCACATGTGTGCATTTGTTAATCCATTGATCACGTTTGCTGTGTCATCCATCACTAAACCAGCAGCAGTTCCCTGTGTTTCCGTTGCAAATGCTTGAAGTGGTGCAGAAGATAATAGTGTAAATCCTGCCATCGAAGCTGCTAGCAACGTTTTCCATTTTGTTGTCTTCATTTTTTTCTCCCCTTGATAAAATATTTTTTTGTAGCGGTCGAGGTGATTCCCCAACAACCACATCTAAAGTTAAAGCCTATGATGTTCAAAGTAAATTTCTAAAATTACCGCGTGATAGGAAGAGAACGTTGTTATTTAATATAAAAGCAGTCTTGAAAGCAAGTTGAGCTTTTTTTAGGGGAAAATATTTTTTTACGTGAATGTTTTTGAGCCAAAAATAATTAAAAGAAAAAAGAAACGGGGGCTTGTAAAAAGCTGGTAAAGAAAATCTGCCACTTTATCAGCCTTTTTCTTCGAGATAGTAGATGAATATACATTGAGTGAGCTGTTACTATTTTTTTGAAATTTATTTAGCTTATTACTAAACAAATCTTGCAAGGCATGCTATACTATTTTTTGTAACAGATATATAAACTGTATTACTTTATGTTGCTTGTTTATTATCTGAGTAGAAAGAAAATAAGCTGTTAAAGGAAGTTGTATGATGGAAAAAGAAATGAAACAAGGTTCTAGAGCTGTAGTAGAAAGCTTGATTAATCATCACGTAGATTATATCTTTGGTATTCCTGGAGCAAAAATCGATGGGGTATTCAATGAATTAGAAGACCAAGGCCCAGAGTTAATCGTGACACGTCATGAACAAAATGCGGCATTTATGGCACAAGCAATTGGCCGAATTACTGGTGAACCTGGAGTGGTTATTGCAACAAGTGGTCCTGGTGCAAGTAATCTAGCAACTGGATTAGTAACAGCAACTGCTGAAGGTGATCCAGTTTTAGCAATTGGTGGACAAGTAAAGCGAAGTGACTTATTAAAACTGACGCATCAAAGTATGGATAATGCAGCATTATTTAAACCAATTACGAAGTACAGTGCTGAAATCCAAGATCCAGAAACGATTTCAGAAGTGATTGCCAATGCATATCGTATGGCAAAAAGTTCAAAGAAAGGTGCAAGCTTTATCAGTATCCCACAGGACGTCGTTGATGCGCCGGTGAAAAGTGATGTAATCCAACCCTTAAATGACCCACAACTAGGATCTGCGTCTGCAAATGATATCAACTACTTGGCTGACCGTATTCGCGAAGCCAAGCTTCCTGTTTTATTGGTAGGAATGCGCGGATCAAGTGAAAAAGAAACTACAGCTATTCGCAAATTAGTAGAAAAGACTTCGTTACCAGTTGTTGAAACATTCCAAGCTGCTGGGGTCATCTCACGTCAGTTAGAATCACATTTCTTTGGAAGAGTGGGGTTATTTAGAAATCAACCTGGTGATATGTTATTAAAACGAAGTGATTTAGTAATCGCCATTGGTTACGATCCGATTGAATATGAAGCACGTAACTGGAATGCAGAAAAAGATGCAAGAATCATCGTCATCGATGAAACACCAGCTGAAATCGACTCATTTATGCAACCAGAAAGAGAATTGATTGGTGACATTGCAGCAACACTTGATCTACTTAGTGATTCTTTAGAAGCACAACAAGTATCAGTGGATGCTAACGAATATCTTGACTCGTTACAAGAAAAATTAACCGCTCGTGATGTTGTAGAACAGACAGAAGATGAAGGAATTTTACATCCATTAGAAGTCATCAATACACTACAATCAGCAGTTACGGATGATATGACAGTGACTGTTGATGTAGGTAGTCACTATATCTGGATGGCACGCCACTTTAGAAGCTATGAACCACGTCACTTACTATTTAGTAATGGAATGCAAACATTAGGTGTGGCTTTACCATGGGCGATTTCTGCGGCATTAGTTCGTCCAAATACACAAATTGTTTCAGTTTCTGGTGATGGCGGCTTCCTGTTTTCTGCACAAGACTTAGAAACAGCTGTACGCAAAAAGTTAAATATCGTTCACTTGATTTGGAATGACGGTCACTATAACATGGTTGAATTCCAAGAAAAAATGAAATATCAACGATCATCAGGTGTTGACTTTGGTCCAGTTGACTTTGTCAAATATGCAGAAGCTTTTGGCGCAAAAGGAATTCGTGCAACAAATGTTCGTGAACTAGAACAAGCCTTAACTGACGGATTTGCTACTGAAGGGCCTGTAATCATTGATATTCCAATTGATTATCGTGATAATGAAAAACTCGGAGAAACGATTTTACCAGATCAATTCTATTAAGAAAAAGGACGTGTATAAGATGACAGAGTCAAGTTTATATCAACACGGAACGTTAGGTGCCTTGATGGCTGGGTTGATGGATGGAACAGAAAAGATGGCTGAGATCTTGAAACATGGTACGTTAGGACTAGGAACACTTCATGGGTTAGACGGGGAAGTCATCGTTGTTGATGGGATTGCTTATCAAGGTCGATCAGATGGTTCGGTTGTACGTTTGAATGGTGAGGAAAAAACACCTTATGCAGCTGTAACAGATTTTACAGCGGATAAAAGTGTCGAAATCACAACGCCTCATACAGGAGATGTGTTAAAAGAAACAATTTTGGCAGAAGAAGCAGGAAAAAATTTATTTATTGCAGTGAAAATTACTGGATTATTTAAAAATGTGCATATCCGTATCATGCCAAAGCAAGAAAAACCTTACAAACGGCTTGTCGAAGTTTCGCAAAATCAACCAGAATTTCGCCAAGAAGAAGTTGAAGGGACATTAGTTGGCTTCTTTACTCCTGAACTATTTCAAGGCGTAGCAGCTGCCGGCTTTCACTTACATTTTATTGACAAAAGTAAGACATTCGGCGGACATGTGATTGATTTTGAATTGGCAAATGGCATCGTGGAAAGTAGTCGGATCGAATCACTCGTTCAACATTTTCCAGTCAATGATTCAACATTTGTTGACACAGAAATTGATTATGCTAACTTGGCAGAAGAAATTCAAACAGCAGAATAACCAGTTTTCATTTCCAACATACAAAAAAAGCGTGAGACACAAGTTATCATTTTTCAAAAAATAGCGTAATAGCTAATTCTTTTGAAAAATGCGAACGTCGTCTCGCGCTTTTTCTAAATTTAAATACCTAATAGTGGAGCCGGATCAACAAAATTAGACCATAAACTTGTTGAGATACCGAAGTGAAGGTGAACACCAGTTGAATTTCCTGTTGTTCCCATACCGCCTAAAAGTGTTCCGGCATTAACGGAGGCACCAACAGTTGTAGAGAAGCTGCTTAAATGCATATAGTAAGAATAATAGCCATCGGCATGTTGGATAATCACATGATTTCCCGCAGATCAGTGATAGCCAGCTTCAACGACTTTTCCAGCTTTTGCTGCAAAAACAGGTGTTCCAGAAGCTCCAGCTAAATCAATTCCGTCATGAGATGTACCAGATGCACCTGTTGGATCAACACGATTACCAAAAGGACTTGTAATCACAAGTGAACTTAATGGCGCACTCCATCCAGAAGTATTTTCTTCTGGTTTTGTTACGTTGTCTTCTTCAGGCACTTCAGGAACAGAACTGACGGGTGACCTGTCTTCTGTGTTGGTTTCTGTTTTCATTTCGTTTGAAGAATCAGACTTTTGCTCTTGTTCTTTTTGGACCGCTAGTGCTTGGGCTTGCTCTTCATTAGCAATGCGCTCCTTTTCAGCAGCTGCAGCTAGTTCTTTTTGTTTTTGCTCTTGGAATTTTCGCGCGTCTTCTTCTGCTTTTTTGCGAGCAGCTTCTTCAGCAGCACGTTGTTTTGCCAAAGCTTTTAATTGCTCTTGACGCTTTTTCTCTGCTTCAACTTTTTGTTTTTCAAATTTTTCTTTTTGTTTTTTCTCAGTAGCTAAACTAGCAGAGAGTTCATTGATTTTAACTTCTTGATCTAATTTTGCCTTTGTTAACTCTTCTTGTTTGGCTTGCAATTCATTGGTTGTTTCAGTCAAAGAGTGTAATTTTTCTTCTGATTTCTTTTGAAGCGTTTCTAATTCAGCTTGATCTTTTTGTTGTTCAGACATGATTTCTTTGTTTGCACTGATTAATTTTGTTACAGCATAAGCTTTTGTGATTGCTTCATTAATCGAATCAGATTCGGCCATCACTGACAAAATGTCGCTGGCATTTTGATTCGTTTGAACATTCCGCGCTTGTTTTTGAATTTGTTCTTCACGTTTAGCGATTTTCTCTTTCAAATCAGCAATTTTTTGAATCAAGTCAGTTAACGTTTGTTCTTCAATATTTTTTTGTTGAAGAATCTTATAACTTTCTTTTTCAATTTGGCTGACATTTTCTTTAATGATTGCCAATTCTTGTTCAGAAGCTGTTTGATTTTTTTGTAGTTGTTCAATTTTTTGATCTTGTTCATTGATTTTGTCGTCTAAAGTGTCTGCTTGCGCGGCAATTGGCGCACAAAGTAAACTTAGCGCGAATGAAAATGTGACCATTTTTTTTAGCTTAATCATAGTTTCCCCACTAACATCTTTTTTATCAATTTCAATTTTTACATTTTGTATTGTAAGGCAGAGTTGTGTGGAAGTTGTGAAGATTCATCCGTTGAGCGAAAAAAAGAAAAACTTAATATAACTGAAACAATTACAAAATAATTGATACAAACTCAATCGAATTGATAAGTGATCGTGAGTGAAAGAGAGGTATGATTGAGTAAACTGCGTAAAATAGTGAAGAGAAAGGAGCGAATTAGATGCATATAAAAGTATTTACCAAAAATAAAAAAACAGTATTTCCTATAATGAAACGATTGCAAAAAGAGCAGTTAGAGCTAAAGGTGAGTTATCAATCTGCTCTGGCAAAGCTACATAATGAACCAGCAGATATTTTACTTATTACGGATGATCGCTTGACAGAGCTTTCAGAAACAGTTACGAATCGTTTTCCATTAGTTGTCGCTTGTACTCAGCCACTTTCAGAGAAAGAAAAAATTGTTTTATTCCAAAAAGGTGTGAACATTTTGTGGTCTTGGCCTGTTAGTTTTGAATTAATGAAGGCAAAAGTAGAATCTCTACGCTCAGCACTGCTGAAGCAAAAACAATTAAAAAATAATACGCAGCCTGTTTACCAGAAATTTCAAGTGTTGGAAGAAAAGCAAGTGATCTTGTTACATGAAAAAGAACTTTCTTTAACCAAATCAGAATATCGTTTGTTTGGCTTGTTACTGAATCATCCATTACGAATTTTTTCTCGTGAAGAGTTGTTGATTTTGCTAGGAAACGAAGAAGGTTCGGGAAGAGTGATCGACACACACATCAAGAATATTCGTAAGAAAATTGAAGAAGTTGCAGGAAGTGTCAACTATATCCAAACGGTTCATGGTCGTGGATATCGCTTTACCAATGCTACTCATTAAAATTACAGCTGGTATTGGAGGGATAAGTGAGCTATAATTTCTGAATAAAAGGAGTGTGTTGTTACGATGTGGTCAGAAAAACAAAAAAGAGATGCGTATGAGCTTTTACTGTTACAACAAAAAGGATTACTTGAAGCTGAAAGTAATTGGTTAGCTAATCTTGCGAATTCTTCTGCACTCTTAGCAGATGCGTTACCAGAAACTGTCTTTGCTGGATACTATCTATTTGATGGAGAAGAACTAATTCTTGGACCGTTTCAAGGAAGAGTTTCTTGTACAAGAATCAAACTAGGTAAGGGCGTTTGTGGGGAGTCAGCAGCAAAAAGAAAAACATTAATTGTCACAGATGTAAAAAAACATGAAAATTATATTTCTTGTGATTCAGCTGCACGTTCAGAAATTGTTGTTCCTTTAGTTAAAGACGGAAAATTAGTAGGTGTTTTGGATATTGATTGCGGAAAAGTCGCGGGTTATGATGAAATCGACAAACAATTTTTAGAACAATACGTGGCATTATTGGAACAAACATTGCCGGCTAAAACAGTTCTACTTGCTAATTAAGTTTATATTAAGTACAAAAACAGTTCGACTGATTAAAATGGTTGCTAAAATTCAGCAATTAATTTAATCAGTTTTTTTATTATAAAAATACTTAAGTTATCATTTTTCTTCATTTGGTTTTAATGTTAATATAATTTCAATGGAATTATAAAATAATTAGAAGGTGATTAACTATGAAGAAAGAAGAAATCATTTTGGGACAAATTTATGAATGTCATGCGATTGGATTGAAAAAGAAAGTGACCGGCGAAATTATTAAAAAATTAGAGAACTCAGTGATTCTTTGTGTAGAAGAATATGATCGTATCGATCATGCAGAAGTTCAAGATAAAGCTGGAAAAGTAATGGCTAAGTATTCTGAAATTTGTAGTCAAGAAGTATCAGAATATGGTCTAATTGAAATTGCCTAATCCAGTAAGCAAAACCATTAAGCACTTGGCGGAGGTGTTTAATGGTTTTTTTTTTGAAAAAATGATTGAGATGTTTATTTGCTCTTTAAAAGTTACTGAAGAATGGCTATACTGGAAACTAGTTTTAATGATTATTTGAAAGGAATGAAGAAAATGGATATCCAAAAAATTGAGTACGACTCAGAAAAATATCAACAAACGTTAAACTTGCGAAATAAAGTCATGCGCGTTCCGTTGGGGTTAACGATTGAAGAAGAGGATTTTTCACACGAGGCGGAGCAATATATTCTTGGAGCATTTGATGATGAGTTCCTTTTAGGTGTTGGTGTGCTTAGTCAGAAGTTAGATGAATCAAAAATGAAAGTTGAGTATCTATGTGTTGATTCGCAAAGGCAAAGTTCAGGTGTGGGAAAACAATTACTCAGTCATCTTGAACTTTATGCGAAAAAAGAGCATGCGAAAACAATCGAATTAGAAGCGCGCGTAAGTGCCCAGTCATTTTACGAAAAAATGGGTTACGTTGCGTATGGGGATACGTATTTGATGGCGATTGCGCCGGTTGAGCATATTCGAATGGAAAAATTTTTATAGATTAATTGAATAAAAAGGAAAAGCGTGAGGAGAGATGTTCCTTGCGTTTTTTTGTTAAGATATAGATTTCATTTGCTTTAAGCAAGAAAAGGGCTCATTTTTTGATGATGTAGAATTTTCTCATTTTAAAGTGGTATATTTATCACTTTGCTTATGATTTGAATGCAAAAAGTTTGTGTTTTGCTACTTTTCTCTATTTGACCAAAATAAAAAAACGTTGATTGAACAACGTTTTTTCGGATTATTGTTTGTCTCAACAATATAAAAACAAGAAATGACCTCACTTTTCCTTTGAAATGAGGTCGATAAATAGTCAGAGGTCACCACCAATGAATAATCAGGAAGAACATTTTAATAGTCATTAAGTAGGCACTGCTTAATGGCTACTTATGCTGTACCCACAGCGTGGGTTATATAAACATATATATGTTTATGTTTATATTTATATATGTGTTGTTAAAATCAACAACAAGTGTTAATATAAGTTTACAAACAAGCTTACGCTGTACCAAAAGCGATAAGTAAAAGGCAATGTCTGCAAACATTGCCTTAATAGTATAAGTTGAGCATTTTCATAACTGAAAGCTCAGCAGTTAATTACATGGCTCTTATCTATTTCTACTTGCTAGGGTAGCAGATGAGGGCTCTTTATTTTTGTCTAAAACTATCATAACACTTTAAAAATAAATTGCAGGCTGCGATTATCAAAGCAATTACTTGATATTCAGTCATGACTTTATCACCTCCAAAAAAATACTTGGGTTTCAGTCATGAAGTAATCACTCAACTTACAAATTTAAGTATAGCAAAAAATGATTAGGTTGTCTTCTTTTCTTCTATACAAATAATCTTTCAAAGATTCTATCACCTTTTTTATTTGGATGATGTTCAAATCCTAATTGCAATATATCCACTACCTCCTACTCTACTTATTTCTTTATCAATCTTCATATTCAATATCAGAAGTGTTCTCTTCAATATTTTTGATAGTTTCAAAAAATTTTATTTCTATACACTTCAAGCACTCTAATATTGCATCTTTAGATTTTCCTTGCTTTTTTTGCTGAAATACAGATTTCTTTATTTTAGTTAAGAAAAGGATTCATTTTTGGATGACAAATGGAAGTGAGTAAGGGGAATTTGCAGTTGTTCCAGTAAGTATATCTAGAAAGTTTGCATTAAAATTTATTGAGTAACTCTTGTCATTAAAGAAAACGGTTTCTTTTGAGGCGTTTTTGTGATTTAATGATCGTGGTGATAATACATATATCAATATTTTGTAAAGAATGGATAGTTTGGTAGAAAGGATAGTAGATTTTTTGGAGGTGGAAAAAAATCAATGAGAAGAAGGGAGATTGTTTTCGTAATATTTTGTTTAGTTCTTTTAATAACGATGAGGGGATATTTAATTTTTTATTTTGAAAAGATATCAAACACATTACAACATACAAATTCAGAAAAAGTAAGGGTTACTTTATCAGTAATGACTATTTTATTAGGCATAGTTATGTTTCTTCAACAATCTTTTTTTTCATTAAGAATTCCTCTATCTGTCTTTACACCATTAATCGGTTCAATCGGACTATTAATAGCGATAAGATTGAGAAGAGGGACTTATAGGACAGTTATTCTTTTAGCAAATAGTATCATGATGTTAGTATTTCCGATATATTTAGTTCTCGTGTTTATCTTTCCGGCATTTTTTGTGTGAATAATAGCGAATCTATCAGAATGTCACCCTGCAAATCTTATGAAGTATTTTTTGTATAATCAATGATGAAGTTGATCATCAATCAAAATCAGATGATAGTAGATAAATTTAGTTAATATTCAGACCGACACTATAATTTTATAAAAAAGGCGACCTAGGTCTTTCTCTTTTTCGTGAAAGGCTGAAAATAGGTCGTCTTTTTGTTCGCAATAAAAGCTTTTAATGTCTTTTTTCTCGTAGGTAATTTAGCATCTTTACTTACAAGGAAGTTAAACAAATTTTCTCATTTTAAAGTGGTATATTTATCACTTCGTTTATGATTTGAATACAAAAAGTTTGTGTTTTGCTACTTCTCTCTATTTGACCAAAATAAAAAAACGTTGATTGAACAACGTTTTTTCAGATTATTGTTTGTCTCAACAATATAAATATGGAGACGGCGGGAGTCGAACCCGCGTCCAAACACATCGCCACTTAAAAATCTACGTTCATAGTCAACTCATTTAAGGTTTCGCTTTACAACTTGCCGAGTGACAGGCATTTTGTATTGCTAGTCTGATGAGCTCTTTTTCAACTTACAGACGGAAAGTTGAAACGTATCCCACTAAAGTTAGGACCCTTACTCGAGCACATGGGCGATACCGAGAGGATCTACGCTAACTGTTTTTAGGCAGCTAAAGCGTAAGAATAGTTTTCGTTTTTAGCAGTTATATTTAACTGTAACGTTTTAACGTAGACGTAACCTACGAAACGCAATTCAAGCTCAAACTGTGCCTGTCGAATCCGTAACGTCCCCGTAAAGTAACAAGGGTTACAGATGCATTATGCACAAAAATAGTATACCACATTTTTATTCATTTTCAATAAAAAAGTATTGGCACTAAAATGCGAGAAGAGTTAACGAAAGGTTCAATCAATTTTATTCGCTGAATCATTTTTAGTTGCATGAAAAAATCTCGAAGCTGTACTACTTGCTTCGAGATTTAGTAACATTTTCTTGAATAAAATGGTCACTTTTTTTCTGATGTTAAACGGAATAGGAGAAGCGGAATAGCAATAGTCAAAACAATACACAAAGCCATTACCCAAGTAATCCCAACATTCATTGATGAAGGAGTTGTCACGATGCTGATCATGATCGTAATTCCGATAGATGCAAACATTTGACGAAGTGTGTTATTCAAAGCCGTTGCTTGGCTGATTTGTGAAGGTTCAATTTCTTTAAAAGCTTCGGTTAGTGACGGTGAAAAAATTAATCCAATTCCTAAGAGACAAAGCGCATAAGTCACGGACAACAAAGCTAAATTGATTTCTACTCGTGAAAGAAAGAAGGGGATAAAGGATACGAGCATCAAAAAGCTGCCAGTTATGATTAATTTCTTTGGTCCATGCTTGTCGTAAATTCGTCCAACAACAATTGAAGAAAAAGCGTTCAAAATGGCTCCTGGTAATAAGATAAGACCAGCAGTTAAGCTATCGACTGAAAGCTGCATTTGGGCAAAGATGGAGACCAGCTGTCCTAACCCAACCAAAATGATGTATGCCAGGATACTAATGCCAGTCATTTTTACAAAAGTGGGTTGTTTCAGTAAATAGATATTGATTAAAGGTTTTTTCATACGTAATTGTCGTTTCAACAAAAGACAGCCAATCAAAAAGCCAAGAATAAAAAGAAAAATCCCTAGAATCAGTCGGCCTTTCATCATGGTGATGCTTAGCATAATAAGAGAGATGGATAAGAAAGATTCGATGACTGAAATAAAATCAATCTTGACTGGTTTTGGTTGAGAATAATTAGGAAATCGCCAAAAACTGATGAGAAAGATTAAGAGCATGATTGGTAAGATACTAATAAATAAGTAACGCCAATTTAAATAATTTAAAATGATCCCCGCAACTGTCGGACCTACAGCAGGGCCAAAAGCAATGACAAAAGTAGATAAGCCCATAATCATGCCACGCTGGCTGGGTGGGTAGATTGTCATCATAGTAGTCATTTGAAAAGCCATCAAAAAACCACCGGCTGCAGCTTGTAATAGTCTACCTAATAATAAAAACCAAAAATTGGGTGCGATTGCTCCAATTGACGTCCCCACAGAAAAGACAAGTAACAAAGATAAAAAGACTGTACGACTTGAGTATTTTTCATAAACATTAGAAGTTAGTGGGGTAACAACGCCAACCATTAAGGTGTAGCCTGTGGTTAACCATTGAACAGTAGTTAATGATTCTTTCATGATGTCTTTGAGTAAAGGCAACGCTGTAACCATCATTGTTTGACTCATCATACTGATAAATGTTGCTGATAAGATGATGACAGTGATCAATTTTCGGTTTTTTACTAAAAGTTGTTTTTCCATTTTCGATTCAGGTCTCCTTGCGTTTCACTATTCATTAGCATTAAATGCTTCATAAACGAGTTTCAATTGTTCAGTAAACTGTGCTTGATTGATTTCTGGGTGGGTGTGAAAGAACGAAATCCACCATTCTTCCATTTCATTACCAAGTTGTTCTGCAATTTTTTTCCCTTTATCAGTTAAATCAACATGATAGGCACGTGATTCATTGCTTAGTGAGCGGGTAATAATTTCTTCTTTTTCTAAAAACTTCAAGTCTTTTGTTAATAAGCTTGGATCAATTGCCATCCGACGTGCAATATCTTTTTGGATTTGATGAGGATTTTTTAGAGCAAACATCATAATATCTGTTTGTGTTGCCCTTAAAAAGTCAAAACTATTTTGATGGTTCCATGATTTTTTCGTTTGGCGATAAATCGCAGCCAAATATTTACTTAAATTTATTTCATTCATAAAGATCACCTCATAAAATTTTAATGGACATCTCCATAAGTGGAGATGTCCATTAAAAGATTTTTTTTTTTTTTTGTCAATTTTTTTGATTTTTATATTGATTGGCACCGACTGATTGAATTAGTTGGTGAGAACTCTTACTGCTGTTGTTTTTTCTTAAGAGAAAAAGAAAAAAATCTCAAAACAGATACTTCTGCTTTGAGATTCGTTACGGATCTTTTATTTTAAAAAAATTAAATTAAGTCAAAATGTTTCAATGCGTGGACGATGCCACCTTCAGTATTTTTCTTAGTTACGAAAGTCGCCAACTCTTTTAGTCCATCGTAGGCATTGCCCATTGCAATTTTATTGTCGCAAGCTTCTAGCAGAGCGAAGTCATTCGGACCATCACCAAATCCAAAAGTTGGGACATTGGTCAATCCTAATTCTTCTTTTAATCGTTTGACGCCAACACCCTTAGAAATTCCTTTTTTCACGGTATCAATTGAATAAGGACCGTTTCGATAAAAAGTTAGTTCAGGAAACTGTTCATGATAATACTCATCGCCACTTTGTGAAAGAATCAAAAGCATGTTGATTGGATTTTGACGAAAGGCAAAAGGATCAATCGGTGGCACTTCAGAATGAATAAAATTATAGGCATCAATCATTAGTTGATTGTGGCCAGTACACCAAATATTTTGGTGATTGTAGTACGAAAGTTCGTGGCCTTGTAACCGCACATGTTCATACATTCTTTGACATTCTTGTTCTGAAAAAAGCTCGGAATGGATTTCTTTTCCATCCACACGAATATAAGAGCCATTCATGGTAACAGCTGAAGTGATTCCAGCATCGTGCATAATCTTTTGGATTTCAATTTCTGTTCTACCTGTGGCAATGACAGGTAAGACATGATTTTCTTTTAAGGCATTCATGGCAGATGCAACTTCTGAGGTGATTGTTGAATGCGCATCCAGCAGTGTTCCATCTAGGTCAAAAAAAGTAATTGCTTGATAGTTTGACACAAAAAAAACTCCTTTATCTTTTCAATAAACCTATCTTAACAAAGAATGAACAAAAGACAAACCTTTCATGAAGAATTATTGAATATATTGGTTCGCAAGACTATTTGGAGTATACTAGAAAGAGAACTTTTTAGGAGGAAATCAATGATTTTTTTAGTTGTAGGAGTTGCTTTAACGACTATTGGTATTTTCTTTCGCTTATTTCCTTCCAAGGGAAATTTGCCATTGTATGGATACCACTCACCGTTAGCTGCTAAAACAGATGAACTCTGGCAGTTAGCCCAGAAAGTTAGTGGAAAATACTTTATTATTTTCGGCTTGATAATGGCTGCGATTGGCTATTTATTAAAAGTAACAGGAAACACGAATTACTTTTTAATTGAAATGCTGGTATTAGTTTTTCCAATTATGCCGATTTTTATTTTAACGGAAAAAAAATTACAGAAATTTGACCAGAAATCCGGAGGGGATGACTATGAACATTTTAATGATTGAAGATAACCAATCTGTTTCTGAAATGATGCAGATGTTTTTTTTGAATGAAGGCTGGGAGGCAACGTTCAAGTATGATGGGAAAGACGGGCTAGACGCCTTCTTAGAAAATCCTGCACACTGGGACATGATTACACTTGATTTGAATTTACCAACAATGGATGGCATGGTTGTTGGGCGTGAGATTCGGAAAATCTCAAGCACAGTACCTATCATTATGTTGACTGCACGCGATTCAGAGAGCGACCAAGTTATTGGTCTGGAAATGGGGGCAGACGACTACGTAACGAAACCGTTTAGTCCACTGACCTTGATTGCACGAATGAAAGCCTTGCACCGTCGAAGCGAACTTGTCGATGCAAAAGAAGAAACCAGTGAATCAGATAGTCATTTCGACATTCAAACAGAACATTTCAAAATGAATACCAAAACTCGTGAAGCTTATCTAGATGGTCAATTGATTGAAGGTTTGACACCAAAAGAATTTGATCTTTTATTTACTTTAGCGAAAAAACCACGTCAAGTTTTTTCAAGAGAACAGCTATTGGAATTAGTTTGGGATTATCAATATTTTGGTGATGAGCGAACAGTTGATGCACATATCAAAAAACTTCGTCAAAAAATTGAGAAAGTCGGTCCACAAGTAATTCAAACGGTTTGGGGCGTCGGCTATAAGTTTGATGATTCTGGTGTTGCCTAATGCGCTATCTTTATCAACAATTACTTGCTTTTTGTAGTATGATTGCCATGATTATTTTGATTGTCGGGGTTTCATTTACACAATTAACGAAGCAAACGATTGAAGAAAATAATTACCAACAGTTGTTTGGTTATGCTGAATCTGTTGAAAAAACGACACAAACATATGCTGCGAATTTTCCGCAACTGAGTCAAGATCAGGCGTTTCAAAATGCTTTGCTTTTGACAGAACAAGTGCTAACGGAGCAGAATGTTAACTTTATTTTTATTGACAAAAATGAGCGACTTATTTATCCAACAGACGATTCAATGCTGGATTTCACGATTAGTCCAGAGCAATGGAAAAATTTGCGTAACGGAAAGCAACAAAAATTTACCGATCATAAAAATATTTTAGGCCAACAGCAAGCAACTTCTTATGCATTAGTTCCGTTTAATTTGAATCATGAATTTTACGGTGCTTTGGTTGTGAGCCAACCAGCACGAAATATTGATAATAGCGTGCGTTCAGTTACCTTGAATCTTTTCAAGGGGTTTATTTTTTCAAGTATTGTTGCAGTTATTGCTAGTTATGTGTTTGCTGCTTTTCAGGTGAAGCGAATCAATCGTTTACGCAATGCAACAAAAGAAGTGACTAACGGGAATTTTGATGTCCAACTACCTGTTCATGACAAAGATGAATTTGACGAACTTGCAGATGATTTCAATAAGATGACGAATTCACTTAAAGAGTCGCAAGCAGAAATCGAAGAGCAAGAGAATCGGCGACGCCAATTTATGGCAGATGCTGCACATGAGATGCGCACGCCTTTGACGACAATCAATGGATTGCTAGAGGGGCTTGCCTATGATGCGATTCCAGAAAATCAACGAGAGAATGCAATCAAGTTAATGAAAAATGAAACGGAGCGCCTTATTCGATTAGTCAATGAGAATCTGGACTATGAGAAAATTCGGACCGACCAAATTACGATGGTCATCAAGAAATTCAATGGAACAGAAACCTTGAGAAATCTTGTGACACAGCTTGAAGCAAAAGCAGAAGCAGCAGGAGATACACTGATTTTGGAAGCTCAGGAAGAAATTGATGTTTATGCTGACTATGATCGTTTCGTGCAGATTATGGTAAATATCATTCAAAATGCGATTCAGTTTACTGAAAATGGTCAAATTACTATCAGTATTGAAAAAGGTTATCTTGAAACGATTATTAAAATCAAAGATACAGGAATCGGTATCTCAGAACAGCAGATGAAAAATATTTGGGAACGCTACTATAAGGTTGATCCATCAAGAAAAAATACTAAGTATGGTGAATCTGGTCTCGGCTTACCCATCGTGCAACAACTAGTTCGTCTGCATAAAGGGAAAATTGAGGTCGAAAGTGAAGAAGGAAAAGGAACAACATTTACTGTCCGACTTCCGGATGTAGAAATCAAAGAAGTGTCTCAAGAAAACTAAACCAAAAGCCAGATGTGGAAATTTCCGCATCTGGCTTTTTTAGTGATCATCAATTAGTAAGCATAGTGGAGTAAAATATGTGAGAAAAATACTTTAGGAAGCATCTTCTAAATGATCGATGTAAGGACTATGGGCAATAGTCGTATTGTTGGTGAACAGCAGAATTGTTTGATTTTTTTGACGAGCTAGTAAGCAAAGAATGTCTAACAATTCTTGTGTTTCTGCAATAGTTAAGTCGTCAAATGCGTCTTCTACAATGATTTGTGTGCGTTTAGCAAGTAAAGAATGTAAGAGTTGCAGTTTGATTTTTTCTAATAAAGAGAGGTCATCTGCTGACTGCTTTTCCCAAGAGGAATCCAGCTTTAATTGTGATTGATAAGCGGAACTGGTTGACTTGATATCTTTACTTGAAATGTCTAGGTAGACATGATCCTTTAACTTTAAATAAGGAAAGACAGGCCAATTTTTTTGAACAATTGTGTAGTTTGGCGAGTCATCTAGCAACAAGTTTTCTTTCCATTCATTAAGTAGTTGTTGTTGCTTTTCTTTAGAACTAAGAATAACAGTTAGACAATTGAAATGAGTCGTATTATTTGGTTGCTCCATGGTGGGTGAACCTCCCTTTTTGCAGTCTTCGAGAAAAATAGATAAATGACAAAATACTTATAAATAAGCTAACAAAAGTCAAAGTGAATAGTGTTTGAACAATTCCTTTAAATGTATCAACAAGTAAAAAATCACTCGTAAAATCAATCTGAAAAAATGCTTCTTGATTGATAGGAATGGTTAATCCACTAATTGAAGAAGGAACAGAAAAGTCAGGAAACTTAAATAAGGTAAGAACAGTTAGGTTGATTCTTTGTAACAGTGTTTCGTAAAGATGCTGGAAACTGATACTCCATAATAGTAAACCTAAGCAAGCAACAGTAATTGGTACAAACATTTGAGTGTAAACAAAGAAGAATAATTTTTTTTGTGAAAATCCGGTTAAACGCCAGTTCATCAATTCTTGTCGATTTTGTTTCAAAATATGGATAAAAAAGAAGAAAAAACAAATCGCAAAGCAAAGCACAAAGACAAGAATAGCTGATGAATAGAAGTGACTAACGCTATCTAATTGTGGAATCTTTTCTTCTTGACTAGTTGAACTAAAGATAGCTAAACGGTTTTGGATTTGTTTGTGTAAAGTAGTTTGTAAATTATATAAATTAAAAGAGATAAGTAACAAAAAAGCAAAGAAGCTTGAAAATAAAATATATACAATTGTTTGCTTTTTATAATATGCTAAACGCGCAATAGCATAACGGATTATTTTCATACTTTTCACCTCTATTAGAGTATAAAAAATGAATATGAATAAAGTATGAAATTCTTTTTGATAAATTGCGAGTTATTCTGCAAAGAGGTGAGAAGCTGTTATTTGAGAGTACAAAAAAGCGTGAGAAGTTAGCTTCTCACGCTTTTTTATCGTTTATTCCTCTGAAGAAGAAGTATCAGTCGTTGGTGTACCATTTATTTCTTGGTACGTTTTTGTTTCATAAAGATTAGTTGTTGATTTATTACCGTTTTGACTAAATACGCTGGTTGATTTATCACCTAATTTTTTCTCAATAGCAGTCATTTTTTCTAAACCATTTTTGTAATCATAGTTGGCAGAGTCAATTGGATCAAGATTGCTATTCGTGTAGAAACGGAGTAAATCACCGTTATTGATTTGATCAGAAACAGCTAATTGTTTTGAAACCTCAACTTTCCATGCATCAATTTTTGCTTGAACTTCAGGGGAAGGATCGGTAATGGCTTCACCTGTTGCGTTATCATAAATCGTACCACTGTAGTAAGTGTAAGTTGGTGTAACGAAATCGCCATCACGGAAGCTTACCACTTGGTCATGGTCTTTAGAGAATAAATCTTGTCCAAGTTGGATATAATCTTTGGTGTCAACACCTAGTAAGTGAAGTAACGTTGGTAACGCGTCAACTTGACCTCCATAAGTATGATTAATCCCGCCATTTGTTTGACCAGGTACATGAATCATGTAAGGGACACGTTGCATTTGTGCGTTATCAAAGTTTGACCAAGTATCACTTGATTTTCCAAGTAGTTCTGCTAAGGTCTTGTTTCTTGAATTGGAAACACCATAGTGGTCACCATATAAAACAATAACAGAATTATCATATAGTCCACTTGACTTCAAATAGTTAAAGAATTCTTCGACTGCTGTATCCAGATAATTCGCAGTTGCGAAGTAGCCGTTAATTGTTTCATCACTGGTTGCTGCCATCGGGAATCCTGCTTCTTCATTAGTAAATTTTGAATAAGGATAGTGGTTTGATACAGCAATGAATTTTGAATAAAATGGCTGTTGCAAATGTTCTAAATACTGAACGGACTGGTCAAAGAATGGCTTATCATGCAACCCGTATTGGAATGAGTTTTCATCGGTTACATCGTAATAAGATGAATCAAAGAAATAATCATAACCAAGATTTTTATACGTCTCATTTCTGTTCCAGAAGGTACCAGAATTTCCGTGGAAAACAGCACTAGTATAATCTTGTGTTTGGCTCAAGATGTCAGGTGCAGCTTGGAAAGTATTTTTTCCACCCAATTGAGTAAAGAGTGATCCTTGGTTTAATCCGAAGAGAGAGTTTTCCATTAATGTTTCAGCATCACTGGTTTTTCCAGCTTTGACTTGATGGAAAAAGTTATCGAAACTATACGTACTATTACTGTGAAACAGGCTATTAAGGAAAGGAGTTACTTCGTGTTCAACGCCTGCTTCATCTTTTAGTTTGTAATCAATCAGGAATTGTTGGAAGCTTTCTAAATGGATATAGATAACGTTTCTACCTTTTGCCACACCAAACATCTCGTCGTTTGGTTCAGCATAGTGTTCCTTAACGTAGCTTTCAACTTCTTTCATATCGTTAGGACTTGCTTCCGCACGAACTTGGTTGGTTTGATAAGTCTGGAAACCATCGTAAGCCATAAAAGCATTAAGACCAAGATATTTAACTAAATAATCACGAGAGAATGTTCTAGTTAATAGTTCTGGGCGATCAGCTTCAGCCAAGAAAAGATTACCAGAAAAAATCATAACTGCTAATGTTGAAATCGCAAATGCCATACGGGCCCGGACAGGACGTTCATCCATTTTGATTTTTTTAGTGACTAATAAAACCGTTAAGATAATAAAATCTATCCAGTACAATAAATCGTAAGGGCGGAACAAGCGAATGGCACTTTCGCCCAAACCACTAGCAACTTTTCCAGCGCCTAAAATAGTATTGATGGTAATAAAGTCTGTAAATTCACGATAGTAAGTGACATTTGAAAACACCCACAAAGTGAGTAAGAAAAAAATCACCATCATCGTGATATACGAAGCTCTTGCCCGTCTCACATACAAAGCAATCCCAAGTAATAACAAAGTAGTCGCAATTGGATTGATAAATAAGATAAAGTATTGCACTCCGCTTTCAATCCCTAAATTGAAATCAATCAAATAGGCGAAAATTGTTTTTAGCCAGACTAAAACAGCTAACAAAGAAAAAAATCCGAGCCGCTTATTTAAAAAAGCGGGCGTTTTTATACGTTTCAAAGTAATCTTCCTTTCTACACTCAAAAAAATAAGAATAAGAGTGTCATAAAACCCATAGTACACAACTTATATATTCTAATCTATTTTACTAGTCGAAGATTTTAGTGTCAATTCTAAGCGATGATTTATGGCAGTTGGTTAAGGGATTCTTTAAGCTTTCTTAGAGGTTTGTGGCTTAAGACAAGCTGTTTGATTTTTGTTATACTGAAGGATGAGAAAGTAAAAGCAGGTGAATGAATGAGAATAAAAGTAAAAAAACGAGCGAGCACTCAATTTAGAAAAGGTTATCCGCTCATTCAAAAAGAAGATTTAGTCGATACGCAAGTGGAAACGACGGAATGGATCGATTTAGTAGATCAACAAAATCAATTTGTGGCAAAAGGCTACTTAGGAAAGCAAAACAAAGGAATTGGTTGGGTATTAAGCCGAGACAACGAAGTATTTGATACAACTTTTTTTGAGAAAAAATTTGTGGTAGCAAAAGCAAAACGCACAACTTATTTTAGTGATGACTTAACAAATGCTTTTCGCTTGTTCAATGGTGAAGGTGATGGCATGGGTGGTTTGATTATTGATTATTATGACCAGTTTGCTGTCTTTTCTTGGTATAACCAAACACTGTACCTTCATCGAGAAAAATTGGTTGAGGCATTTAAAAAAGCATATCCGGAAATTTTAGGTGCGTATGAAAAAATTCGTTTTGATACGCAGGGTCTGCCAGAAAGTCAGTTTATTTATGGAAAAGAAGCACCAGAGCCATTGATTGTAAAAGAAAATGGTGTTCAGTTTGCAACCTATTTAAATGAAGGCTTGATGACAGGAATCTTTTTAGACCAAAAGGAAGTTCGCGGAGCGTTGGTTGATGGATTAGCGTTAGGAAAATCGGTACTAAACATGTTTAGCTATACAGGTGCTTTCTCAGTTGCGGCTGCGATGGGTGGTGCTGTTGAGACAACCAGCGTGGATCTTGCAAAACGGAGCCTGAAAAAAACGCAGGAACAGTTTGAAGTCAATGGTTTAGATCTTGAACAACAAAAAATTATCGTTATGGATGTTTTTGAGTACTTTAAATATGCGAGTCGTAAACAATTGACTTATGATGTCATTGTTTTGGACCCACCTAGTTTTGCCCGCAACAAAAAGAAAGTTTTCCGCGTGGCAAAAAACTATGGCGAATTGGTCAAAGACAGTCTGGAAATTTTAGCAGATGAAGGGGTGCTGATTGCTTCAACAAATGCGGCGAATGTCACGATTCAGCAATTTCAAAAGATGATTGAAGAAGAGTTCATTGCCAAAGGTGTCTCCTATCAACAAATCGGACTTTATCGCTTACCAAATGATTTTCAAACGACAAACGTTTTTCCAGAAGGAGATTACTTAAAGGTATTTGTTTATAAAATCAATCAAATGTAAGAAGGGAGTCGTTACGGATGATCCAAGTGAAAAATTTGCAAATCGGTACTGGTCGACCAAAAGTTTGTGCACCATTAACTGGTGTGACCCAAGAAAAAATCTTAAGTGAAGCACGTCTCGCGCGCGAGGCAGGCGCGGATTTAGTGGAATGGCGTGTCGATTTTTATCAAGAAATCTTGCAATTAGAAAAGGTTCTAGAAACACTAGTCCTTCTTCGACATGAGCTTCAAGGATTACCGTTGCTTTTTACATTTCGTACGCTAGCTGAGGGCGGAAAACAAGATCTATCGATTAGAGAATATCATGATTTGTATGAAACAGTTGTGACTGAACAGTTGGTTGATATGGTAGACATTGAATTGTTTCAGATTGAAAGCTTGGGACGCGGAATGATTGAGCGCATCAAAGATCATCAAATTCCAATCATTATCAGCAATCATGAATTTAAAGAAACACCATCAGATCCTGTTCTGCTTTACCGGCTAAATATGATGGAACATTTTGGAGCTAGCATTGGAAAATTAGCAATGATGCCACAAACAGAACAAGATGTTTTTCGCTTGCTTGAATTGACTAAACGAGCAAGTGCGTTTGTTTCAATCCCGTTGATTACTGTTTCAATGGGAGAAATGGGTAAGTTATCAAGAGTAGCAGGATGCTTAACAGGTTCGGCAGTTACTTTTGGGGCAATTTCAAAAGCGTCTGCTTCGGCCCCAGGACAATTACCTGTGAAAGAACTGCAACAAATAATTAAGAGTTTAGCATGAGTAATCGTATCAACCAACGATGAATGGTATTTGAATTTATCATGCTTGTTGCAATGAGGTGGAAATATGGCAAAGAAAAAACAAGTCAAAACAAATGCAATTCGACTCGTAGAGAAAAAAAAAATTGCGTATACAGAACACGAATATGAATGGGATGAAAATCATTTAGGTGCAACTACGATTTTTGAACAGATTCATGGGAGTGAGCAACGAATTTTTAAAACATTGGTGGCTGTAGGAAACGTAACTGGTCCACTAGTTGCTGTCATCCCGGGAGAAAATGAAGTAGATTTAAAGAAATTGGCAAAAGTTTCTGGAAATAAAAAAGTAGAAATGCTCCATTTACGTGAGTTAGAAGCAACTACTGGTTATATTCGTGGTGGCTGTTCACCAATCGGAATGAAAAAACTATTTCCAACTTATCTTGATCAAATTGCGGAAAATTATGAACAAATCATTATTTCCGCTGGCAAAAGAGGACTGCAGATGGAGTTAGCTCCACAAGCAATCTGCCAACTGACAAATGGAAAATTTGTCGATATCAGAGCATAAAAAAATCCCCTTCAAGTTAGTATCCAGTTTAACTTGAAGGGGATTTTTTTATAAGTAACCAATGAATAATTTAAT
Source organism: Enterococcus sp. C50 (assembly GCF_040887505.1). NCBI lineage: Bacteria > Bacillati > Bacillota > Bacilli > Lactobacillales > Enterococcaceae > Enterococcus > Enterococcus sp. C50. The sequence goes on along the minus strand of NZ_JBFOFW010000009.1, from coordinate 71,681 downwards.
TGGACTAGTAATATTTTAAATGGCCTGGGCTTGTTGACCGGCATTCATACCAGAAACATGACCCGTAGCAAAAGCCGCAGTGATATTGAAGCCACCAGTATAGCCGTTGACATCGAGTAATTCACCCGCAAAATATAATCCAGCTACCAGTTTACTTTCTAAGGTCTTGGGATTAATTTCTTTTAAGGAAACACCACCGCCAGTTACAAAAGATTTTTCTATCGGGAAAGTTTTGTTTATCAAGAGATGAAATTCTTTACATAATTGGACAAAGTCTTGAATTTGTTTCTCCGACGTTTGTTGACCCGTTTGTTGTTCCAAATTCAGACGACTTAAATAAAAAGTTAGTAGTCGTTCAGGTAAAAAGCCGTGCCAAGTATTGACCAACGTTTTTTTCGATTGACGACTCTTAGCAGTTAGTTCTCGGATCAGGTCATGACTTGATCGAGTTGGGAAACAATCTAGAGAAATTGTAACTGGCTCGCCCGTTTTCTTTAATTCTTGATTGATAAAACTTGAGCAACGTAAGGCAGCAGGCCCTGAAATGCCAAAGTGTGTGAAAAGTAAATCCATAATGTGCTCAGTAATTACTCGTCCCTTTTTATTCAAGACACTTAAAGAAATATCTTGTAAAGACAATCCTTGTAATGTTTTTTCTTGAATAAAAGGTTCTTCGGAAATCAAGGGAGATTCCGTCGCGTATAATGGGGTAATTGTATGACCAACTTTTTTTACCATTTTGTAGCCATCTCCAGTTGAGCCAGTTGATGGATAAGTTCGTCCACCTGTTGTTAAAATCACACAAGGGGCTTGGAATTCTTCAAATTCTGTTCGAATGCCGTAGACTTGTCCGTTATTGTGTACCAATTTTTCAACTTTTGTACCAAAAAGGAGTGTGACACCAAGTTCATTTAGACGAGTAATCAATGCTTCAATGATTGTTTTTGATTTATTTGTAACAGGAAACATTCGGCCATGGTCTTCTTCTTTTAAATGCACGCCTTGTGTTTCAAAAAAGTTCATGATATCAAAGTTATCAAATTGTGAAAAAGTACTATATAAAAATTTTCCGTTTCCGGGAATATGTGCGATTAAATCTTCCACTGGTCGATTGTTTGTGACATTACAACGCCCACCGCCAGTCATTAGCAATTTTTTTCCAGCTTTTTTATTTTTTTCAACTAATAGCACCTTGGCACCTTGTTCTGCGGCACTAATAGCTGCCATCATTCCACTGGTACCAGCGCCAACAACGATTACATCGTAGTTTGTTTCCATTCGCTTCACCTCACAAGTGAGTGTAGCATATTTCGAAAATAAACGCAGAAAAATTTTTGAGCCGAGGCTGAAAATAAGCTAAAATAAAAATTAGCTAATCGAAGGAGTGTGACACAATGACAAATGCAAAAAAATATGTCCAAACGATTCAAGAGAAACTACATCAACAAGATCGTGGAGAAGTCGAATTTTTACAAGCAATTGATGAAGTACTTCCAACAGTTACGCATTTTTTAGAAAACCATCCTGAATACATCGAACAAAATATTTTAGGAATTCTAGTAGAACCTGAACGAATCATTCAATTCCGAGTGCCTTGGCAAGATGATCAAGGGAATTGGTGTGTGAACCGAGGATATCGGATTCAATACAATTCAGCCTTGGGTCCATATAAAGGTGGGTTAAGATTTCACCCAAGTGTTAACTTGAGTATTTTAAAATTCTTAGCTTTTGAACAAATTTTTAAAAATAGTCTGACTGGTCTTCCAATTGGTGGCGGAAAAGGTGGTAGTGATTTCGATCCTAAAGGAAAATCGGACGGTGAAATCATGCGTTTTTGTCAAAGTTTCATGCTGGAGCTTTCAAAACATATTGGGCCTTCTTTAGATGTTCCTGCTGGCGACACTGGTGTTGGTGGAAGAGAAATTGGTTATTTGTTTGGTGCATATAAACGAATCAAACAATATGATGCAGGTGTGTTGACAGGAAAACCTTTGAATTTTTGGGGAAGTAAAGTTCGTACAGAAGCAACGGGGTATGGATTAGTTTATTTTGTTAAACACTTGTTAGCTCAAGAGCAAGATTCATTTACAGATAAAACAGTTTTTGTATCTGGGAGCGGAAATGTTGCAATCTATGCAATTGAAAAAGCGCAAGCACTTGGAGCGAAAGTGGTGACTTGTTCCGACTCAAGTGGCTTTATTTATGATCCAACAGGTATTGACTTAGAATTATTGAAAGAAGTGAAAGAAAAAAAACGTCAACGTTTAACTGAGTATGCAGCTCAAAAGACATCTGCTGTTTATCATGAAGGAAAATCGGTATGGTCGTTAGAAGAAGCATGTGCTATTGCTTTGCCATGTGCGACACAAAATGAAATCTCAGGTGACTTAGCAGAAATCTTAGTAAAAAATGGCGTACGAATTGTAGCAGAAGGGGCAAACATGCCAGCAACAGTAGAAGCTGTCACTGTTTTTCATGATGCAGGAGTTTGGTATTGCCCAGGAAAAGCTGCAAATGCGGGTGGAGTTGCAGTTTCTGCCTTAGAAATGAGCCAAAACTCTCAACGTTTAACTTGGGAAAGTGAGCAAGTAGATCAACAATTAGACGAAATCATGCAAACAATTTATGAAACATGTCGTCAAACTGCTGCTGAGTATGATGAAGAAAAAAATCTATTACTTGGTGCGAACATTGCCGGTTTTGCAAAGGTTGCGGAAGCAATGTCTGCACAAGGATTGGTCTAAATGTGAAATTTTCTTGTAAATATTGAAAGGTTCGTAGATATTTGCTTGAAAAAAAAGTAAAAAAAACGTAAAGTATACCTGTATAGTGAACTTTTAAGGAGGAGAACAAATGGCACACATTCATTTTGACTATTCAAAAGTAGCACCGTTTGTCAATGAACATGAATTAGGTTACATGCAAAGTCAAGTAACAGCGGCTGACAAATTATTACGTGAAGGTACAGGCGCAGGCAGCGATTTCTTAGGCTGGATTGATTTACCTACAAATTATGATAAAGAAGAGTTTGCACGTATCAAAGAAGCAGCTAAAAAAATCCAATCTGATTCAGAAGTATTAGTAGTAATCGGTATTGGTGGTTCATATCTAGGTGCACGTGCTGCAATTGATTTCTTGAACCATACTTTCTATAACTTATTAGATGGTAAAACACGTAAAGCACCACAAATTTTTTATGCAGGAAATTCAATCAGCTCAACTTACTTAGCTGACTTGATCGAAGTAATTGGCGATCGTGATTTCTCTGTTAATGTTATTTCTAAATCAGGAACAACAACAGAACCAGCAATTGCTTTCCGTGTGTTCAAAGAATTATTAGTAAAAAAATATGGTCAAGCAGAAGCAAACAAACGTATTTATGCAACAACTGATAAAGCACGTGGTGCAGTAAAAGTTGAAGCAGATGCTGAAGGTTGGGAATCATTTGTTATTCCTGATGATATCGGCGGACGTTTTTCTGTATTAACTGCTGTTGGTCTACTACCAATCGCTGTTAGTGGAGCGGACATTGATGCCTTGATGAAAGGTGCAGCTGATGCAAGTAAAGAATATGCAAGTGATAAACTAGAAGAAAACGAAGCTTATCAATATGCAGCAATGCGTAACATTCTTTACCGTAAAGGCAAAGTGACAGAATTGTTGATCAACTATGAACCAGGAATGCAATATTTCTCAGAATGGTGGAAACAATTATTCGGCGAATCTGAAGGAAAAGACCAAAAAGGAATCTATCCTTCAAGTGCAAACTTCTCTACTGATCTACATTCATTAGGTCAATATATTCAAGAAGGTCGCCGCAATATCTTTGAAACAATCGTTAAAGTGGAAAAACCTCGTAAATCAATCACTATTCCTGAACAAGAAGCTGACCTAGATGGTTTAGGCTACTTACAAGGAAAAGAAGTTGACTTTGTTAACACAAAAGCTTTTGAAGGAACATTATTAGCACATACAGATGGTGATGTACCTAACTTACTAGTTAAAATTCCAGAAATGGATGCTTACACTTTAGGTTATACAATGTACTTCTTTGAAATAGCTGTAGGAATTTCTGGTTACTTGAACGGAATCAACCCATTTGATCAACCAGGTGTAGAAGCCTACAAAAAGAACATGTTCGCCCTACTAGGCAAACCTGGCTTTGAAGACCTAGCAAAAGGATTGAACGAACGTCTATAATATGTTAATGAAGGAAAGAAGTTGTGGCATATGTCGCAGCTTCTTTTTTAATACAGCAAAATGATTTGATAGAGCAAAACAAAAAGAGGTTTGCATCGTCTAAGATGTGCAAACCTCTTTTAGCTTTTTTCCGAGAATGATTTAGATGTCATGTGGGGTGGCCAGCTCCTTAATTAGATTCATGTAATGCTCGGACAGCTTGTTCGATTGTAATACCGAAAGCAATATTGTGTTCATTTTTTGCGTCAATTGCCATGAAACGATTGGTTGAAGTGTCAAAGGCTACGCGGTAAGTCATATTTGTTTTGTTAAAAGTCATGTTTCGTTCCTCCTTTCAATTATTGAGAAAAATTCGAGAAATTTTCAGTTAAATTCTCTGTAAATTTTCAAACCCATTTGTAGTTTAGCACCAACTCGTTTTTCTTGCAATTAAGAGGTATCCATAAACAAATGGTTTATTTAAAACGAAAGAAATCAACGATCTTCTGTTAATCCAATAAGTAGACCAATTGTTAAGGTAATAAAGATTACTGCTTGAATGAGAACCATGTCTATCCCTCCTTTCCTTCAGTGTATGAAAAAAAAGAAAAAACTGCACGAACGTGAAGCAATTAAAAAAGAACAGTTTTGTCACCTTTCTTACGTAACGAAAAAATATGAAATTTAAGTGATATTAAATGAAAAATAGCATAACTTAAAATCTGAATGAATTCCTGTTGATTTAAAGAAAAAAATACAAAAAAATAAAATAAAACGTTTTCATTTATTTACTTTTCTGTTATTATAAATAAAACAAATAATAATTGAAGGAGTGAATTTTGATGTTAAATATCGAAGTGGGAAAGTCTTACATATGCAAACCTATTGGTGTAACTAATGAAGTCATTGGTTATATCGAACATACCTATACCAACACAGCTGTTGTTTTAGTTGAAAGCTACGAGCAATGTGATCATTTTGTTATTGATGAGAAACAGTTTCGCGTATTAGTTAAGCTAACAGATATTTACGCACCAGTTGAGATGGTGTCGTAAACAATCACTTCTTTTGAGAAATTTGCAAAAGTTTTTTATACTTAAGGAAAGAGGAAGGGAGAAGATGTTATGACAAAGAAAAGAAATTCAGGGAAACTAGGAATTTTTCTCGCAATTGTCTCAGCGATTCCCGCAATTTTAGCCATCTTTCGAGCTGTTAAAGACGCGAAAAGAGAATAAGTAAATAAAAAAAGGGCGACCGCTAACGAATTAGCGATTGCCTTTTTTTTGATAAGTGATGCTTAACCGACACCTAGTACGAAGTTAAGCAATTTATCTGAATAAGTGATTTCGTCATCAAGTGATTTTACTTCTTTGTTTAAAATCCCCATCTGATCGGTGATGATGCCATCTGCACCATAAAACATCATTCGACTGACTGCATCCGAGTCGTTGACCGTCCAGACATAAACTTTTTTACCATCCGCATGGGCAGATGAAATAAAATTCCGATTGATTGTGCTATATTCCATTGTTAAAAAGTCGGCAGAAGTAATCGGTGGTCCCACAATATTAAACGGTAAAATATAGCCAACGTAAAACTTTGTCTCCACTTTCTTTAAGTCTTCGACAGTTTGATAAGTCAAACTCTGTAAAATATGATGTTGTTCCAGAATTTCTGCCCGATATTTATCCGTGAAGCGCTCAACCAAATCGCTTGAGTCATATTTCGTTGTTTTAATTTCAATCAATAATTTCTGATTTAATTTTTTAGCAGCTGCCAGATAACTATCAAAAGAAACAAGTGGTGCTGCTTGCCCATTTTCTTTGACTGTTAATTTTTCTAGTTCTTTCAAGGTTAAATTTTGTGGTAGTTGATTGACGCCAGTTAAATTCTTCAAGTTAAAATCGTGCATCACGACGAATTGGCCATCTTTTGTTTCTTGAACATCCATCTCAACGTAATCAGGATGATAAGTTTGACTTGTTTTTTCCAGCGCAGCTAACGTGTTTTGAACACCATTTTGATTGCTAACGCCACGATGAGAAACAGTTAAAGGGGTAGTCTGTGCAGCAGAAGTCAAATAATTCATATTATACAAACAAACGCCAACGCCAAAGAAAACACAAAAAAGAACAAGACCGGCATTCTTTAAGGTGGAATATCGATGTAAAGGTGGCTCAGGAGTGAACCATTCAGGAATTTCTGGCAAGAAGCCTTCATCATCCATGAAGTCGACAATAATGTAAAATATTCCAACAGTTGACATAACAATATTAAACAGAAGTATCAATTGTAATAGCGTCATTGCGAAAACAGCACTAATCAATGAATAATTAGGCAAAAAATTCTCAACAGCCGTTTGTGAAAGGATAATCAGAAAATAACCTAGTGAGGAAATTAGTAAGATACTACCACCAATGATAATAAATTGACCTAGAATCGCAAAGAAGCGTGATTTCGTAAGTCGCCAACTTTCTCGGATTGATTCGCGAAATGGTCGGTCGCGTAAGATCATTTCTGGTAACGCAAAAATTAGCCGAATGCCGATGTATGCTAAGAAAAGATAAACTAAAATGAATAAACTAACAATCACAAGCCGATTTTCAAAAATAAAATCCATAATAAATGAAGGGATTTTGATTTTTGATAATAAATCAGAGTTAAAACTTAACCCACTTAACGGCAAAATCAGTAGAAAATAAGCTAAGAAAAAGAGAAACGTAACTGGACGAACCTTTTTTAGCTGTAAGACAGTCATTCGAAGTAGCTGTTTTAAGGACACTGGTTTTCTTTTTTTGATAAAGTAAACACTAATCAATAAAAAAGTGAATTCAAAATAGACCAAAAGCAGAATCAGCACCAAAACGATAAAGAGCGAGCCTAGTACGCCAGGGTGCTTAGAAAAAATGGTGGCGATATTATCATAAGATAAATAATCAATTGCACCACGATGTAAAATAAAACGAGTTGTACTATTCAATAACGGCAGACAAATAAATAAAATAAAGCCGTGCATTAGTAAAACATCGCGAAAATAATTTTGTGTTCCTTTGAGAAAGTCCCAAGCATTTCCTAAACTATGTTTTAAATAATTCATTTTTATCACCTACTAATTCTATTGTATCTTAAAAATAAAAAAAACACAGGTTAGAGGTCAGACCACTAATCTGTGTCAGAATGTCTTCATTTATTTTGTCCAATTAACCAAGTAAACCAGTCAAGTATTGTCCACCATAAATCAGTGCCATACTATATAAGAAAATAGAGAGTGGTTTAGCAAGGAAAATAATTAGTGAAAATTTCTTTACGGAAATATTTGTTAAGCCAGCCATCAAACAAAGCGCATCGTCTGGCGCAACTGGTAGGAAAATTGCAAGTGCAAAAAGTTTCTCAAATCGACTTTGATTATCTAACCAACCAATATATTTATCGTAAGTTTTATCGCTGATTAAAGATAAAATGAAGGGTTTTCCGTAGCGTCTACCTAATAAGAAGATAATAACCGATCCGATACAAATCCCCACATAGTTATAAACAAAACCAGCATAAGGACCAAAAATCAGAACGCCGGCTGCGGTACTGATGCCACCGGGGATGATTGGAATCACTACTTGTAGAATTTGAATCAAAATGAAAATAACAGGTCCAAGAATAACTGAGTGTCCAACAAGACCTCTCAATGCATTGATGTCCTTGAAGACTCCAAGATTGATAAAGTAAACAGTTAGTGCGATAGACGCGCCTAAACCGATAATTGAAATAAAGTTGATAAGTTTTCTTGATGCTGCAACGCTCATTTTGAATCATCTCCTTGAAGTTTTTTGATCTAAGGTTACTATACGCGATAAAGTGGCAAACACGCTACTTTTTTAGATGACACTATTCAAACAGTTTTGTAAGTTCGAAGTAAGTATAAAAGATTTGTGAAGAAAATGCATCCTACTAAAGACTTATTTAATTTTTATCGAAGAAATTTATTTAGTAACTATTTCTTTTTTAAAATAAATATAAATAACGATAGTTTCCTTATTTGGTGATTAGTTGTGTTTTCGCCATAGCTGACAAAAAAAGAGTGAAAAAATAAGGAAAAAAAGAAGACTAAAAAAATGAAAGGGAATGCATAATTTGATGAAGACACATTTCCTTATTAGAATTTCATTAAATAGTTTAGCTTAATTTGCTTTAAATATAACAATTATGAGTAAAATGTTTGCAAAGAAGGATGATTATCGGTTACAATTAAAGAACATATATGCAGTACAAAGTGGGGGAGTTTTTATGAGAAGAAAAGTCTATACCAAAGATCAAATTCTAAAAGCAGCATATGAAGTTGTTGCTAAAGAAGGCTTCAAAGGATTTACTGCTCGTAACATTGCAAAGAAGATGGGAATTTCGACACAACCTATTTATCTAGAGTTTAAAAACATGGAAGACTTAAAGAATACTCTTTTGGATTCTATTTTTGATCAACTCAAAGAAGAAGTTTTCCCTGTCGAGCATACTGGTGACAAAATTATTGATTTAGGTTTGAATTATATCAACTTTGCGAAAAAACATCATAGTCTGTACATGGCATTGTATATCGATGAGCATGGCGACGGTAAAAAAATGCATGATTTTTCATATAATTATTTCTATGAAGCTGCAAAGAAAGACGAAAAATACAGTCATTTATCTGACGAATATTTAGATGCGTTACATACGGGTACTTGGGTAGTCGTAACTGGGTTAGCTTCATTGATGTCTTCAAACATTATGCAGCCAACAGAAGAGCAAATCATTTCTTTGATTTCTAGAACAATTGACTCTGTGTTGTCTTTAGAAAATCCAGAAGTTATCCGCTAAAAAAATAAAAAAGGTTGGCGTAGTCGTTTGATTACGTGCAACCTTTTTCTTGTGACTTTAAATGTAAAGAATCAGTTGTGAAAATGTTGCTTGACATTTTGGGCGAAAAGATTAAAAATAGAAATCGCGGAAGGTTGGCAGAGTGGTAATGCAGCGGACTCGAAATCCGCCGAACCGGCTAATACCGGCGCGCAGGTTCAAATCCTGTACCTTCCTTATTTATCATCTTATAAAAGAAGCAAAAACGTTGATATACAAGTGACAGCTTGCAACGTTTTCGCTTCTTTTTCTTTTTGTGAATACGCCTTTGAATACGTTTTGATTAAATATCTATATATTTTGCGAATTGAGTTGCTGTTTCTTCTTTTCGTTTGTCTGTAATATGAATATACAGATCCATAGTGATTTGAATAGAAGCATGACCCAAACGTTCTTGTACATCTTTAATATTCGCACCTGATTCTAAAAGTAAACTAGCATGCGTATGTCTTAGACCATGGATTGTGATACGTTTCAAATTATTTTGCTTGATAATTACCTCTAACCATTTTCGAGGCTTAGACAATTGAAGATGTTCATTTCTTTCGTTCGAAAATACTAATTGATTTTTGTTTAATGTATTGATTCCCAAAGCTAAGAGCCATCTTCTTTGTTCCAACCGCCATTTTTTCAAGATATTCAAAGTTTTTTCATCGGTCGGAATCTTTCGCTTTGAGTTTTTTGTTTTAGGTTGCTCAACGTAAAGACGTCTATTTTTCCCTCTGGCAAGAGTTTTATTTATCTGTATATAATTATCCTTAAAATCAATATCTTTCCATGTGAGGGCTAAGAGCTCGCCTGCACGCATTCCTGTGAACGCTAGCGTTCTAAAAAAAGCATACATACGAATATCTTTTTTCTTTTCTACTGCATCCAAAAAAATTTCTAGTTCTTCTTTGTTAAAAAAGTTTAAAGTGTCCTCTTCTTGTACAGAAACTTTTCTTTTTGGAACTGTAATTTTTTTAAATGGATTATCTTGTAGATAACCCAAGCGAATAGCATAATCACATATACGTGAAGCATTATTGATGAATTCTCTATATAAAACAAAATCTTTTACCTTTTCGTTAGCGAATTTTTGAGCTTCATCAATGGATATTTTGTTGACCTTAAACGCACCAAAAGCAGGTAATATATGATTTTTAAACTGTTCTTTTGTTTTGACGAATGAACTTTCTTTTACTGTCTGTTCGTAATTTACAATCCACAAATCATATATTTCTTGAAAAGTTAACTCTTTAGATTTATTCAGACCGTTTTTTTCATATTCTAGTTGCACTTTAGTTAGTGCTAATTGTGCTTCTTTTTTTGTTTTAAAACCTCTTCGCGTGGTTCTTACTTGTTTTCCGGTTAATGAGTCAACTCCTAGGTAGGTTTGAAACATCCACAATTTTTCACCGTTTTTCTTTTTATACTGTTCAAATGTTGCCATTTTTTATCGTCCTTTCAACTCGGGTAAGTGTTCGGACTTAAATAGTTAGCATCACCTCCTCAAATGAATGTTTGCACTTTTACTTGATTCTCAATTCTTGTCCTGGATACAAAAGATAGTTATTTGGATCCATCCCATTCAATGCAAATAATTGGTCAACTGTTATTCCAGCTCGTTCAGCTACTTGTTTTGGTCCTTCGCCAGCTTGAAGAATGATTGTTGTAGGACCGACAGATTGAACTTCTGGTGTTGAAGAAGATTGTTCTGTTACGTTCGCTTGTGCATAATCCTGTGGCGTTGTGCTGTTCGGAGCATACGCTGATGCGTTACCTTGACTAGAAGAATAAGCAAGATATTCTCCTACAATCTTCTGCGATTCTGTGGTGTAAATATCGGTCAGTTTCGTTGCCCAACTTTCATATGTCGAATATTCATCAGATAACGAATAATGCAAATCAGCCATTGTGCCTATACCTTCATTAGAAATGATGGCTAGTTTTTCAACCTTATTATTGGAGATAGCAGCGAGGCCATCAATTCCACCAGTATTGTTTGTAGCTTCATTTTTAAACTCTTGTATCAAGCTAGGTGTAGCACTTTGTATCTTCGCTGTATATTCATCTAGTATTGCCTGATAATTCGTTGAACTGTTTTCTGCAACAGCAACTATATTCGATGTACTCGTTGATGTTTCTGTGTTGCTATTTGTTTTGATAGACGATTGCGTGCTAGATTCAGCAGTAGTTACTGAATTTTTCTCTGAGCTTGTTTTAGTAGTTTCTGTTGTGTTTGTGCTTTTTTTCTTTTTGTAAGGTTTTAATGTTAATTTTTCATTATCGTTCGATTTATTGTTTTTGTCAGGCGTTAAAATCAGATTTTTTCCATCTTTGCTAACAGTGTATTTTGCATCATTGTCTTTATCTTTCCAAATCATCTCATTGTTTTTTAGAGTGTAGTCAAACTTATAATTCATTTGCTCAACTAATTTTTGTGCAAAATCTTCACCTAAAGCTTCCCACTCATCGCTAGCAGTTGATTTCATTTCACTAGTATCGACACTAAAAGAAACTACATGATCAGAAAATGATGCTATCACATTCGGTTCATCATCTTTAGTTGCTTCAATTAACCAATCATTTGCTTTTAAATCTTCTGTTGTTATGTTTTTACCACAAGCCGTAAAAAATAGCAGTGATAAGAATAATAACGATCCCCCTAAAACTTTTTTCATTCTTTACTCCTCATTTCTTTGATATAATTATTTTGTAAGCTATCTCAAAAATGGGGTAGGAGTCCGTGTACCAGCACGGGCTTTTTTTGTGAGACTAAATTAAGAATCTATACGCCGAAAAAGGAAGACCATATAAACGAGATAAATCTTCGATTTTTCTCGGATACAGTTGTGTATCTTCTTTATATAAGTCAGCTATAAGATTAGCAGCGAAACAATTCGCTTCGCTTTCAGACTTGCTTCTTGAATTTCTTGTCGAGACATAATAACTAGAAATTTCTTTATGAAACAGGGCATGTCCAAGTTCGTGAGCGCAAATATAAAACCTTTCTTCTGAATCTTTTAATGATTCATTTAAAAGGATGACAGGATAACCTAACAATTCTTGAAATTGACCTTTGGGATTTTCTAAAAAGGGGACATATCTAATTTCAATTCCCATTTTTTCTGAAATTCCAAATGGATCAGCAGTACCATATTCTTTTTTTAGCTTTCCAACTAAATTGATGATATCCATTTCCATGAAATCACTTCTCTTTATCTCTTTTTCTAAATTCCCAGAACAATCCCGTCATAACATCTTTAACACGTTGCTTTTCTTCGGGAGTAAGTGTTTCTCCACCATAAGCCATATTGACATTTGATTCTAGAAGTTTATCTAGTTCAATTAAATCATCTTCATCTGCCCATTCAGGCGCTTGATTTCTTCCTAAAAGATAGTCGACAGACACATTAAAATAATCTGCAATCTCACTGAGTTTTTCTGCGGATGGTTGTTTACCGCTTTTTAAACTATAGAAATAATTTTCGCTATAGCCTAGATCAATCGTTACTTGTTTCATTGTTTTTGAATGTTTTTTTGCTAAACTTTTTATTCGGTCAAATACTGTCATATCAAGGTTCCCTTCAAAAGTTTACAAAAAACAATAAAAAAGTGTAGCTTTATCTTTACAAAACCAACACTATAGTGTAATATCGTTCTTGTAAACAAATTTAACAACTAAAAAGACAACAAAAATACCGTTGATAATTAAACGCCAACCGCCAAGAAAGCTTTTAAATCAATTGTTTGTATGTCTTATTTAACTATGACTATATACTACACTATAGTGTAGTTGTGTGTCAACGAAGTTTAGAAAATAGTTGTTAAATTTGTTTACAAAATAATGGGAGAGGGGAAGAGAAATGAACACACCACAAATTTTTAATTTCGAACAAAACGAAGTTCGAACATTCTTGGAAAACGATATTCCATATTTCGTAGCAAATGATGTTGCTAAAACGCTAGGCTATAAAAATCCGAGTGATGCTACTAACAAGCATTGTAAAAAAGCTATAAAAACATGGGGTAGCGATTCGCTAGGTCGTCGTCAATCGTTCAAGATCATTCCTGAATCAGATGTTTACCGCTTGATTATCAAATCAAACTTACCTAGTGCTGAAAAATTTGAAGCTTGGGTAATGGAAGAAGTCCTACCAACAATCAGAAAAACTGGTAGCTATTCAAACGTACCTAAAAGTTTCGCACAAGCATTGCGTTTAGCAGCTGACCTGGAAGAAAAGAACCAATTGCTCGAACAACAAATTGCTGAGTATGAACCAAAGATTAGCTATTTAGACACGATTCTTTCATCGACAGACACGGTAGCGACTTCTCAAATTGCAGCTGATTATGGAATGTCGGCTATCGCTTTGAATAAGTTACTCAACAAATTAGGCGTTCAGCATAAAGTTAGCGGGCAATGGTTGCTCTATCGTAAACATATGAATCAAGGATATACAAAATCACACACAAGTGAGATACCGAAATCCGACGGCGGTGTGAAAGTTGTAATGAATACCAAATGGACACAAAAAGGACGAGTTTTTATCTACAACTTGTTAATTGCAGAGGGTTATTATCCTCAAATGGATTTAGAAGAAGTTGTATAGAAAGGAGAATATGAAGAAATGACTGAAATATCAGAAATCACTCAACGAGATAGAGAAAAAATTAAAAAGTATGTAGAAGGATCTAAATTCCTAACATACAAAATGCTTGCTGAAAGATTTGGAATTAGTAAGAGTTATTTATCTTTAATCTTAAGTGGTAAAAAGACTTCTGCAGAAGCCAACAGAATTATCGATTCAATTATTACTATGTACGAATTATAAAAAGGAGGCTTTGGATTATGGAAGTGATCTTAACACCTGAAAACGAGATGTCGCTTCGTAGTTATATTCACGAAATCATAACTGACGAAATAGCAAATGCAAGAAAAGATGCTTCTATGGATAAGCGTGTATTAAAGCAAATTGAAATAGCAAAATATTTTGGGGTATCCACTTCAACGATTCGTAAATGGGAATCTCAGGGTCTTCCATTCGGTCAAATAGGCGAACAAAAATTTTATGACAAAGAACAATGTAGAGTTTGGGTTTTAGAACAATAAAAAAATCGGGTAAGTGTTCGGAATTCAAGTAAGAAAAAAGGTGAAGAAAAATGCCAACAATAAAAAATTCAGACGGCAAAACAACACACACAGTTTCAACGAAAGAAGAAGCTCTTCATTTGATTGAGAGGTATTTTGGAAAAGAGGGGGGCAAAAACATGAAAAAAATTTTATCAAAACGCATCGCTGATGAATATGCCGGCATTCTAATTCGCAAAGGTAATGGTTGGGATGCTAAAGAACTTAAAGCATTCGTTGCAGGTGTAAGCAACACACTAGAAAACATCATCATCGATTTTAAAGCAAGTGAGCTACTGACGGATACAGAAGTGGACGAGCTAGACGAGTTACTACGCCAATCAATAGATACTTTGTGAAAAAGGAGAGCGAAACAATGAACAAATCAGATGTTTTGGTTGTTGGATTCATGCTAGCGATGTTAGTAACAATCACACATTTCAGTCTGGCTTTAGGCGTTATCTACAGCACATGTTTATTTTTAATCAATTGGCTTGATGTTAAGAGTATCAAAAAAGCCAGTCGGGGGACTGACTAATGCTAAGAATTATATTATGCGCCATTTTGATAACTAATTTACTCACGTTTATATTGCTAGTTAAAAATAACAGGAAATGATTTCCTGATGTTTTTTAACTGAAGTATATAAAAAAGGAGGTTTAACAATGTTTGAAAGTTTATTTCAACAAATTTTAGCAGAACAGAAAAAAACAAACGAATTGCTTCAAGTCATTGTGAGTAACTCAGAGCAGAAAGTTAAGTTAGCTGAAAACTCTAAAAGTAATCGACCTATTACAGTAGAGGAAAAATTCAATAATTGGGATGAATGGAAAGGTGAATATGAATTTTAAAAAGGCCAATCATCAAATTCAGGTTCAGTTTGCGTTAGATTATTCTCTTTACGATACTTTTCCTCAGCAAGTTTAGAAGCTTCGGCTTTAGCTTTTTTGATTAAATTAAGATTATTTTTTTCAAAGGCGTTAGTATCTGCTCCAATTATTATTTGACCAAAAGCATCATAGTTGTCTTGTTTATTTTGGATGATTGAAAGAAGTTTCCAACCACTTTTAAGTAGTTCGTTTATTAACCGTTGATCTTGTTGATGTGTACTAAATATTTCAATGTGAATAATATCCTCGAACAATTTTATCACCTCACTTTCTAAGAAAAATTATATCAAAAAAGGAGCTAAGAAAAATGCAAGAATTAGTAATTATGAAAAATAAAGAAGCTGTTACTACAAGCTTACAAGTTGCAGAAAGCTTTGAAAAAAAGCACAGACACGTTTTATCAGCTATTGATGAGCTAAAAGAGGGGGTTGCCGAAAATTGGGCAGACCTATTTTGGGAAGATACTTATGTTCATCCTCAAAACAAACAATCATATCGCATTATTTATATGAATAGAGATGGATTCTCGTTATTAGCGATGGGATTCACGGGTAAAAAAGCTTTGAAGTTCAAATTGAAGTTTATTGAAGCGTTCAATGAAATGGAAGATGTCATTCGTAAGAATACAGTGCCCCAAACAATCGAAGACATGATGATCTATCAATTAGAGGACATGAAGAACGTTAAGAAAGATGTTTCTATGCTTAAAGATACAATGCGAATCAGCGGACAACAAGAGTTTGAAATTAAGCAGAAAGGTAATGTGAAGGTTATTGATGTTTTGGGCGGCAAAGAGAGTAGGGCGTATGAAGAAATCAGCAAAAAAGTATTCTCAAAATTCTGGTCTGAATTTAAACGAACATTTTCAATCCCAAGATATGGCGAGTTACCTCGTAAGAGATTTGATGATGCTGTTTCATTTATTGAAATGTGGTTACCAGAAACTACGATTCGTATGGAAATTGAACAGATAAATCGACAACAACGGCTTTTTGGTGATGAAGATGAATAAAAAAAGTGACTCCGCCGGCAAGCACGAGTCACAAACAAAACATATCTAAGGAGATTTTAGCATATGGATAAAGAACTTTCCACTTTAGATCAATATTTGACAGATCCTGATTGGGGAAAATCAAGCATTAGAAAAATAAATAGGCAAAAAGTCAGGAAAAATCTTTTGACTAGAGAAGAGCTAGCATGCGATCAAGATGATTTAGGTAATTTTGTCGGGATTTGGGATCACGTTTATCTTATTCATCTATCCAAAATATCTGGTAAACCTGAATATATTTACGTTGTCGAAGAAGGCTTAATTGATGCGTTAGAAGAGTACGAACATAACAATTTAATAGATATTACGTACTACGGTAAAGGTAAAAAGTTTATTAGTGAACTGGAGAGTGAATTTAGTGAGTGAAAAATTAGGCAATACAGTAAAAAGAAGTGATAACACGCTTTTTAATAGTTTATACAAAATTGCTTTCAATGATGTGGTAGATAAACGAAATAAATTGACTTACCTTTCTTGGTCATGGGCGTGGGCAGAAGTCAGCAAGATTTGCGAAGAAGTTGACTATGAAATTTACCACAACCCAGAAACGCATCTGCCGTATATTTTCGACAAGAATACAGGATACATGGTTTTTACAACCGTTACGGTGAACGGAGTAAAGCGTGAAATGTGGTTGCCAGTTATGGACGGGGCAAATAAAGCAATGAAAGATGAACCATATACGTATGAAGTCAATGACTATCAGTGGAATAACGAAACAAAGAAAAAGGAAATTGTTGGAAAAATCGAAAAGCGAGTTGAGTCAGCAACAATGTTCGATATCAACAAAACAATTATGCGTTGTCTTGTAAAAAATCTAGCAATGTTTGGTTTAGGTTTATATATTTTTGCAGGTGAAGATATGCCAGAAGATGTTTCGATGTTGGAACCAGCCAGCCAAAGAAGCAAAAAACTGTTCTTAGATGCTTTGCAATTAGTTGCAAATAAATATGATAAGTCGATTGATGAAGCCGTTGTTGCTTTGACTGATGCTGCTTCTATAACTGCTGATGACAGCAAATGGTCCAAACGCGATCTAGGTGTTCTAAAACGAGGCGTTAACTGGCTAGAAGAACAATATAAAGAAGAAACAAAAGAGAAGTGATGTAAATGTTTCAACCGCTTATAGATTCGTATTCAGCAGTTTTGAAACGATTTAAAGGGAAAGAAATTGGAGCAACTATCAACGAAGAAGTAAATCTTGAACGATTGAAAACAATGTATGACGGTTACGACGGTGATCGAATAATCGAAATCAGATTCATTGATCCACGGAGATTCACAGTGCAACAACGAAATTTCGTTTATGCCTTAATAGGTGACATTTTTATTGAAACAGGGATGCCAACCGACTTTTGGAAAGAGTTCTTCTATTTCCGTTTTGAGGGTGTCACAGGACGAAAAATAAGCTTGAAAGATGAATCAAGTACGACAGTCAGTGACGTAAATATTCTAGCGAACATTATCCTAGACTTTATTTTTGAACATCATATTCCATTCAAAGAAGGCTATGAAATTTTACCAGCAAATCAAGAATACTACTTCTACAAATGTATTACGAAAAGAGTTTGTTGTATTTGTGGCAAAACAGGAGCTGATATTGATCACTTCGATAAAGCGTTGGGAAGAAGAAAGCGCAAAGAAGTAGATCACTCAGAGTTCACGTTTGCAGCACTCTGCAGAATTCATCACACGGAGAAGCACAAAATAGGTGTGACTAATTTCAAAAATAAGTATCAAATCAAAGGTATTAAGCTAAATCAAGAAACGATCAAAAAGCTGAAAATTGGGGGATAAAAATAATGGAACACAGAAGCTACTATGCGATCATACCAGCGGATATCAGGTACGATCAGCGGCTTAAACCCAACACCAAACTCTTGTATGGAGAGATAACTGCCCTGTGTAACGAGAGAGGTTTCTGTTGGGCAAGTAACGATTATTTTGCAGAACTTTATGGAGTTAATAAAGAGACTATATCTCGCTGGATCAGCGACTTAATCAAGTTTGGATATCTGACTAGGGAGATCATTTATAAAGAGGGTACCAATCAAATAATCAATAGGTACCTACGAATTAATCAACACCCTATTGACGAAAAACGCAATACCCCTATTGACGAAAAAATCAAAGATAATAATACATCTATTAATAATACAGTTAATAATACAAAAGAATATAGAAAAGAGTTATCGCCTCCGAAAAAATCGAAGGCTAAGCCCGCCCGTCATAAATACGGAGAATATAAAAATGTTCTTTTGTCAGATGACGAAATGGAGAAACTCAAAACAGAGTTTCCAGATGATTATCAAGAACGAATTGACAGACTGTCAGAATACTGTGCCTCAACTGGCAAGAGTTATAAAAACTATTTAGCAACGATTAGAAATTGGGCTAAGAAAGAGTTTAAGCAACAAGCGCCACAAAATGGCTACAGGAGAAACGTGAGGCGTGAGAAACTACCTGAATGGGTAAAAGGCAGCGAAGTGGTTAAAAAGCCTAAAAACGATTCTCACGAAGAAATAGACGTGCCCTTTTAGGAGGCTCAAATGGATTTATTACAACTAATCAGCGCACTGGGTGAAAAAGCAAGAACATCTGATGAAAAAGAAGAATTGAGAACAGTTTATAAAGAAGTTTATGTAAATAAAAATAAGTTAGCCGAAAATCATTTCAATTGGCAAAGACTTAGATTTTATTACTGTGTGTATGTAGATCGAACAGCATTTAGAAAAAATAAGTATTTGTCTTTGAAATTGGATGAAGTAATCAACGGATTAAAAGCCTATTTGAGGAGCAAGTCATGAATAAATACAAAAACACGAAGACAATCCATCGAGGGATAAAGTTTGATTCTAAAGCAGAAGCAGAATACTACGATTTAGCAGTCTGGCAAGCGCAAGCGGAGGGCTGGGAGTTAAAACTTCAAGAACGATTTGAGTTATTGCCAAAATTCGAACTCGAAGGCAAAAAATATCGAAAGATTGAATATATACCAGACTTCACATTTTATAAAAACGGCAAGCTTGTCAAAGTTGTCGATGTGAAGGGGATGCAGACAAAAGATTTTAAAATCAAGGCGAAATTGTTTTGTCATAAATATCAAGTTCCGTTGATTTTAGCTAAAAAATATCGGAATACGTTCAAGGAAGAGAGTTTTTAACGAGGTGGTCAATCATGACAACAGAAGAAGTGATTCAAATGCGTATTTGAAGCCTTCAACGTGAGATTGACGATCTGGAACGAACAAAGGCAGTGATGGTCAATGAAACGGCTAGAAAGGCAATCGATTTGCACATTGAGAATTTAAGAAGAGAGATTCGTAGATTGGAGGGTTAAGCGTGGATAAGAAAGCAGCAATGAAAAGAATTGCTGAATTAACCAAGTCAGAATCTTGGCAAGAAGACAAAGAAATAGTTGCAGAAGTCCAAAAGCTCGGTAAATCAATGTGGACTGAAAAGCCCAAACGGAGAACGCCGAGAAAGATTGCAATTTGGCATGGTGACCGAATTCTAGTAACAGGTACAGCAGAGCAATTATCTGAAATTACCGGGCTAAGTAAACAGACTATTTGGACTAGGGTTAGAGAAATGCGCGTGGATTCAAAAGGGCGACAGTTTAAAAATTACGAAAAAGAAAAGAATGAACAGTGAGGTGTAATTCATGAAATATGTGAGTATCTACGGCGAAAGAATCAAAGGCAAAATCGTTAGCGAATTAGAAAATACAGTAGTCGTTGAAGACAAAAAAGGACATCGTTATCTTGTCCATAAAAATAGCATTGATCCAAAACGAAAGAAACCAAAGTTTGATTTACTAGCTACTCAAAGTTTTGGCAAGAGTCCAGAAAATAAAGTTCAGAAAATCGGATATTACTAGGAGACGATAGACATTGAAACTAACATTTGAAAGTGTGAAAAATAAAGATTTTGAATTAGCTTATGAAGTGAAAAAAGAGGTTGGTGAACGATATGAGTCACTTATTTCTTTTAGAACAGGACGAGATTTCAACGAAGAAATACGAGAATACATTATCAGTTTTGTTGAACAATTTGAGAAATTTCTAACACCAGAAAATGAATCTCGCATGAATGAACGACTTATGAAATACAACAAATTAGTAGTTGAACTAAAAACCAATATTCTTCAAGCAACCACAATACCATCAATTATGATTTGTGGACCAGCGAAGTATCCAACTAGAAAAAAGGAAAAAGAACTTGAAAGAAGCCATCGCTTGGAAGGCGAACTTTATTCAAATGATGGGAAACATGCTCGTTTTATTGAAAACACGAGAGAACTTTTTGATCCAGTTGCTATACAAAGACAGCTTGAGCTAGACAGAATGAGAAAACAACGGTCTGCAGAAAATGATTGGTTCGATTTCTACAAAGAGTTAGATCACGATGAAATTTCTGGATACGGCTTTGACGTGGAAAACAACCGTGTTTACATCACTACACATGGAAAACCTTCTGATGACACTCGTACTTTGTTAAAAAAAGCAGCAATGCGATGGTCACCAAGAAATGAACGATGGCAGAGAATACTCACTATAAATGCAATACGTTCAATAAATTCTAATGTGATGCAAACACTGAACTTACAAAATATGGAGGAAAAACAATGAATGAACTAATCACAAAAGTAGAACAGTGGGCAAAAGACAAAGGATTAGATCAAGCTGATCCAAAAGCACAGTTTTTAAAAGTTGCGGAAGAATTCGGAGAAATCGCTTCTGCGATGGCAAGAAGTAATGATGAACTATTTAAGGATAGCGTAGGAGACGTTATCGTCACACTGATTATTCTTTCCATGCAAAAAGGAACAAACGTACAAGAATGTTTAGAACTAGCGTACAACGAGATCAAAGGACGGACTGGAAGGATGGTTGATGGTGTGTTTGTGAAGTCGGAAGATTTGGAGGACAGCAAATGATGCCGAAGTTTAGAGCGTGGTTGAAAGATGAACAAGAAATGCACGATGTTTTAGCATTTGATACGAGAGGAAATAGCTTTTTAGGAATTGAAGGTACTCATGTAACTGTAGATGGCTGGTGTGATTGTTGGGAAGTGGGCAAACATGTAGAACTCATGCAATCAACAGGACTGAAAGATAAAAACGGTGTGGATGTTTACGAAGGAGATATCGTCAAATGTAGCAGAGGTTGCCCGCACGAAGTTGTTTGGTTAGAGGAATATGGCGGAGCGTTCGTTGGAGGTATGCCAGCATGGTATCTTTCAGGATTAAATAATGGCTATGCTTGGACGGGTGAAGAAGAAGTCATCGGAAATATATACGAGAATCCTGATTTGTTGGAGGTGGAGTGAGTGCTAAGTAAAACGGCAGAAAAAATCACTAAGAGAAAAATTAATGCTATCGAAACAGCGTTAGAAAAGAATGATTACGCGTTTTTAGAAAAATGGCACGGTGGAAGAGATCTTGCTATTAGAGATTTACAAAAGTTGAAACAGCGTTTGATTGAAGAGAAGTGAACTGTTTCCAAAAAGGAAATGGTTGGTATTTTCCATTTTGGAAATAACCACATTTTGAAGGAGGAACACGATGAATAAACAAATATCAACAGCGATGAGCAACATCTATAAATTCACTATTTTTGAAGAAGATGGAAAAAATAAGGTGCGAGCTCCAAAAATGGACTTGCCAGAATTCGTAAAAGAACGAATCAAATTTTTTGGAAAATACAGTGAAGACGGTCTTAGCTTTCTAGGATGTATTGACTTGATTATGGCAGAAGACGAAGAAAAAGCGAAAAAAGAATTTGAGATTGGCGCTTACGAAGACTATTTACCAGCAAGCGAAGAATTCAAAAAATGGCGTGATGAGATAGCTTTGAGAAGTTTGCATCAGATGGAAATTGCTGTAGCGCTTATTTATGGGATAGGAGACGAAAGCGATGAATAAACAAGAATTGATTGAGGAATTAAAAAATGAAATTGCTCTTTATGAACGTGAACGAGGATCCGACCTTACAATTGGTGCAGTAACCGCATTAAATAAGGCGATTAGCTATGTTAAAAAACTAGCCGAACCACAGAAACCAGTTGTACCAATTTCTATAGGTAAGTTAATCGATAACTATAAAGAAGAAAGAGTTAAATTAAGCGAAATCTTATCCTGTTGGGAAACGTGGAAAGATACCGATGAATATCACATCGATGAGGTAAATTGGATTGTTGCAAATCCAGAAACATTTATGCGTGCGTGGCTAGACGGCTACGAGGTCGAGAAAGAGCCGTTGTACAGAGTTAAACTAGGCGAGGGCTATTTCGTCGAATATCAAGGACGAGGTGCGCTGATTATTCCTGATGACAATAAAGAGATTAAGGTGTTCGATTCGAAATCAGATGCTGAGCGCACTGCTCAGACAATTGGTGGGACAGTGGAAGAGGTGGTAGAAGGATGATTAAAGGAAAAAGCAAATTCGATTCAGAGATGTTTTTTGGCGATTGGGATAATTGGATGGGCTTTAACAAACAAAAATACACGAAAGAGCAAGCAATTGAAAAATGGAAAGAAGAGATGTCTGAACTTGATGAAGTCATTCCGTTTATAGTCGAAGACGCTTTTGTCAGATATAGAGTAGGACGGAATGAAGACAACGAGCCTTGCGTAGGTTGGTGGCTAGAATGGAAAGATTATGGAAGTAAATCGGTGCCCGCGTGGTCAATCAGACAAGTTTAACCTTTGGAGGGTGGCAGAATGAAAGAATACAAGCGACAACACATTATCAAACATGCTCTAGAAATGTATATCAAACGTGAAAATGCTGACGAAAAAGATTTAATTCAAGAAAAATTAGTTCTTAGAGAAGTTGAAGAAGATATTGCTCGTATGAAAGAGAGTTTTAAGAGAGGCTGTGGCTGTTAAATGGCAAAATTAGAATGGGCTATATTCATTATTGCGTTGTTTGGACCAGCGATAAAAATTGCTGATTCAAAAGGATACACTCGTTTTTCTTATAAAGGGTTGTTAGTTGCTTTCATTGATAAAGCAATTGACATGGTGAATCAGTATCCGGATAAATAAAAAAGGCAGCTGACCACTCGCTGCCTAACAGAATATCGAAGAAGGGAGTTGTCCGTTTTCCGTCAGACAACTCCGCTTGTATATGGTATAACGAACGTTTAAATTCATTACTCAGTGATTTTACCATAATTAAGGCAAATAAAAAAAGCACCAAGAATTCGCTCAGCGCTTAATGTTATCTAGTCAATGACATTATAGCATAAAAAAGGAGCGATTTGACTTGATGCAGTTATTGAGAGAGGTAGATTTCAGACAGACAAGATGCAATGCGAGAGATGTACTTAAAAAATTCAGACGTTTAGAGCGACTTGCTGGTCGCTCTTTGGTAGATATTAAGTCACCTATTATAACAGACATGCCAAGGGCGCCGAAATATGGCAATAAAACAGAAGATGCAATTATTCAAATGATTGATGTAGAAGCAGAACGAGATGCGATTGTTGCGGGGCTGTTGGCGCTTAGTCTTATCAGCCGTCAGATACTTTACTACAGCTTCTGTGATGTAAACAAACACTCGAATATTGAGATTGGCGACTTAATATCTGGTTATGGTGAGAAAAACGTTGAGAAATTGAAGTCAAATGCATTAATTGAATTTGCTGAAGCTTATAGAAATGGCGTGTTAGTTTCCTATCTCTAAAAAAATAGGGATTTTGTAGGGTTTTCGTAGGGAAAATGACTAAAAAAAGGTGATATTATGATATTGTCAAAAGATTGGTGATAGGTCTTAGACAAAAATAAAATGTAAGGGAGGAAATCTCCCTCGTCGTTTTAACTTCTTCTTTATGATAAACAGCAATCAACAAAAAATAAATTAAAAGGAAGTGTAAAAACTCCTCTAAATTGTTCGTTAGTTATCTATCAACGTTGATTGCTGCTTATTGTTGTGTCAGTACGTGCGGAAACACAACTGACGACCAGCCAGTTACTGGTACATAGCGACTGTTTAGGACTGGATAGACAGTTCAAAATTTAGTTTGATTACATAAGACTTTCTACTTAGAAGGTCTTTTTATTTTATACAAAGGAGATACAGCATGTATCAACTAGACGAGGATAGGAAACGATTTACAGAGACAAAAAGACTGTCATTTTGGAAAAGAAGAAAATGCGCCCATGACTATGTGTTCTTGTATATACGAAACTGTGACAAGGTGTGGGGTTGCGTGAAATGTGGGAAAACAGAATGGCGTTAAGATCGCTCACTGAGCGGTCTTTTTATTTTGCTCGAAAGGAGATTGCTAATGAGAAACTACTGGTATGTATCACTATCAAATAAATATCCTCATCCGAATGATGATGACCCAATTCGTGCAGTACAGTCAGTTCAAATCAAAAAGAAATACTCAATCATCGAAATGACGAGAGAAGCTACTCCTTTCGAATTAGATAGCTGTCGTTTAATTTACTGTGGTGTCGGTCATTTTGATGAAGAACATATTCAAGAAAATGTTAGGAGGTACATTAGATGAAAAACTTTAATGAGGCTGTACTTAAGGTGGCAGTGAGTAAAGAACTAGCAGAAGCATACAAGAAGGCGTTGGAAAGTGAGAATGAGCGAAGATGGGTAGAGAACTCTATCGTTATAAATGGAAAAACTGTCACTGAAACTAAACCAGTTTGGGGCGGCTGTTATGCGAATGTAGATATTACTGAAAGAAAAGAAGAAGGTAAAGCTGACTTGATTCTGACTTTAGTATCACGAACTTTGCCGAACTTGAAAGAAACCGTTAGAAGTTATGAGCTTGATGGCATGGACATAGTAAATACGAGTTACTAAATTAGTGAATGCGAAAAGGTGGTGAGGTCGTGGCAAAAGGCAAATACGAAGAGTGGTTAACAAAAGAAGGTTTATTAAAGCTTGAAGGATGGGCTCATGATGGCCTCACCGATGAACAGATAGCTGAAAAAATAGGAATTAGAAGACCAACTCTTTACGATTGGAAGAAAAAGTATTCTGACATTTCCGACGCCCTAAAAAGAGGTAAAGAAGTAGTTGATCGGCAAGTTGAGAATGCATTGCTCAAGCGGGCGCTAGGATACGAATTCAAAGAAATTACCCAAGAGCTGACAGAAGACGGTATGAGAGTGACGAAGGTTATCACTAAGCAGCAAGCCCCAGACACCACCGCTCAAATATTCTGGCTTAAGAACCGTAAACCAGAAGAGTGGAGAGATAAGAAAGAAACTGAAATTACAGGCTCGCTTAATGTTGCTTCAACGGCTAAAGAAATTGAAACCTTTTTCGGTGGCAGTGATTCGTCATGACACCACAAAAGACAAAATATTTAAACTATATTCAAACCGAGCCGGTCAAATTCGGCAATATGGTAGGATTTACAGACTTAACAGACATTCATAACGAGTGGCTTAAGTCTTTTTTGTTTTCTAAGCAAGACCAAACATTATTAGCGCATCGTGGTTCTTATAAGACCACTACGCTAGCAGTAGCAATAGCTTTCTTGATGATATTATTCCCAAATAAGAATATTATCTTTTTGAGAAAGACAGACACTGATGTTGTAGAAATTATTTTGCAAGTAGCTAAAATTCTTAACAGCAAATACTTCAAATCTATTGTGTGGATATTGTACGAAGTTGAATTAGTTTTGCTAAAAGAAACTACAACAGAAATCGATACTAACCTAAAAAGTTCAACAAGAGGTACTTCTCAACTGTTAGGCATGGGGATTGGTGCTTCGCTAACTGGTAAGCATGCGGACATCGTTATTACTGATGATATTGTCAATATTAAAGATAGAACCAGTAAAGCGGAAAGAGATAGAACAAAATTACAATACCAAGAACTTCAGAACGTTAAAAACCGTGGTGGTCGTTTCATCAACACTGGTACTCCTTGGCACAAAGACGATGCAATCAATATGATGCCAAATGTCCAAAGATTCACTTGTTATGAAACAGGGCTGATAACTCAAGAACAGTTAAACGCCTTAAGAGAAGCAATGACACCTTCTTTATTTGCTGCTAACTACGAACTAAAACATATTGCTGATGCTGAATCGTTATTCAGTGCGCCTAAGTATACAAATGAATACGGAATGCTAAAACAAGGTATAGCGCACATAGACGCTGGTTATCAAGGTTCAGATAAAACAGCTTACACAGCAATGAAACAACTGTCAGATGGAAAATTTGTTGCGTTTGGCAAGTGTTGGGATAAGCATGTTGATGATTGTATGAGTGAGATCGTGCAAATTCACAATAGCTTTATGTTAGGCAGTGTTTACTTAGAAAATAATGCTGACAAAGGTTATTTGGCTAAGGAAGTTAGAAAAAAAGGTTTAACGCCTTCTGAATATCATGAATCAATGAATAAGTTTATTAAGATAACTACTTATTTGAGAAAAGAGTGGAGCAATATTCTGTGGTTAGATAATACTGATCCGGACTATATGAGCGATATTTTAGACTATACGGAGAACGCGACGCATGATGACTGTCCAGATAGCGCAGCCAGTCTAATTAGAACATTTACTATAGATAAACCTAAGCCAGTAAATGTTAGAAAAACGATAGAAACATTCAAAAAATTAGGATTGTAGAGGTGATATAGTGGAACAGAATATTCAACTTTTAGGTAAAAAGCGATTTGATGATGAAGCAAACCTTGTTTATAAGGTGCCAGTTAGCAAGTTGCCGAAAAGAGAGATGTTAAATCAACGTACTGGCGAAATCGAACAGCTGATTGATTTTGAACATGTAGATGTTTGGAAAATGATTGTTAGTTTCATTAGACATCATCAGACAAAACAAGTGTCAAGATTGCAGCAACTTAAACGATATATGTTAGCGGACAACAATATCAAATATCGCCCAAAGAAACCTGACGGAAGAGCAGATAATCGTATTGCAAGCGACTTTGCAAACTTTGTTGTTTCGTTTAAGTTGGGTGTGTTGTTAGGTAATCCACTGAAATATAGTGGTGATAAAACAATTGCAAAGCAAATCAATGCATTTGCTAGTCAAGCGAACGAAGATTATCATAACCAATTAATGGGTCGCGATATGTTTGGTTTGGGTAGAGCTTACGAATGGATTGGTCGTGATGAATACGGTAAAGAAACGCTAGCTAAATTTGATCCAGAACAGACATTTGTAATCTACGACAATACGAAAGATAGAAATTCAGTTTGTGGAGTTCATTACTATAAAGAAGAGTTTTTGGATAAGTCATGGACACGCATTGAACTATATACAAACAGTGGATTCAATTATTACCTCATCGCAGAAAACGATGATTTAGAAAATGCCATAATTGAAGATGATGGAATTGCAGAAAGCTATTTTGATTCTGTTCAAGTTAATGAGTGGATTAACAACGAGGAGCGCTTAAGCGATTTTGAACGTGTTCTTGATTCAATCGATGCATATGACCTTTCACGTTCAGAAATGGCCAACTTCCAACAAGATTCATCGGAAGCCTACCTAGTGATTAAAGGCAACCCTGATACAGCTGACGATGAAGAAGGTGACAACAGCAAGTTAGAAGTATTCAAAGCTATGATGCAAGCAAGAATGCTTGTATTAGGTGATAAGAAAATATACGACAATAATGTTGCAGGTGCTGAACCTGATGCGTATTACCTTAAGAAAGAGTATGACGTTGCCGGAATGGAAGCCAACGATAGTCGGACAGTTGCTGATATCTTGCGTTTCACATCTCTTATTGATTTTACTGACGAGAACATTGGGTCCAACCAGTCAGGTATCGGATTCCGTTTTAAAGGATGGGGATCAGACAACGATCGTAAAAACAAGGAGCGGATGGTCAAGAAAGCTATCATGCGCCGCCTACGGTTGCTTACACACTCTTGGAGCATTAAAGATGAACTGAATAGACCACAAGGCTTGATTGATACAGTCAAAGCCTTTTTTATTTCTGATGAAAAGCAACAAGAGCAGCTATACAACAAAGTAAATGAAATCCAAATTCAATTTACACCGAATGTTCCTCAATCGGATGAAGAAATCATGAGTGTGATTGCAGGAATGGTTGGTATCGTATCAGATCAAACATTGTGTGAAATGGCTGAGCGATTAACTGGTGTTCCGTTTGAAGAAGAACTGAAGCGACTGAAGAAACAAGCTGGCTCTGGTGTGTTTGATAGTGACAAAGAAATTGATACGGAGGTTGAAGAAGATGAACGAGAAGACGATGAAGCAGATACTTGAGGCTATTGATGCTATGAACACGGGTGATTTTGCAGAAACGTCAGATAAGCTCCAAAACTACTTAGAAGGTATGTACGGACTTACTGCAAAAGCATTACGAGTTTTAATGGACAAATTAGTTGAAGAAGGCTTTTCAGAAAATCAAGCATTTCAACTTACTTTGGCGATGTCTAAAAAATGAATACCTGGAGGAGTGATTAAGTGAAATCACAAGATTACTTCATCAAACGTGAGAAAGCTTGGCAAGAGCAACAGATTAAAGATGATAAGAAACGCATGAACGAGATCAAGAAGCGCCTGCAATACGCACAGGATGCGATACAGAAAGAGATAGACGCACAGTGGGATAGTTTTTCCAATGGGCAGAAAATCACTCGTAGCGAAGCGATGAAGCGTGCTAGTGAAATGGATGTAAAAGCATTTGCTCGTAAGGCTAAGAAGTATGTTAAAGAGAAAGACTTCTCACCTACAGCAAACAAGGAATTGAAGCTATACAACCTTACAATGCGTGTCAATCGTTTGGAATTGTTAAAGGCGAATATTGGACTTGAGCTGATAGCCACGTTTAACGACATGGATAAGTATTTTTCAGGAGAACTTACCAGTGCTGGGATGAAAGAATTGCAACGCCAAGCAGGCATCCTAGAAATGACAATCGCTAAAAGCGGTTATGCCAAATTAGTGGAGCAAGTGATAAACAGCTCGTTTCGAGCGGATGGATTTGCAACATTCAGCGAACGACTATGGATGTACCAAGCAGAGTTGAAAGCTGATTTGGATAAGTTGCTTGTACGTAGTGTGACGTTGGGTAGAAACCCTAAACAGTTGGCATCTGAATTAACGAGATTCCTCACCGAGAAAGGTAGAGAAAACGCTCGATTCAATACAGAGCGTTTGATGGTTACAGAAACGACTAGAGTGCAGATTGGCATACAAGAGCGAAGTTATCGTGATGCTGATATTACAAAGTACACATTCATTTCTGAGCCTTCAGCGTGTCGCTTGTGCTTACCTCTTAACGGAAAAGTATTTGATGTTGATGAAATGGAACCAGGAACAAATGCGCCAAACATGCATCCGTTCTGCCGATGCTCGACCGCACCATATGTTGATCGTGGTGCATTTGAGAAGTCGCTTAAAGAAAGAGGGTTATAACCATGGAGAAAGATTCATTTCAAGTTATATCTGACAGATTTTTAGAAACGGCATATGGGAAAAGCAAAGAAGAAATTTTGCATTTGTATCAAAATGATGCTCAGTTTAAAGAAGACTATGATGCCGTTAAACAGCACTTAATTGATGTCTTAGAACCAATTGTAAAAGAAGTGTTTGAAGCTGCTAGAAAAGTTATTGAACCTGCCGTGCAATCAATAACCGAATTGGTTCAGTCTAACCCAGAGTTCTTCAAAGCTTTGCAAAACAATATGAATCAAAACATGTTCCAAAGCGCTTCTATGTAGAGGTGAGCTCTATGACATTCACTGATTATAAAGACGAAGATGGTGACATCATAATAATGGCCAAAGAACGGTTGCCAAGTGGTATGACGGCGCAAATCGAATTTTGTCTTTACGAGTTATACAATATTGCGGTTGCGAATGTTTACCTGAATGTTTATCACAAGCGTAAGCAGATTAGTGACAATACTTTGCACCAGACAGGCAAAGACGGCATCTATCCTTTTGTGTGGGCTGTAAGAAAGATTAGAGAATTTGAGGAATACGCCAAGCATTCATTAAGCAACCCTCTCCCCACTTACATTCAAGTCCATTGGGAAGATAATCGAAGAGCAAGGATATATAAAAGATTTTTGCAACGTGAAGGTTTTGAGATCAGAAACTTCGGTATCGGGAATCAATTATACAAATATATTGAAACGGATTAAGACAGTCGCTAGCCCATTCGCTAACGACTTTTTATTATGCCTTCTTACTGCTTACAGGCACTAAAGAGAAAGCTGTTCCGACTGACTGGCGTAACTAGTTAAATTATCGGGTAGCGGCGTAACCGTGGAGGAATAATCATGAAAAAACGTTTATTAATGCCTATGAACTTACAATACTTTGCTGAAAATCCAGATGGTGGCAATGATACACCGCCGGCGGAAAAACCTACACCACCAGAGGGTAAGTCAAAGGGTGATGAAACAGGCAAAACATTTTCTCGTGACGAAGTAGCAAAAATGATTGCTGCTGAAACAAAGAAAGCTGTCACTGCTGCTGAAGAAAAATGGCGTGCCGAAAAAGACGAAGCTGCCAAACTTGCCGAAATGGACGATAAAGAGAAAGCAGATTACGAGAAACAGCAACTTGAAGCAAAACTAGCTGAGTTCGAACGTAAAGAAGTGCTATCCAAAATGTCGGAACAAGCAAGTGAAATGCTGTCTGAGAAAGGCGCTACGCCTACGAAAGAAATGCTGCGACTGATCGTGTCAGAAGATGCTGAAACAACGTCAAACAACGTTAAGACGTATCTAGCATCTGTTGAAGCAGAACGTGAAGTGATCAAAGCGGAATATGAAAAGCGACTTGGCGGAAAAGTTCCTTTAGATGGAAACGGCGCAACAATTTCTCGTGGTGCACAGCTAGCAAAAAATGCAAACAACCAAACGAAAAAGCCTGAGAATGACCCTTGGGCAATTAAATAGGAGGAATATCAATGGTTTATGTTAAAAAATCAGAAACATTCAAAGAAATCAACTTTCTTAAATCTCAAAAATTCATTTCATTCACAAAACAGGTTGATGATACGCATGCAGGAGTTACGAATGGTGTTTTACCAGCTGGTTCAGTTTACCCAGCAAATGATGCAACAGCCGAAGGAATTACGATCAACGATGTTGATGTAAGCAATGGTCCTCAGCCAGTAGGTGTAATCGTTGATGGGCACATTCTAATTGAACGGTTACCTGTTAAACCAAGCGATGCAGCTCAAACAGCGATGCGTGAAATTAAACTTTACGATGCGTCAGGAAAAATGATCGCACTACCAGCCGCTGAGAGCGGACAGTAATAGGAATATAGGAGGAAAAAATAAATGGCAAATATCGTAGAATTATTTTCACAACGCAACGTCTTAGACTATGTAAACAATCGTCAAGCTCCCGCTTTGTTGGGTGAAACACTTTTCCCAGCACGTAAAGTACAAGGGCTTGAATTCGATATTTTGAAGGCTGGTACTCGTATCCCAACAATCGCAAGTGTACATGCATTTGATACTGAAGCAGAAATTGCATCTCGCGTGGCTTCTCGTAGCGCTCAAGAGCTAGCTTTCATCAAACGCAAAA
Source organism: Enterococcus sp. C50 (assembly GCF_040887505.1). Taxonomy (NCBI): domain Bacteria; kingdom Bacillati; phylum Bacillota; class Bacilli; order Lactobacillales; family Enterococcaceae; genus Enterococcus; species Enterococcus sp. C50. Next base: position 40,035 of record NZ_JBFOFW010000009.1, on the reverse strand, counting down.
TTCAATTGAAAGAAAAAGACTTGATTGCATTACGTAATCCTCGTACTGCAGAAGAACAAGCATTCTTAGAAAACGAAGTGTATAACGATGTATTTTCAATGGTTTCTTCTGTCAATGCTCGTGTTGAAAAAATGCGTATGGAAGTTTTAGCAAACGGTACAGTAACTTTAGACGAAAACGGCTTAGATTTAGTAGTTGATTACGGTGTTCCAGCAGAACATAAGGCTACAGTTGACTTTGCTGCCTCTTCTACTGATGTTATCGGACTATTAACTACATGGGCAGGGACGTTGGACACTATGCCAACTCGAATTTTAACATCTACGAAAGTTCGCAATGCTATTTTGCAAAATGCTGGTATCAAAGCGTACTTTAAAGACGCTGGCTTGCTACCAACAGCGGGAACATTGAATCAAATGTTGCAACAATTCGGATTGCCTGTGATTGCAACATATGATGCTAAGTACTACAAAGAAAACGCTCAAGGCGTGTTGGTCAAAGAGCGCTACTTCCCAGAAAATAAACTTGTTATGTTTGGTGATGAAAATCCAGGCGAATCTATTTTTGGTGTTACTCCAGAAGAATCTCGTTTATTATCTAGCGGTTCTAACGACTACCAAGTAGGAAACATTTTTGCAATGGTTTATGAATCTAATCTTGATCCAGTTGGAACATGGACGAAAGCAGCCGGAACAGCGTTGCCAAGTTTCCCTGAAGCAGACAACGTTTTCCAAGCAACTGTGTTGGCAGAAGGCTAAGGTGGAAATTATGGATAAATACAAGGTTTTAAAAGTTTTCGTTGATGTTCATACGAAAGAAACTTATCGAGTAAACCAAGAAATCACTTTAACCAAAGAACGTTTTGAAGAAGTTGAAAAAAATCTCGAAGTGTTTGGCGGAGGATTTTTAGAACTAATTAAAACTGAAAAGCAGACAGATAAGAAATCAGCCAAAACACCTAAAAAGAAAGGTTAGTCATTCGACTAGCCTTTTTATTTTTGAAAGGAGGCAGTCATGAACGAAACCTTGGAAGAAGTGAAACGATCACTTGAAGTTGATAACAAAGAACTCGATAAACAACTAACTGACTTTATCAAACGAATCTCAAGTCAACTATGTGTACGTTTAGGCTTCTTGGAGAACGTTCCTGTGGCTTTAAACTATATCGTAGTTGAATGTACAATCAAGCGATTTAATCGCAAAGGGAACGAAGGCATGAGCTCGTATGGGCAAGAAGGGGAGTCAATATCCTACGGAAAGCTTTTAGATGAGTTTGAAGATGATATATCAGCATACAAAGAGAAACAAAAGGAGAATAGCGTTCCTCGTAAAGGAGTGGCTAGATTCTTATGAGATATGACACAGAAGTAACTTTCATTATCGAAAAAGACGGCTATTATGATCCTGACTTAGGGGGGCATGTAGAACCAACTTTAGATAAAAAAATCAAACTTGCTAATGTTACTGATTTGGGAACTGACCGCTCGAAGGCTTTGTTCGGAGATATTAAACAAGGCGCAAAAGTTATTCGTTTGCTGAGACCTTATACAAAAGAATGGGATTACGTTTTGATTTTTAACAAGCTAAGAAATAAAACGGAGAAGTTCGAGATTATCACCGAGCGAAACCTTCGATTGAAAAATACTTTTATTGTTCAGGAGGTGGCTACTGGTGACTAGAAAAAATGTTTCTCTTAAAGGCGTCAGTGAATTGACAATGAAACTAAAGTCTAATGCAAATATGAAAGATGTGAAGCAGATCGTCAAACAGAACACAGCAGAATTGACACAAGGGGCACAACGTAAAGCTCCGGTAGATACTGGTTATTTAAGACGTTCAATCACAATGGATGTGGGCAATAGCGGTTTAACAGGAAAAGTGAAGCCCACTGCTGATTATGCTCCTTATTTAGAATATGGAACGAGATTTCAGTCAGCCCAACCATTTATGCGACCGGCTTTCAACAAGCAGAAGGCGCAGTTTAAATCAGATATGGACAAGTTGGTGGAATAGATGAAGACAAGAGAACAATCAATCTTTGATGAGATGTTTAAACGATCGAATGCATTGGGATATCAAACCTATGACTACAAACCAGCGAGTGCTACCACCTACCCTTTTGTAGAATTTGAAGATACTCAAACACTTCACTCTATCAACAAGTCTCATGTCTTGGGAAATGTCGTGATTGTCATTTCTGTATGGGGATTACACACAAAGCGGAAACAGGTGTCTGAGATGGCTTCTGCGCTATTTGAACAAGCAATGCAAGTAAACACATCCGACAATTATTCATGGTCGTTAGACACAAACGCAAGCGATATACAGACAGTAACAGACACAAGCACAAACACACCACTCAAACGAGCGATTATTGAGCTGAACTTTAAGCTAATAGGAGGAATTTAAATGGCATTAAAAAAAGGTATTGACGTTGTTCTTTTGTATCGCAATTTGGCAAAGCAAGCAGAAGAAGACGCGAAAATTGTAACATATCAGACAGAACACACTTTTGGTATGTCTAGAAATACTGACTCAACAGAAACGAAAGATGGTACGGCACAGTCCGTTGGTGGTATTGAATATGACTTTAGTTCTACTGCCCTTTATGAGCGAGGAAGCAAAACATTAAAAATGCTTTATGATGCGTTTATGGAAAATGAAGAAGTAGAAGTTTGGGTAATCGATAAGCTTGATCCACAAACAGGAGATACTAATAAATTTGGTGCTAAGTATGCACATGCTTTTATTTCTAGTTATGAAGAGACTGCTTCTGCAGAAGATAACGTAGAAGTGAGTATTGAATACGCTGTTCAAATGGTGCATCAGGATGGTTATGCGACTTTATCAACAGACCAACAAAGTGCAGTTCAGTATGCATTTACTGATACAACAAAACAAACAGAAGAACAAACACCAGAAGGTTAAGCACTCTTGATTGAGTGCTTTTTATTTTAGGAGGATGAATCAATGGAATTAGTAATTAACGAAAAAGAGTATTCTTTTAAATTTGGGTTCGGATTTATTCAAGAAATGAATCGTCGTTATTCAGTAACAGAGAAAGGTTTGACTTTAAAAATGGGCTTAGATACCATTCTTGCCAATTTTTTTAATGAAGATGTGGAAACATTGGTCGAAATGCTAAAAGTAGCAAATCTAACAGAAAAGCCGAAAATCTCTCAAGACGATTTAGCTTCTTTAGTTGAAGAAGTCGGTGCTGAAAAGCTATTCGATGAAGTATTAGAAGAGTTAAAAAAGTCGGAATTTACAAAGAAAAAGACGAACAAGATGCTAGAAAATCTAAAAATCGAACAATAGATGATGACTTCTACAGGAATATTCAAATAAATTGTATTCGCTATTTAGAAATGACTAATTTCACCGACATAGATCGAACGACTTTAACTGAATACGAAATTCTTATGACTGCTTATCGTTTAAAAAGCATTGATGAGCAAGAAAAAATTCATTTGCAAGCATGGGCGAATCAACAAGTGCAAGCTACAAAAAAACGTGGCAAGCGTGACGTACCAGTTTTTGATACTTTCGGAAAATTCTTTAACAAGAAAAAACTAGAAGAAACAGTACTTGGTGTAAAAGAAGAAATACCTAAGTTCGTTAACTCCTGAGGAAAGGAGGTAAACAATGGAATCATATAGTGTAGAAGCGATATTATCTGCTGTAGATAAAAATTTCTCATCTACAATGAAAAGTGCTGACAGTTCTATGAATAGCTTGGACAGTAGCACACGAAAAACAAATACTTCTATCCTCGATGTAGCAAAAGGCATCGGGGTTTTTAAATTAGTTAATTCAGCTATTGGAGTTGTTAAAAAATCGGTAGATGGTGCAATTGATCGTTTTGATACATTAAATAAATATCCGGTCGTTATGCAAGCACTAGGTTATTCAGCAGATCAAGTTGACAATTCAATGAGCAAACTAAATAAAGGCATTGACGGCTTACCTACCTCACTAAATGAGATTGTATCCAACACGCAGCAATTAGCAATCTCAACAGGTGATTTAGACAAAGGAACAGACACGGCAATTGCTTTGAACAATGCATTCTTAGCTTCTGGTGCTTCCACTGCCGATGCTAGTCGAGGAATGCAACAATACGTTCAAATGTTGTCTAAAGGTACTGTGGACATGCAGTCGTGGCGATCTATTCAGGAAACAATGCCAATTGCCATGGATAAAGTAGCGAAGTCATTTAAGGACCAAGGCGTTAATTCAGTTAATGAATTGTACGATGCATTGCAAGGAGGAACTATCACTTTTGAAGACTTTAACAATCGACTTATTAAGTTAAATGAAGGTGTTGGCGGTTTTGCTGAACTAGCAAAGAAAAATTCTGCCGGAATCAGAACTTCATTTTCTAATATTAAAACTGCTGTTGTAAAAGGTTTAGCTAATATAATGACAGCTATTGACGAAGGAATGCAGGGTGCTGGGCTTGGAACGATAGCCGAAAACTTTGACAAGATAAAAGATGCTGTGAATACGACGTTTAAGGTGATTGCAGAAAATATACCTCCAGCAATCGATTTTCTAACTCAACTGTGGGAATCTCTGAAAAAAGGACTGGACGGTTTCGATGTAACTGGATTTACTAAAATATTCGAAATAATAGCTAATGTCGCTAAAGTCGCTTTTGGAGCTATTTTAGCGGTGTTGCCAACAGCCGTCGAGTGGGTTGGAAAACTCGCAACGTTTTTCAGCAAGGTAGTTACTGCTATTCAACCATTTTTACCTGCACTGTTACCTATCATTGGTGCGTGGGCTAGTTTTATGGTTCATTTAAAAGGAGTTAGTACAGCCATCCGTTTATTCAACAGTCTGAAAACTGTCGTTACTGGAGTGACGACTACCTTTAAGATTTTAACAGCTGTTATGGCAGCTAATCCGTTTGTAATAATAGTTGGCGCAATCGTTGGATTAGTTGCAGCATTCATTTACTTCTGGAATACAAGCGAAGAATTCAGAAATTTTTGGATTGGTTTGTGGAATGGAATATCAGAATGGTTCAAACAAACTTGGAGTGGAATATCTGAGTGGTTTAAAAAAGCTTGGGATGGTGTTTCTGAATGGTTTAGTAATCTATGGCAAGGCATCACAGACGCCACATCTAAAGCATGGGACACGATAAAAGAAGCGCCAAGTAAAGCAGCCGATTGGATAATGGGCAAGTGGGAAGAAACGAAACAGTTTTTTGCTGATGTATGGAGCAATATCAAAAAAGGAGCATCTGATATTTGGGATGGTATTCTAAATACTGCTTCAGATGCATGGGATGGCGTAGTAAAAATAGTTTCACCGTATATAGAAACGATAACTGGACTATTTGATCCGCTTATAACTTTTTTCTCCAATTTGTGGTCGCAAATTGGAACAATAGCAGGGGCAGCATGGGAAGTCATCAAAACAATTGTCATGGGGCCTATTTTGTTACTCATCGATTTGGTGCTGGGGAACTTTGACCAACTAAAAACTGATGCTGCTATGCTTTGGACAACTCTGAGCGAAAATATACAAATCATCATATCTACGTTTATAGGCATTGTCGTTGGTTACTATACTGCGTTGAAAGACACAGTAATCAATATTTGGATAACAATTTCTACTACGGTTTCAGATTTGTGGAATTCTTTCACTACATGGATTTCTGAGACAACTAAAGCAATAGTTGATGGAATTAAACAGGCGTGGGAAGATTTTAAACAGTCAGTGATTGATTTGTTTAACGCTACAGTACAAGGGGCAAAGGATACTTGGCAAGCGTTCAAAGATTGGTTTAAAAACCTTATTGACACAACTATTCAAAACGCAAAACAAACATGGGAGAACTTTAAACAATCAACTATTGATATCTTTAATTCTCTTGTAGAAGGCGCAAAACAAACGTGGGAAAACTTAAAGCAAGGCACTATTGACATTTTCAACGGACTTGTTGATGGTGCAAAACGAGCTTGGGACAACTTAGTCAAAAGTGTTCAAGGGTTAATTGATGATGTAAAAGGTTGGTTTGATAAGCTTAGAGAAATTAATCTGTGGGAAGCTGGCAAGGCAATCATGGATAGCTTTTTAAAGGGACTAAAGAAAGCTTGGAAAGCAGTTCAAGATTTCGTTGGGGGTATTGGAGATTGGATTCGCGATCATAAAGGACCAATTAGAGTTGATAGAAAACTACTGATCCCTGCTGGTAATGCCATTATGGAAGGTTTGAATAATGGATTAAACAAGGGGTTTAGCACCGTTCAAGACAATGTGTCTTCAATGGGCGATAGATTGTCTACTAACTTCGATATCGGTTCTCAGCTATCAAATATCAACGGACAAATTCAGACACAAGTACAACATGAAGTTAGTTACGGGACAACTAACCAACCAGCACAGTTTAATGTGCGGCTTGGAAATAGAGAATTTTCAGCGTTCGTTGAAGACATCAGTCAAGCACAAGGAAATGAAATTAATTTGAACATGCAATTTTAGGAGGTAGGAAATGAATAATCCGTATTCGTTTTTAGATACGATTAAAAACCACGAATACATTCCAGAGTGGATTCCTACCTCTGCTATGTATTATGACGGTATTTTGTTAGAAGGAGTTATAGAAGGATATCAGACACTCTCTGTATCCGGAAGAGAAATGATTTCCGTTTCAATCGAATCTCAATCAGTGCAAGTCGGTAGTATCGTAACTAATCAGACATTACCTTCTAGGGTACTGACGATAAAATTTAAACTATACGATCGTGATTCATTTAAATTGCAGAAGAAATTTGATGAATTAAAAAAATACTTGTATCGCAAAAAAGATGTGCCGATACGATTTAATGATGAGCTTGATAAAACTTATTATGGCCGTTTTTCATCTGCTGAAGCAGTTGACGGTAGCACAAATAGTATAGTGTCGAGCTTCGATATTTTTTGCGCAGATCCACGTAAATATTCAGAAGAATATGTTTCAAATGGGAAAATAGTGACATATACGCCTTACGAAGTTGTTCCTGATTCCATCAAATGTACTCTTGCTGAAGGTGTAGGAATAACTGTGAAGAACGGATCGAAACAAATGAAACTAATGAACAGCAATCTAAAAAAAGGTGATATTGTCGAATTTAGACCCAAAAATGGCGATGTGTTAGTCAACGGGAAAGACGGAACTATTTATCTCTCGTGGGCGGATAGTAATTTAGAAGATTTTACAATTGCGCAAGGTGACAATGTAACAAGCAGTAACGGAAATCTTGAAATTATGTATAGGACGGTGATGTTGTGAGTGAAACAATTTACTTTCTCGATGATGAGCAAAAACTTCTAAAGGGAGTTGGAGAAAAAGAAATCATAGAGGATATCCAAACAAAAGAAATCACCGAAGATAAAAGCGAGTTAATGAGTGACACACTTTCAGTTACTGTTTTAGATAATGAAAAAATAAGAGACGCAGTTTTTATGGCGGTTCGTGAAAACGAGTCGTCTTTTTCTATGTATAAAATTATTGCGGATAGTGATCCAAATGGCATGTTGCAATTCACTGGTGTTAACTTTGCAGTTGATGAATTAAGTGCTTATATCGTTAAGGATATGCGCCCAAACGGAAAATCAGTTAAAGAAGTTGCTGAACAGATTTTATCGTATACAAACGGTGAATGGCGCGTTGGATATGTTGACAGCGCATTAAAAGCAGTTAGTGGTTCTTTTTATTACATTAGTGTCAAAGATGCATTGAAGCAATTGCAAACATTCAATTGCGAAGTTGTCTTTAAATGTAAGATTGATGGAAACAAAGTGGCGGATAAATGGATTGAAATCTATTCACGCATCGGTGAAGTAACCAATAAACGCTTTGTTTATGGTTCAAACGCTTTAGAAGTAGTTCGTCAACGTGACCGCTCACAAGTCTACACGTCAATCATCGGACGGGGCAAAGGTGAAGAAGTGGGTGACGGTTATGGAAGACGTATTGAATTTACTGATGTCGAATGGAAGAAATCAAATGGTGACCCATTAGATAAACCAAAAGAACAAAACTGGATTGAGTATCCAGAAATGACGAAACTTCACGGGATTCCAACAAAAAATGGCACTAAACGTAAACGAGAAACAGTTCTAATCTTAGAAGATATAGAAGACACGAAAGAGCTACTTCAGCTCACCTACGAGAACCTTGTGGCTTACAGCAGACCGCTTATTCAATTTAAGACGTCTGTTCTTGGCGGTGATTCAATCGGTAACACCGTTACAATTCACAGGAAAGACAAGAACTATCATTATCAAACACGCGTGTTTAGTGTCAAATTAAATCGTCTGACAGGTCAAGCTGAATGTGGGTTAGGCGACAACTTAAGTAATTCTAGTACTCGTCAATCCGCCAGCACACAAAACAGTATTGCAGATCTCACGGAAAGTAAGATGACTTTTTATCAATCTACTGAAATTGGCAAGTATCAAGATGATATCATGCGCGGCGCTGGGAAGAATGGTGGCTCAGTTTATCAAGTGAACGGAATTGAAGCAGGGATTAGTGACAGTCGTGAAGTGTATGAAACGATTTATATGGACGGGCCAAACATTCCAAATTCACAACATTTCATGATTGAAAATAGTGAAGGAATATCTTTCAAGAATTGTACAAAAGGTCAGTGGCAAACAGTGCAAGACGTTCACAATGGTTCGTCAGAAACAGCATGGACACTTGATGGAACGTTTAATGCGAATTTTACTCGAGCTGGAAAAATAAGAGCGGATATATTTGAAACATCTTTCAATGGGACAGGTGACCAATTGAAAATGAGTGGAGGAGTTATTCGTGTTGTTAATAATGCAAAGAAAATCATGGAGCTAACCAAAAAAGGTATGGAATTCTGGAATAGCGGTGGATCTAACATTGGGACAATTGGTACTACAAACTCGGCAGGTAATCCATTTCCTGATGCGACAACACCAACACCAATTGAGGAAAACGCGCTAGTAATTCGCGCGAACGGTGATGGTAAATACATTTTGCTTTCTGCGTTAGAAGGTAGTGGTTTTGTAATGCTTGGTAATGGAACAACTATGCACATTGGGGATCTTAACGTGTATGGGAAATTGAGACTTAACGGACAAGAAGTTTATCCTGGCCAAGGTGGTGGGCCTAGCAACCCAGGCGATTGGGACGGTAACTATCCACCAGAAGTAACAACTAGCGCAGATAAGTTTGCATGGGAATTGTGGACTTTCTTACTTTCAAAAGGATATTCTAAAGCTTCGATTGCAGGGGTTTTAGGAAATGTTCAAGGTGAAACTGGTGGAACGATGGATCCTGATACAGTCCAAATCGGCGGCCCTGCTTATGGGATCGTGCAATGGGATGGTTCATCTTATCCGCTTGTTGGTCCTCCAACGTGGGACGGTAAGGTTTACGTCCAAAACTTATTTAACGCTGCCGGAATAACAGATGCAATATCATCGATGAGTGGGCAAGCAAAATTGCTGGATTGGTCGATGTATAACGGCCAATGGCTAGGAATTGTTGAACCTACGAGTGTATCTGGTTTTAAAGGCATGACAGATCCAGCTGCAGCAGCTTATACATTTGAACGGAATTACGAACGACCAGCAAGCACACATCCAGAACGCCAAGGGTTCGCCCAAGAGTGGTACAACAAGTTTAAAGATTTGGCTGTAACGCAACCAAACAATGATATCGTGTCTATCGCACGTAGCTGGCTTGGTTGGTTTTATTATGTTCAATTACATCCATCTGCAGATTTAGGAGACTTAAACAATCCCAACAAAAATGGCGGAACGGATTGTTCCGGTTTTATTTGGTTAGTCTTAAATAAAGCTGGCTATCGTGTACCAGCAAATATGCAATGGTATACAGGTTCAATGACAAGCGATGCGCGTGGTAATCATCAATGGCTAACTGAAATCAGTACGAGTCAATCAAGAGCTGGTGACGTGATTATTTACAATCAAGGAAACGGTGCAGGTAATAACGGACATACTGCTATCCTGTTGGAGCCTTATAAAGGGGATACGACTCAAATTATTGAGATGGGCGGAGATAGTCGCTACAGCGGTGTTAATGTTTCAACAATTGGTTATGCGTTCGGTTCTCTTTTAAGCGGTGACCGTTGTCTTGCAAGGGCGGTGAAATGATGTTCTATGAAAAAGGATTGAATCATTTAAAAAGCTTAGTCGGACAGTCGACAGGAAATGCACAGTGTTATGCAGTAGCAGCGATTTATAGCGGAGTGATGCGTGGTCCCGATTTAGGTGCTGGAACTTATTACAATCAAATGGAGCCAGTCGAAGGAGCGGATATCTATTCTGCTTCCGAAATCGGAAATGCTTATCACTGGGGTAAATACGGTTGGAAAGTGATAGCCAATCCTGATTTTGACGAGATAGAAGTGGGCTCCATTCTTTGTTTTGAACGTTCTTTACAACTAAGCGATGAATTTATCACGCATGAATATTATGGTCATTGCGCCGTAGTGAGAGGACTAGAAAACGGCTTGATTCAGACCTACGAACAAAAAGGTGAACTAGGTGAAATCGTTGCAGAATATGAGCGAGAGTATCTTGGGAACACATCAATTGTTTCTATGGTTATTCCGCCTTTTTTTGATGGCGAGCCTACAGAGTTCATTCATGGCCAAGCAATAATTGAAGAGGAGGAATAAATTTTGGCGAATATTACACACAAAATGACTTTATCGACAACAAGAGATAACTATGATGTTGGCGTTATTAAAGTGAGACAAGCAGATGAAGAGACACAAATTTTCGATGTTCAAATCACAGAAAACGGAGTGATAAAGCCATTTGTTGGCTTGACTCCGTTTTTTTGTTTGATGGCGAGAGAGATTACTGGAAATGGTGTGTCGGAAGAACCCGTTCAAGTATTTAATGCGACTAGCGGGACAATGAAATATACGCTATCCGCTAATAGCTATCAAATGATTGGGCGCAATGAAGCATACTTTAGCTTTCGAAGAGAAAATTCCGATGGCGAATGGATTGAGCAATTTAGTACACGATCGTTTTACTATACTGTTGAGAAATCAATCTATACACAGCTATTTAGAGATTCTAATAACTGGTTTACATTCAAAGAACTTTTTCGCTTATTTAGTGACTTCTTAGAAACAGGAAAAGGCGAATGGCAAGATTTTGTGGACGGGAACAAAGAAATTTTAGAATCTATGGATCCAGGAGGTGTTTTATTAAGTGAGGTTATTAACGCACGGAAACCCCAAACATCGACTAGCTTCAACGTTCTCGGAAATCGGTTGGATAATACAGATTTAAAAATTGACGGTAGTCGAGATGTGTTGCTGTCGAGCTTGGATAAAGTAGCTTTGTTAGCTAAAGTTGGTACTCGTGAGGAGACAGGGGATACTAAATTTCCGCAGGCTTTAGCTATTGATGAAGAAGATGGGAACTTTTACATCTTGAGACAATCAGCTGCAGGAAGCTACGATCACACACTATGCAAATACTCAATTGAGACTAGTGAATTGTTAAATCGACAAGTGATTCCAATCCAACTTGAAGGATATGTAGAAGGTCTTGCTTGGAAGAAAAATGCGGCTGGAGAAATGCTTTTTGTGCTTCCGACTGCGCGTCAAGGTGGGACGTATGTACTTTACAACTTTGAAAAAAATACGGTGTCTGATCCATTTGGAATGCTTGGTAGCAACAAACTTGGAATGGATAACACCGGAAGTTTCATCGTGACGATAAAAACTGACGAGCAAGGTCAAGATCCAAACACATATGCCAGCGGAGTGTATCTATACGATTATGAATCTGTCTTTAATGGTGGACCTGTGCTTTTAAAAACAGTTGATTTCATGCGTGATTGGATTGTGAGCGGATATAAGATTCAAGCAGTTACGATGGTGGATGATGCGATTTTATTTGCTCAAGGCTCTAATGAGACTATGATTACTGCTATTGATTTAGACGGACTACAAATCAAACGCTCATCGCTTAAAAAGAGCGACTATGCAAATGTTTTAGAAATTACTAGTGAAGTTGATGATGACACTATTATGGAACCGGAAGGTATCTGTTCCTATGAATCTAATGGTAAAACGGTAATTGCACAGTTGGTATGTACGGAAGGAAAAGCCTGTGTCGTAAGTCACGGGATTAGTCCTGATGATTCGATGGTAAAGGTAGTGAGCCGGCCGTTGCAAACAAAAAATCCCTTTGTGGAACTTTTAGGGTATTCCATTCTGCAATCTACAAGACCGAACGGAAGCCCTAAAATTGATCTGTCCGGAACAGACAAAAATTTATTTGAGACAATTCAGAATCTGACTACGGCAGGTTTTTATTTCATTGTTACGGCAAACACCGTCAAAAATACGCCTTATGGAGCATCTACGTTGACAGGCTGGGTCTACATCCGCTCGACGAGCAATGGAAAAGCTTCGAGAGCGATTGTTGAGCTTACTGATAACTCAAATCGTAAATTTGCGGTCAATTTCGATATAAATCGTACACCTACATGGTCAGATTGGGAGCAAACCGGAGGCTTAGCAGTTACTGCTTCTTCTGACATCTCAACGTTAGCCGGATTAACACAGGCAGGAACTTACAGTTTTTCTGCTGCTCTTTCTCGCACTATACCGGACATGCCGACAAAATATGTCAGTTTAGGAACTATGATTATTCATAAACCAATTACATCTTCATTCACGATTCAAGAAGCCTATCGACTAAATGGCGACACTGGACACACATTGCCAGCAAATCGTATTTTGATAGACGGCGTAGTAGCAAAAGGAGAGAGTACAGATGCAAATGGTTGGAAATATTCTAACGAAACGAACTCTTAATTATTTTGTATGATAAAATGTAAATATATATTTTTTAGGAGTTGTTTTTTTGAAAAAAGTTGCGTATAGAAGAAAAATTCAAAATGTTTTTTTTCACGATGATGGTGATACTTTTGACATAGAATATTTTGATGGACATTTAAAAATCAATAATACAAAAAACTTAAAAGAAGGAGATATTCTTGATTTTGAAGATGATGAAGACGATATAAAAGATACAAATAACGAATATTTTGACATAAGTAGTGTTTTTGAAGCTAAAATTTATAAAAATAAGTTTAGCAGTAAATCAATATATATAAGATCTAAAAACAGATTTGTTTTAAAAAAATTTATTGTTGCAGATGATTCTTACCTTTTTCAAGTTGACTTTAATTTGTCTCGAACAAGATTACCGGTTACCAACTTGTTTGTCTCAATTGAAAATAGTAATCCATCTATGCTGAATTTAAGTATGCTTTTAACACAATGCAATATAAAAAATAACACAATTACTTTCAGTGTAAAAAAAGATTACTTAGATAATTTCTTTACGGATAGTAATCAAGTAGCTAGCTTTTTTGTTGGAGAAAATGAAGCCGCGTACCGTGTATTCTCTCCTAAAGATGAAACTAGCAATATCTCAAAAGGGGTTTTTGGAGAAGCGCTAATTAAGTCAACATATCGAACTAAGATATTCGTTTTAGGTTCTTGTTATAGCAGAAGACTTTTTACGTCAACTGAGTATTTCAATAAAAATTATAAAGATTTTTTTGACGTGACAGGCACACAATTTCAATCATCTTTAATTGCTATTACACAAAAAAAGCAAGTAGAAAAATTTCCCCACGATATTTTTGTGAATCAACCAAAATCAGTTCAAACGAGTGTCAAAAATGAACTTGAAAATTCATTTTTTTACAATCTTAAAAATTTGGACATAGACTATTTAATTCTGGACATTTACGCTGATATAGATAGAGGTATTTGCTTCTTGGAAGGTGATAAAATAGTAACATTTTCAAATTATGTTTCGAATAAAACATCCTTCTTAAACGGTAGAAAGTTTCAAACGTTAGCTCCTCTAAATAGTTTTGGAAAATATAATGAATTATTCAAAAAAGCAGTAACTGAATTTAGAAAAGAAATATTGAATATTCTGCCAGAGGAAAAACTAATTTTGAATCACGTTGTACTTGCAACCGAGTATTTTGATGAGAAAGAGCAAATTAAAAAATTTGTTAAACGATCATCTGAGATAAGAAATAAAAATATTATTTCAGAAGCATTTTTTAATATCTTAAAAAATGAATTTCCCCGTGCCCATATCGTGAAAACAGATAATAGAAAGTATAGGGCTTCAGCGAAGTCTCCTGACGGATTGACTTATAATCATTATGAAACTGAATACTACAAAGATAAAATGACTGAAATAAAAAAAATAATAGAATAAAAATTAAGACGTGCTCAACTGAGTACGTCTTTTTATTTTAGGGAAAGTTGGTGAGTAAGTGACAGATGAACAAGTACAAGAATTTGTTCCAAGCTGTATTACGGAAGAAGAAACGGAACAAATTATTAGCAAATAAAATGTAAGGGACGTGCTCAATTGAGTACGTCTTTTTCTTATGGGAGTTGGTGAGTAGGTGAAAGATGAAGCAGTACAAGATGTTGTCGAACGTTTGGTTCGTATTGAAACTAAACTTGATAACTATGAAGCGCTAAGAGAAAAAGCAGAAAGTGCAAAAGATCAAGCTGAAAAAGCATATTCTATAGCTTTGAACAATGCTGATGATATTAGAGAAATGAAAGCCAATAACAAGTGGTCGTGGGGCTATATGATAGGTCTCGGTATCACTATTATTGGCTATTTTTTAACAAAATTATAGGAGGATAGTTTTATGATTTTACCAGACAAATATTACAACGTAATCAAGTGGGGCGTGCTGACTGTATTACCTGCAGCCTCTGTTTTAGTCGCGACTTTGGGGAAAGCATATGGCTGGCAAGGAGCCGACATGGCAGTTTTAACCATTAATGCGATTGCTACTTTCTTAGGTGTTGTTACTGGTGTTTCTGCATACAATTCGAATAAATAGGAGGTACTACATGAAAAAGAAATTTTTGTTTGGAGCTGTTACAGCTCTTTTTTTATTACCTGTAAACGCATTTGCTTACTCAATCAATAATGAATTTAATTTGTCAGCAAACGAAGGTAGTTCACAACTAGCAAACAATCGGTATATTTTGCTTCATGAAACGGCAAACGAAACTGCAACAGGTCGAAATGAAGCACAATATATGAAGCGTTCTTGGTACAATGCTTACACAGCTTATATCGTGGGCGATGGTGGCATTGTTTACCAAGTTGGGCAACCTGGTTATGTCCAATATGGAGCTGGTTCATATGCCAATGCAAATAGTCCAGTGCAAATCGAGTTGCAACACACTCACGACAAAAACACATTTGAAAAAAACTACAAGGCATATGTTGAACTAGCAAGAGATTCTGCTAAGAAATATGGAATTCCTCTGACATTAGATACGCCTTATAATCAATCTGGAATTAAGTCGCATTTATGGGTAACTCAAAATATTTGGGGAGATCACAGTGATCCATACGGCTATCTATCTGAGATGGGAGTCTCAAAAACTAAGCTAGCAAATGACCTTGTTCATGGATTTAGTTCAGAAAATGACAATCCTACAACATCACCTGCAGAGCCAGTCATTGACCCAACCAGAGCAGGTGCAGGTAATAGTACACTAACGGATGGAACAAACCATGCTCACATTGACCAGTTCGGTGAAATCGAAAATGCTAACTTGCACGTAGCTGGCTGGCACGTAGCTAATTACAAATACGAGTATATCTTTATCATGGACTATAATACTGGAAAAGAACTGGCTCGTGTAAAAGCAAATGGCGTTTCACGTCCAGACGTAAACTCATCGTATGGCACAAATGGAAATGTTGGGTATCATATCTCATTTAATATGCGTAGATTCCCAAATAAAAAAGTCTATGTCATGATGCGTGCAACAAATGATTCAAAAGGAAATACGAGCGGTGGAGCACAAGATTTTCATGACTCGCGTTGGTATTTGAATATTCCTAAACGATAAAAATAGCCCGCTCATTGAGCGGGCTGTACATAAGTTAGCTAAAATAGTAAGCTAACTAGTAAGTAAAATTGTAAATATTTTTTGATAGGAGAAGAATACTTGTTATTGTTGCACTCAAATTATTATAATTTTCTTCTTGTCAAACATACTATCCAAATAGCTTATAAAATTAGCTCATATATATTGACTTTCAATCATAACTATCGGATACTTTTAATAAAGATAAATGTACCTTTTTGTTGAATTTTTATTATTGAGGTAATATGACGAATTTGGCGTGTCTTAAAACAAGCGCAGAAAAGCGCTGCTTTTTGCGTACACAATCATAATTTGGAGGAATGGCAGCATGAATATTACGGTTAGCATAAATAAAGAATTTGGAGAACTCACAGAGAAAAAAATCAATAGAATTACTAAAAATTTTAATGATGTTGTGAATGTACAAAACATTGATTCACAAATTGCCCTTTTTCAATTCAGCGACCATGCTTTAATTTTGAATCGTCCTAATAATGAAATTGCTGTAGCATTCCCGTCTACTGATTTGATAAGTACTTCATTTGTGAAGTTAACTACTTTGTTAGATCTTTTAGACCTCGACAATACTGGAAAAACTAATATTTCTATAGAAGATATAGTAGATTTAGAATATTCTGTAGCTGATGTAAGTTTGGGGAAATTAGGAATAAATGATAATGAAACAGACGGAGTTGGATTTAGGTTCTTAGTAGATACGTTTGGAGATAATCCAAAAGAATTTAAAATTGAACCTCGTATTGATGATTTTAATAAATTGTATATTTTTTGTAATCAGTCACAAATCAATATTGCAGAGCTTACTGAAGAATTTATTCTGAATTCGGTAAGATATTTACTAGATAAGACTGATGAATATAAACAATTTTATTTAGAAAAAGGTGGTATTAGTGGCCAATAAAGAGCTTGTTTTAATTAAAGAACAAAAGAAAAAAAATAGAGCTAAAAGATTAGAAGAAATTAGAGTTAGTGGTAAAATTATAAGTGTAACTACTTTAATCCCTTTTTATCAAGAAAATAGTAACTTAAAAGAAGGGGAGAAAAAATATGACGTTTAACTCTTCTTTGCCTTTTGATATATCAAAAAAAAATTGGGCAGATGATAATTTGTTTCCCAGTGAAATGTATCTAGATACAAATCTTGCTTTAATGTTAGTGTTACGGCAACCTAATTTTTATAAGATTGAAGAGTTTCTGAAGGAGTATTCTATCACGCGTGGAAATGATGTTTTTTGGTCAGTTTTAACCGAAAGGGAGCTATTTGATTGTATACACGTTGATACTTTAAAAAGTAAAGCAAAACAATTTGGATATCAACCGGCAAAATGGAAAGATATGGAAAACGAGCTTGATCAAGGAAGTTTTGCTACAATAAATAATGAATCGAACGATAGATTTAGTTCGGCCATCAATGTGTTAAGGCAGTATGGGGACGTACTTGATGATGTAAATCCAGCTTCTCAACCCGATAGCAGAATTATTATTAGGGAAAATGCTAGAAAAATATATACAACATACGGCGGTGGAATTAAGGATGCTGAACATATAGCTATTGCTAACGAATTTGGAATCAATAATATTTTGACTAATGATTCTAATAGTGGTAATGGATTCTTTAGATATCCTCAACAGAACATTTATGGAATATCTAAAGTAATATCTACAGGATATAAACCTAATATTAAAGCTAACGAGTATAAGGACTTAATTAGTGGTAGATAGGAATTCACTTTTTCCTAGGGCCTTTCTCAACGGCGTGTGTTCGTTTGAGATAACGATTCTAAAATATGAAATAACTTTATGTACCTGATTATTCTTCAGGTTGCGAAAGCCCTCAACCAATCAATATTGGCTGAGGGCTTTTTATTTTTTACCAACACCATATTCACCTCTGCGGTAGGAGGTTAAATTATTAACAGTCCCGACAGAAATATCCAATTTTTCAGCAACTTCTTGTGTTGTGTAACCATTGTCTAACAGCTCGTTAACTTTGATACTTTGTGGAGTAGAATAGACACCTGCAGTTATCAAAATTTTCCGCACCTTCTGGCGCGACATATTATGATGAATTGCTGTTTCTCGAATAGAGCTACTATTCAAGTAAGTGTGAACAATAACGTCCGCATTCACTTGAATAGTTTTTTTGTATTGTTCTTCTAATTCATTTCTGTATTTACGAGCAGACTCTAAAGTTGTAAATCCTCTTTTTTGATAGTGTTTACGATTGACGACTAAGTCTACTCGATATTTTTTTACTTCGTTTTGAAAGTAAGAGGTAATACCTGCAAATTCAGTTTTCATTTTGCAATCTCCTCAATCGGCATTTACATAGTAAACATAAACTTCTTTATCCATAAAATTAACAGTATATACGTCTAGTGTGTCGTTTAGTTTAAGGTCATCTGAAGAAATAATTACTTTTACGCGAGAATGCTTATGCCCAAAATCGTCTGATAATACTTCTACAGTTTCACCATTCATAATTTTTTCTGGATCAAATTCTTCTAAATCGCCGTGTCCAAAATCTTTTTCTGCGTAGTCGTTTTCGATAAACGTTTTTAATGATTCGTATTCTTCCATGACAAGTTCCTCTTTTCTATTTTTAAGTAATTGTTCCATTTCATTGATATCTTCCTTGTTAGTAATCTTCAAAAATCCACGTGCGGCAGATCGTTTTCTAATATAGTTCATTTGTTCTTTATTTTTTTCTTGCCATTTACGACTAGCTTTAATTTGTGCGTCTGATGTCTTTTTTTCTGTCATGCTGTTCACTCCTTAAAATAAGTTAGCTAACTTAACTACGATTGAAATAATCAAAATTATCATCACAATAATTAAAAATCCATTTAATAATTTTCTTTTCATTTAAATCAATCCTTTCATATATGATATAATAAAAGGGAAGGGAGGGCTTTTCAGCCCTTAACCCTATTCGAGTAGCTTGTTCAGCAAATCTATTAACTTATCAATCAGAGAAAGCACTGCGATTGCTAATCCGATTTTAGTTGTAAGTTGTTTTTGCTGTTCAAGTTTTTTTCTTCCCTTTTATCTTTCCGACTCAATCGTTTATCACCTCCTTAACTATATATATTATATATCGGATATAGAAATAAATCAATGCTTTTACATAATAAAAAGCAAAAAGACCTTACTTTTTTTAGTAAGGTCTTTTGTTTGGGTAAATGCTCTTTTCAAATTCAACAACGATTTTCGGTTTGCTATTTAACTTATATTTTTTTACAACAAATTGTTTTCTACTATTATAATACCCAAAAATAGTGATATTCATTTTTTCTTCAACGTCAGCTAAGAAGTTTAAACTGTGATTAGCAATTAAGCAATTAACATCATTCAAGCTAAAACGGACGAGTGGGGTAGAACTATATTGCACGATTTTTATTTTATCAATTGTTCCAAAAAGTCTTTCCAAATGAATCACTCCTTATCAGGTTTTATGAAAGAATAACCAACGTAGTCATAACGTTGGTGTTTTTGACGAACATCAGGGATATTTGTTTTCACATCAAATAGAAAATAAACTGGCTTGCCATTCCTACTTTTAGACGCAGATATTTTAATATAGTTCTTTTGACTATGATATAAATTTATTAGCAATCTATCTTCGATAGCTTCAAATATGATTTCAGTATTCCAAAACTTATATAGATCGGTAACAAATTTATGCGTTGGATCATAATTGAACCATAAATACACTCCGTCAATCTCAAACATAAGATCACCTCAAAAACATTATACGAACAAACGTTCGATAAATCAATTGCAAATTATTCCGAAATAGATATGTTATGCTAAATAAAAAAGCTCTCAAAGCAATAGTTGCTTTAAGAGCTAAAAAATATGCAGGTGATGGGACTCGAACCCACACGAGCGAACGCTCATACGACCCTCAATCGTACTTGTCTGCCAATTCCAACACACCTGCCAAGGTAGAAACGCAAGACTACTAACGGTAAACGGCATGTCGTAGGTTCGAGTCCTACAGGGTACATAAAAAGACCTCAACTTAAATGATAGTTGAAGTCTATATTTGTTATTGCGATTAATCGAACACTTACCCCGTTTTTAATTACGTTTTTGACTACGTTTTGAATACTATCATTTACTAGTATTTGCTCGTATTACATAAAAAATATTACTTTAAAATTGAATATATCTGTATTTTCCTTTCACTATTATAAAATCACAAATCCTGTACCTTCCTTATTTAAACTAAAACAAAACAAGATTGAGTATTCATATCTCAATCTTTTTTTGTGCTGTCACATAACGACTAAATAAAAATAGTTGTGAATAAATGCAGGTTTAAATGCAGGTTTAATAGAATGAAAATGTGAAAAAAGTTAAAAAAAACGCTTTTCTAGCAGTTATGGAATTAAAAAATAGAGTAGCGCAAATGAGAGAGTCAAAATTTCTTTTAAGCATGAGGGATTAAGATAGCATCATAAAAGAAAACATGTTAAATTAGTTATTGAAAAACTTTTTATTAAATGTTCAAAAGTTTTCATAACTTATTTTCATGTGACGAAACTGTTAGGGAAGAACCTTTCGTCAGCGCTTTTCGAGTGTGTTAAGATGAAAAGTATGAAATAAAAAAATGAAAAAGTAATTTATATTAGGATGTGAAAGTTAAATGTGCGGGATTGTCGGTTTTGTTAATGACAAAGATAACAAGAGTGCAGTTGTAAACGCGATGATGGATCGCATTGTACACCGTGGACCTAATAGTTCTGGTGAGTATGTCGATAAACACGTTGCTTTAGGTTTTAGAAGATTGAGTATTATTGATTTAGAAGGCGGAACACAGCCTATTTATAATGAGGATGGAACAAAAATCATTATCTTTAATGGTGAGATTTATAACTATCGTCCACTGCGAGAAGAATTACTTGCCGCAGGACATGTTTTTCGCACACACGCTGACACGGAAGTTCTTCTTCATGGTTATGAAGAATGGGGAACAGAATTATTACAAAAAATTCGTGGAATGTTTGCTTTTGCTATTTGGGACAATGATAAAAATGAACTTTTTGGTGCCCGTGATCATTTTGGAATCAAACCTTATTACTATGCACAAATGAATGGTACGTTTATGTTCGGTTCAGAGATCAAAAGTTTCTTACCACATCCTGATTTCCAAAAAGAGTTAAATAAAGAAGCATTGAAACCTTATATGACTTTTCAATACTCACCTTTGAATGGCGAAACATTCTTTAAAGATGTGTACCGTTTACCTGAAGGCCATTATTTTACTTATAAAAACGGTGAGTTAAACATTCAAGAATACTGGGATGCTGATTTTGAAACAAAAGGTACACATTCTCGCCAAGAATGGATTGACAAAATTGATGAAACAGTTAAAGCTTCGATTGAGGCACATACAATCAGTGATGTTGAAGTTGGTTCATTCCTTTCAAGTGGTGTTGACTCAAGTTATGTGACTTCGGTTTTAAAACCAGATCATTCATTTTCAATTGGTTTTGATGATAAAACATACAATGAAGCAATTGAAGCACGTAAATTAACAGAGATTTTAGATTTAGACAATACTGCGGCGGTTATCGACGGAGATATGTCATTCAAAGCATTTCCGTTGATCCAATATCATTTGGATGAACCAGATTCAAATCCTTCTTGTGTTCCTTTGTATTTTCTAGCTAACCTTGCTTCACAAAGTGTCCGTGTGGTTCAATCCGGTGAAGGGGCAGATGAATTATTTGCTGGCTATCAAACATATGGCTTCCATACGAATTCAAAATTTATTCGTGTGATTGCGCAAGGGTTGAAGAAATTGCCAAAAGGAACGCGTTATAGTTTAGGTCGCAAAATTGGTAAAATGAAAAACTTCCACGGACGTATTCATTTATATGAATCACTTGCGCCGGCTAAAGAGTATTTCATTGGTCATGCGCGTGTCTTTGAAGAAAAGGAAGCGGCTGATTTATTGACAGCAACTTATCAAGATGCACCATCTGTGAGTGAAATTATGGCTGTCCATTACGAAAAAACGGATGGAATCAAAGATGAAGTCAATAAAATGCAATATGTTGACCTTCATCAATGGATGCCAAAAGATATTTTGTTGAAAGCTGACAAATTATCAATGGCAAGTTCATTGGAAGTTCGTGTGCCATTATTGGATATTGAAGTGATGAAATTAGCACAACAAATTCCAAGCAAATATTTATTAAACCAAAACAACACGAAAGATATTTTCAGACAAGCAGCAAACAAACAGTTGCCAGAAGAATGGTCAAACCGTGTGAAATTAGGTTTCCCTGTGCCAATTAAAGCTTGGCTAAAAGAAGAACATGGTTATCAAGAAGTGAAAGCTTTATTTGAAGCAGATTTTGCAAAAGAATTCTTTGACCAAGATAAAATCATGGAATTGTTAAACAATCATCATGAAGGAGTCAAAGAAGAGCAACGTAAGATCTGGACGATTTTTAGTTTCTTAACTTGGTACAAAGTTTACTTTATTGATGAAACAATCCCTCAAGCAGAACCAATTGATTATGTAACTGTCTAAGAAGGATAGAAGAAAAAAGGATTAATTTCTATAGAAGAAAAAAGCTGAAAAATTCATTGATAAAATGTATGTTTCCGTGGATGAAACGCTTGAAATTATTCTAAATGAGCTAGTTTTTCACTGCAAAAAAAAGCCTAAGACAATCAATGTCTTAGGCTTTTTTTGTTTCTTACTTATAGAATAAATACAAATTATAGTTGAAGTAATTTTTCTAGATGATC
Source organism: Enterococcus sp. C50 (assembly GCF_040887505.1). Taxonomy (NCBI): domain Bacteria; kingdom Bacillati; phylum Bacillota; class Bacilli; order Lactobacillales; family Enterococcaceae; genus Enterococcus; species Enterococcus sp. C50. Next base: position 17,281 of record NZ_JBFOFW010000009.1, on the reverse strand, counting down.
GGCTAGACCATCCTCTTGGTTCGTTTTTTCCGTAATGTCATTAGCGATCCCTTTTAGTTGATCGGTGCCATTTGCCATTGCAACGCCCCAACCAGCATATTCCAATAATTCAAGATCATTGTGCTCATCACCAAATGCGATGACGTCTTCTTGTTTGATTTCAAGATAATTGGCTACTTGGTGAACACCCTTTGCTTTTTCAATCCCTTTAGAAACGATTTCTAAAATAGCTGTTGGTCCACCCCAAGTGCGGACATCTACATAACTACCAAATTGACGGGTCAATTCATTTGAAACTTGTTCTGCAAATTGTTTTTCTGTACGAACGAGCAAAGAAGTTGGATTAGTTGTCAGGTTTTGAGGAGAAAGCAGATTTTTTTCACTCGGGTTTGATGAAGCAAAGATTTTTTCATCGAAAAAATCTAAGCTATCAATAAAAAAAGTTTCGCGGTTTTCAGCGGCAACGAAGTCAAGATTCAATGCTTTTTTTTGTGAAACAATTTCAAAGGCGATCTCGCGATTGATTTGTGATTCTTTTTCGCCACTCCAAAGTTGATTAGGAATGTGTACAAGAGCCCCATTAAAGTTAACCATTGGGGTAGTTAATTCTAACTGTTGATAAAATTGATAACTCATTCGAAAAGGTCGTCCAGTAGCGATACTAACATAGTGACCTGCTGCAATGGCTTTTTTTAAGGTTTGTTCGGTTTTAGTTGTAATTAAAGAGTCTTGATTCAGAGTAGTCCCATCTAAATCAATGGCAATAAGCTTTTTATTCAATGGCGATAGTCCTTTCTCAGCTGATATTTGTTTTAGTCTAGCATATTTGACGCAATAAACAAGTGCGAAAATCAATAACTGAAGAATGAAAAACGCCCTTTTTTAGAAAGAATGAAGCAAAACACGAACGTTTTTTGCTTTTTAATGTTTAAATACCATTTTTTAGTTGAAAAACGAATGAAGCGACGATATAATCAATAATTGTTCGAGGAAATTAGTTGTTGGTCTTATTTATTATCTTTCCTCATCAGAAAAAATCAGGGAGTGGAATTTTTTATGGATAAGTTTTTCGGATTGAAGGAAAACAAAACAAATGTATCAAAAGAAATAATGGCGGGGGTTACAACATTCTTTGCAATGAGCTACATTCTTTTTGTTAACCCAACGATTTTATCAGCTTCAGGAATGCCATTTCAAGCAGTTTTCTTGGCAACAATTATTGCTTCGGTTATCGGGACGTTAGTAATGGGCTTGTTTGCGAATGTTCCTTACGCACAAGCACCAGGGATGGGTTTGAATGCCTTCTTTACTTTTACTGTCGTGTTTGGTCTTGGTTATTCTTGGCAAGAAGCTTTAGCAATGGTCTTTATTTGTGGGTTGATTAATATTTTTATTACAGTAACAAAAATTCGAAAAATGATTATTCACGCAATTCCAGAAAGTTTACAACACGCCATTGGGGGCGGTATTGGAATCTTCGTTGCGTATGTGGGAATCAAAAATGCAGGGTTCCTTTCTTTCAGTGCGGATCAATCAGCAATCACGAGTTCTGTAGTTGAAGGTGGTAAGGCAACAAACGTAACAATTAATGGTGGAATTGTTCCAGCCTTAGCAAATTTCAATAATGCACCCATTTTATTAGCAGTTATTGGTTTAGTTATAACAGCAATTTTAGTAGTTAAAAATGTGCGTGGTGCAATGCTGATTGGTATTGTAGTGACAACTATCTTAGGTGTATTGATGGGTGTGGTCGATCTTCAAGCGATTGATTGGCAAGCTAATTCATTAGGAAACTCAGTTAAAGAATTAGGAACAACTTTTGGTGCTGCTTTTGGAGCAGAGGGAATGCAATCTTTATTCAGTGATAGTTCAAGACTTCCACAAGTTTTAATGACAATCATTGCGTTTAGTTTATCAGATACATTTGACACGATTGGTACATTTATCGGAACGGGACGTCGTACAGGCATTTTCTCAAAAGAAGATGAGGATGCATTGGAAGATGGAAAAGGATTCAAAACAAAAATGGATAAAGCTTTGTTTGCTGATGCAATTGCAACTTCAGTTGGTGCAATTTTTGGTACGTCAAATACAACAACGTATGTCGAATCTGCTGCCGGAATTGGTGCGGGTGGTCGAACTGGTTTAACGTCGGTAGTCGTTGCAATCTTATTTGCACTAAGCAGTTTATTCTCTCCATTGATTGCTATTGTTCCTGCACAAGCAACGGCGTCTGCTTTGATTTTAGTCGGTGTAATGATGATGGCTTCATTTGCAGATATCAAATGGGCGAATCTTGATGAAGCTTTACCTGCTTTCTTTGCTTCAATTTTTATGGGTCTTTGCTATAGCATTTCTTATGGGATTGCTGCTGGTTTTATCATGTATACAATTGTGAAGGTAGTTAAAGGACAAGCAAAAGAAGTATCGCTTGCTTTGTGGGTAGTTGATATTTTATTTATCTTAAACTTTATTATTTTAGCGACAATCTAAACTAGTTAAGTAAATGAAACAAATCAATCAAAAATATCTCTGTTAAAATTTTTAAGGCAAAGAGTACGTCTGTTGACGATACTTTTTGTCTTTTTATTTAGTTGAGTAATAGAAAAGTCAGAATTTTTTGTCTTTTTTTGTTTTTGCTTTCACATTCGTTGCTTGTTGCTTTAAAAATAGGTATGATGAAGAAAGATGAAAGAGGGATGATGAATGGGGATTAAATGGAGAAAGAATTTAATTATTGCATGGATTGGTTGTTTTTTCACTGGTGCAAGTATTAGTTTAGTCATGCCGTTTATTCCTGTTTACGTCGAACAACTAGGGACGCCTCAAGATCAGGTTGAATTATTTTCTGGATTAGCGATTTCAGTTACTGCTTTTGCAGCAGCAATTGTTGCACCGGTTTGGGGAAATTTAGCAGATCGAAAAGGGCGGAAAATTATGATGGTTCGAGCGGCAGCGGGAATGACAATCACCATGGGCTCACTGGCTTTTGTTCCTAATGTGTATTGGCTGTTAATTATGCGCTTCTTTAATGGAATTTTATCTGGGTATATTCCAAATGCTACAGCAATGATTGCATCACAAGCGCCGAAGGAAAAAAGTGGTTGGGCATTAGGGACACTTTCGACTGGAGCAATTGCAGGGAATTTGATTGGTCCGTCCATGGGTGGTGCGTTAGCGCAATGGTTTGGCATGGAGAACGTCTTTATTATTACGGGTGCAGTACTTTTAGTAACGACAATCTTAACAATTTTTCTAGTAAAAGAGGATTTCCATCCAGTTGAGAAGAAAGATTTAGTCAGCACAAAAGAAATTTTTTCAAAAATGGATCATTTCTCTATTTTAGTGGGACTATTTATCACAACATTGATTTTACAAATTGGTGTGACTAGTATCAGTCCAATCTTAACGTTGTATATTCGCCAATTGAGCGGAGATATCAATAATGTTCTCTTTATTAGTGGGTTGATCGTTTCAGTTGCTGGGGTTTCAGCGGTACTGTCTTCTCCCAAATTAGGGAAGCTAGGGGATAAAATCGGTAACCATAAAGTGTTGCTTGCTGGATTGGTCTTATCGTTTTGTTGTTACCTTCCTATGGCATTCGTTCAAACACCATTACAGTTAGGAATTTTACGTTTTATTTTGGGCTTTTCAACTGGAGCATTGATGCCTTCGATTAATACGTTGATTAGCAAAATCACGCCTCAAGAAGGTGTGAGTCGAGTGTATAGTTACAATCAAATGTTTAGTAATTTTGGGCAGGTTTTAGGACCAATGCTTGGTTCGACTGTTGCCCATTCATTTGGTTACAGTGCGGTGTTTGTGGTAACCAGTTGTTTTGTCTTATCGAATATCGGACTCTCGCTTTTTAATTTTAGAAAGGTTTTACGTAGTAAATTTTAAAAAAACGAATCGTAGACAAAAAAACAGATTGGGAAAACTTGCTTTCCCAATCTGTTTTGATTTACTATGAGTGCGATGAGGCTTCTTTTTTTGTTGGAGCAACTGCACCGATTAAGATGATAATGATACCGGCAATTAGTGACATAATTGCTGTCAAAGCAAAATCGTAAGTTCCTTTTGTCAAGGCACTACCAATGTAACCAACAACTTGTCCTAAAACTAGGGACCAAAATAACGTTACAATATATCGCATGAAGAACACCTCTTTTCTATCCCAATTTTAACAGAATTTTTTTGAATGTAAAGCAAGGTACAATGCTTAATTGTACTAACGATAGTGAATTTTAACGAAAAAAAAGGCGGAATGCAAGATGTTTTTTCCACAACTGTATACGAGAACTTCATATTCTTTGTTACAAAGTACGATTCGCATACGAGAGTATGTCCGTGAAGCTAAAAAACTTGGATACACTTATTTAGCTATCACTGATGAGGATGTTTTGTACGGCGCCGCAGAATTTTACCAAGAGTGCGTCAAAGAAGGAATCAAACCAATTATTGGCATACATCTTGAGTACACTTTTGAAGACAAAGACTACGGACTGTTAGTTTATGCAAAAGACAAGATTGGTTACCAACAATTGATGAATGTTTCGAGTAAAAAAATGATTGAAGGTACTATTGAACTGAACACATGGACGAAGACGGACCACTTGATTTTGATTGTGCCAGATAGTCATTCGATTGCAAATGATTATGGCACGGCAGAAACGTTTGCTAGTCATTGGCAAATGCTAAAAGAAAAAGTCCATTTCCACGATTTTTATGTGGGTGTAACTGGCCAAACCGTTTCGGATTCTAAAGAATGGTACGAGTTTCTGTCAGCTGAAGAGGAACAACTGTGTGCATTACATCCGATTGCAAGCTTGCATCAGGAAGATTTGTTTGCATTGGAAACAATGAAACATATAAAAGAAGGTACACAAATTTCGTCAGAAGAATTAGCAGATAGTAGTCAACTAGAAAATAAAAACTTTCTTGAATCAGAGAGTAAGATGATTCAAAAATTTAATGAACGATATACGTACAAAGTTCTTGAGACAACTCAAAAATTAGCTGAATCTGTGAATTTTGAGTTTCAATTTCATCAAAAACTGCTACCGCATTATCCAGTACCAAATGATGAATCGGCAGCGGTATACCTCAAACAATTGTGTCAAAATCAGTTATCAAAAAGAGTAGAATCTTTGACACCAGAATATCAACAACGTTTAGACTATGAATTAAAAATTATTCATCAAATGGGATTTGACGATTACTTTTTAATCGTGTGGGATGTGATGGCTTTTGCACACAAACAAAAAATCGTTACTGGCGCGGGTCGTGGATCAGCTGCGGGTTCATTAGTTGCTTATGTTTTGGCAATCACAGATGTGGATCCTTTGAAATATAATTTGCTCTTTGAACGTTTTTTAAATCCAGAACGTTACACAATGCCTGATATTGACTTGGATATTCCTGATAATAAACGTGAAGAAGTCTTGAATTATGTCCGAGAAAAATACGGGCAGTATCATATGGCACAGATTGCAACTTTTGGAACAATGGCTGCCAAAATGGTATTAAGAGACGTTGCGCGAGTATTTGGTGTTTCACAAAGTGAGGCAAATCGCTGGTCAAAGGCGATCCCTAATCAATTAAAAATCACCTTGTCACAAGCTTACCAAACTTCGAATAAACTAGTTGAATTGGTGCAGGCAAATAAAAAAAATCAATTACTGTTTCAAACAGCGACCATTTTAGAAGGGCTGCCACGTCACATATCGACACATGCGGCAGGGGTGGTATTGAGCGACCGCAATCTATTAGAGCTAGTTCCTTTACAACAGGGATCAGACGAAGCTTTTTTAACGCAATATACTATGAATGCCGTAGAAGAAATCGGATTGCTGAAAATGGATTTCTTAGGTTTACGGAACTTATCAATTATTGATTATGCGCTTAAATCAATCAAACGTGTAGAAAAAATCGACCTTCAACTTAAGCAGATACCACTGGATGATGCGAAAACTTTCCGATTGTTTCAAAAAGGGGAGACAACCGGCGTCTTTCAATTTGAATCGGCAGGAATTCGAAATGTTTTACGGCGTTTGGGACCAGAAAATATTGAAGATATCGCTGCTGTCAACGCTTTGTATCGTCCTGGACCTATGCAAAATATTGATACCTTTATTGCACGAAAAAAAGGGAAAGAGGTTATTCAATACCCGGATGACGCATTAAAACCAATTTTGGCAAATACCTATGGAGTTATTGTGTATCAGGAACAAATCATGCAGATTGCTTCAACGATGGCTGGATTTTCTTTAGGTCAGGCAGATATTTTACGACGTGCAATTAGTAAGAAGAAAAAGGAAGTTATTGATAGAGAAAGAGAACACTTTGTAACTGGTTCACTAGCGCAAGGATATTCTAAGGAAAAGGCAATTGAAGTGTACGATTATATCGAGCGTTTTGCTAATTATGGATTTAATCGTTCACATGCATTCGCTTATTCATTTGTTGGGTTTCAAATGGCTTATCTCAAAGCACATTATCCAGGAGCATTCTTTACTAGTTTGATGAATGCTGTGCGACACAATACCGCTAAGCTTAAAGAATACCTTGCTGAAGCTAGAAAGAACAAGTTAACGCTGAGTCCGCCTTCCATCAATCAAAGCGCTTATGGGTTTGAATTAGTCAATTCGCAATTGATTCGTTTTGGTTTGACAGCAATCAAAGGGGTACGGCGAGATTTTGTAGAAGAGATTATCAATGAAAGAAAAACAAATGGTTCGTTCAAATCTGTTGATGAGTTTTTGATTCGTATAGATAAGCGATGGCTCAAAGAAGATATCCTGAAACCTTTAGTTGCTGTAGGTGTATTCGATGAGTTAGAAAAAAATCGTAAGCAGCTCATGCTCGATTTAGAAGGAAAGATCCAAAACGTTCAATACAGTAGCGGCAGTTTGGACTTGATGGAAATCATGGCGTTGAAGGAAGAAGAAATTGCAGATTATTCATTAGATGAACGTTTGACACTAGAAGAAGAATATCTTGGTGTTTATTTATCTGGTCATCCAACAGAAGGATATGAGCGATTGCGTTTAGCTAAACGTGTTCAATTGATTACCGAAATTGTGCCTCAGCAGACAGTAAGTTTGTTATTGTACATCAAAAATATTCGTGAAATTCGGACAAAAAAAGGAGAAAGAATGGCTTTCGTGGAAGGAACGGATAGCTCAGGTGAAGTAACAGTTACTGTTTTTCCTAAGCTGTATCGCCAATTCAGAAATCTTTTTGAAGTGAATCACGTACTGTTTGTACAAGGTCGTAGTGAAATAAGTCGCTATAACCAAGAATTACAATTGATTGGCGAAACATTTGCAGATGCGAAAGAATTTGAGAAAAACTTTCCAGATCAAACTTGTTATTTAAGAATCACAGAAGGACAAGAAGACCATGAAACAATGCATCAATTGAAAACAATTTTTCAGAAACATCCCGGATACATTCCAGTTGTTTTATACTATGAAAAAACACAACGGAAAATCGTGTTATCAGAGGAAAACTGGGTAGATGGGAGTAAGAGTCTGCGAGGACAGCTTTCTTATTTACTTCAAGAGGAAAATGTTGTTTTCAAATAAGTTACGGTAAAAAATACTACGTGCTTTCATTTTTTTTCATTTTTTTAGCTATTAATCAAGACAAGTTAGAAAAATAATGTTAGAATGTTAGACGTGGTTATTGCAAACAAATGGTTATAGCCTAAGTCTTCTTAGGATAAAGTATTTTAATGAGGTGAATGTTTATATGAAACGCATCGGAATTTTGACCAGTGGCGGAGACGCACCTGGAATGAACGCAGCGATTCGCGCAGTTGTTCGTAAAGGAATCTATGAAGGTCTAGAAGTTTATGGAATCAACTACGGATTTGCCGGATTAGTTGCCGGAGATATTCGTCGTCTTGACGTTGCTGACGTTGGTGATAAGATCCAACGCGGTGGTACTTTCTTGTACTCTGCTCGTTACCCAGAATTTGCTACAGAAGAAGGTCAATTAAAGGGTATCGAACAATTGAAAAAATTCGGTATTGAAGGTTTAGTAGTTATCGGTGGAGATGGCTCTTACCATGGAGCGATGGCTTTAACTAAGCGTGGTTTCCCAGCAGTGGGAATTCCTGGAACAATCGATAATGATATTCCTGGTACAGACTTCACAATCGGTTTTGATACAGCAATTAATACAGTGCTTGAATCAATTGACCGCATTCGTGACACAGCTACATCACACGTTCGTACATTCGTTATTGAAGTAATGGGACGTAACGCTGGCGATATCGCTTTATGGTCAGGTGTTGCAGGCGGAGCTGATGAAATCATCATTCCAGAACATGATTTTGACATGGCTGCTGTTGCTAAAAAAATCCAAGAAGGCCGCGATCGTGGAAAAAAACATTGCTTGATCATCTTGGCTGAAGGTGTAATGGGCGGAAACGAATTTGCTGAAAAACTTTCAGAATTCGGCGACTACCATACTCGTGTATCTATCTTAGGACACGTTGTTCGTGGGGGCGCACCAAGCGCACGTGATCGTGTGTTAGCAAGTAAATTTGGTGCTTATGCTGTTGAATTATTACAACAAGGTAAAGGCGGATTATGTGTTGGGATTCATGACAATGAAATTGTTGCTTCTGACATCATTGACACTTTGGAAAACAACAAACATAAACCAGACTTATCATTGTACGAATTAAACAATACTCTTTCATTCTAATTTGATTTAATCAAAGGAATGAATAAGACCAGAGCAAACTTTGTTTGACTCAACTGAACTATCTATAATTAATAGCTATTTAAGCTGTAAAGCTTTAAATAAACAAAATTGAATGGGAGCGTTTTGTAAAATGAAAAAAACCAAAATCGTTAGTACATTAGGACCAGCAAGTAATTCAGTAGAAACTATTTCTAAACTGATCGAATCTGGAGCAAATGTCTTCCGTTTTAACTTCTCACATGGAGATCATGAAGAACAATTATCACGTATGGTAATGGTTCGTGAAGCCGTTAAAAAAACAGGCAAAGATGTAGGTATCCTTTTAGATACTAAAGGTGCAGAAATCCGTACAACAGTTCAAGGAACAACAGAAGCTGATTTTGGCCGTGCCGGCTATATCAAATTCGAAGTTGGAGATCAAACTCGTATCTCTATGGACCCTGAACATGTTGGTTCAAAAGAAAAAATCGCTGTAACTTATCCTGGATTGTTTGAAGACGTTCACGTTGGTGGACACATCTTATTCGATGATGGTCTTATTGACATGGAAATCGTTGAAAAAGACGAAGCAAACCGTGAATTAGTTGTAGTAGTTAAAAATGCAGGTATGCTAGGATCACGTAAAGGTGTTAACGCACCAGGCGTATCAATCAGCTTACCAGGTATTACAGAAAAAGATGCTGACGATATCCGTTTCGGTTTAGATAACGACATCGACTTTATCGCTGCAAGTTTTGTACGTAAAGCACAAGACGTTTTAGATATTCGTGAAATTTTAGAAGAAAAAAATATGACACACGTTCAAATTTTCCCTAAAATTGAATCTGAAGAAGGTATCGACAACATCGACGAAATCATCAAAGTTTCTGATGGTGTTATGATTGCTCGTGGTGACATGGGTGTTGAAATTCCAGCTGAATTAGTACCAATGGTTCAAAAACGTATCATTAAAAAATGTAACGCTGCTGGTATCCCAGTTATTACAGCTACACAAATGTTAGAATCAATGCAAGAAAACCCACGTCCAACACGTGCCGAAGCATCTGACGTTGCCAACGCTGTATTTGATGGTACAGACGCAACAATGTTATCAGGTGAATCTGCAAATGGTGACTACCCTGTAGAAGCTGTTTCAACAATGGCTCGTATTGACCAAGAAGCTGAAAAAGCTTTAGCTGAATTAGGTACATTCCAAATCAATCAATTTGACAAAACTGATGTTACTGAAACAATCGGTTTGTCAGTAGCTCGTGCTGCTAAAAACTTAGGTGTTAAAACAATCGTTGCTGCAACTGAGTCTGGTTACACAGCTAAAATGATTTCTAAATACCGTCCAGATGCTGACATCTTGGCAGTTACATTTGACGAACGCACAAAACGTGGTTTGATGTTAAACTGGGGCGTATACCCAACAGTTACTGAAAAACCAACAACTACTGATGAAATGTTTGAATTAGCTGCTAAAAAAGCAGTTGAATTAGGCTTTGCTTCAGAAGGCGATCTAATCTTGATCACTGCTGGTGTACCAGTTGGTGAACGTGGAACAACTAACGTAATGAAAATTCAAATGATTGGTTCTAAATTATTAGAAGCTCAAGGCGTTGGCCAAAAATCTGTTGTTGCAAACGCAGTAGTTGCTTCATCTGCTGAAGAAGCAATTAAAAAAGCAAAAGACGGCATGGTATTAGTTGTTCCAACAACTGATAAAGAATATATGCCTGCTATTGAAAAAGCAGCAGCAGTCGTAGTTGAAGAAGGTGGCTTAACTTCACACGCAGCAGTTGTAGGTATCGCTCAAGATATTCCTGTAATCGTTGGTGCAAAAGACGCGACTTCAACAATCGTTGATGGTGAATTAATTACTGTTGATTCACGTCGTGGTATTGTATACCGTGGCGAAACAACAGCTATCTAATTTGCTAGATAGTATAAAAAAAGCAGCTCCTCAATCTGAGGGGCTGTTTTTTTGTGTCTGAATAAATTCATTAATGACGCGGACAACTTGTTGCTGTAAATCAGTTGGCAATTGCTGTGTGCGCGTGACAAGTGAAATCAGAAAGCGTGGCTGTACAGTGTCAGTTAGTGGAAGTACAACTAACTGGTCTTCTGGATGAATCGCAATTTCTGTTAAAAAACCTATACCAACTTGTTCGCGAATCATACTTTTTAAAATGGATAAATCATTGCTTTGATACACAATTTTTGGTTCGATGTGTGCTTGTTTTGCTAATTTTGAAAAAGCAGTAGGATGGACGTAATGCTCGTTCAATAAAACAAATTCTTCGCTGATCAATTCTTTGAACGAAACAGCTTCTTTTTGGGCAAGTGGATGTTCTGGTGAGACAACAATCATAAACCGTTTGTCTAAGAGCAACTGTGTCTCTAAGGACTGATCAACAATTGGCTGAGTTGAACCAAGTAAAGCTAAATCAATTTGACCTTGATGAATCATTCCATACAAGTCGCGGGAACCACCATCAATGATTTCTAATTGATTCATCAACTTTTGCCTAATGAAGTAACCGGATAATTTTGGAAAATATTCATTTCCAATGATTGGTGGCATGCCAAGACGAATTTTTTTTGTTTGTAGTTGTTGAATCTCAGCTTTTGCACGAGTGATTTCTTGAAGAATGGACTGTGCGTGGATAAACAGTTGGTGACCAGCTGGTGTGATCAATAGTTCATTGTGCGAGCGATCTCGGACGATGAGAACAGCGTTTAATTCTTTTTCAAGCCGTTGGACAGCATAAGTGATTGTGGGTTGGCTAACATGAAATAGATTAGCAACTTTTGTAAAGTTTTTTAGTTTGACTAATTGAACATAGTATTCAATATCTCGTGTGTTCATGTGTTAGCTCCTCTCTTTATCCATATAAATAATAGTTATTGTAATGGATTCGTTTCTTGATAGCAACTGAAAGTTCAACGAAGTCGTTTGCGAAGCTAGCAGGAAACGTTTAGATGGATACATTTGAAAAAATTTGCGAAATCAGTAACCGATTACTTGTTATTTCGATTGAACAGAAAAAATTCCAAAAAAATTTTTTGAGAAAAGAAATCAATTTGTCAAAAGACGTCTTAATCGAACTTTAGCAAAAAAGAAAAGGAAAATTTTGTTGGAAAAGTGAAAAAAGAAAACTGATTTTCCAAATAATGTACTGTTTTTTTATGAACTGTAAGGTGTCAAGAAAATTTCATTGACAAGGACGTTTTTGCCCTGTATAATTGCTTTTGTTGCTTAGGAGTGATGAAAAATGAAATGGTCTTTACTAGAATTACGAAAATATCAAGAGACACCATTAGTATTTCATGAAACACTTGATTTAAAATCAGGTTTAATGAAACGCGATAATTTAATACTCGATGTTGCACCAGTGGCTGTTGAAGGATTTGTTTCCGTTGATAAAAAAGGCTATATCGTTCATTACACTGTGCAAACGACTCTGACTGTCCCATCAACACGTTCACTCGAACCTGTTGAGTTAGTGATGGATTTTCCGGTTGATGAATTATTCATGACAGTAGAACAGTATCAAAGTCGAGACGAACAATTATCTGCTGATGAGATTTTGTTGATTGAGGGCACACAGCTTGATTTGACAGAGTCAATCGAAGATAATATTTTATTGGCAATTCCAATGCGTGTGCTTACTGAAGCAGAGGAAGCAGACGAAACCAACCTACCTAAAGGGGCAGATTGGGAAGTTATTTCTGAAGCAGAACATGAGCGCAGAAAAGTGGAAGAAGCTGAGACAAAAGTAGATCCTCGTCTTGCAAAACTATCGGAATTTTTTGATGATGAATCAAAGGAATAAAGATAACGAGTAAGATTGGAATATATTGTATCTAAATGGATGCAAGACTTTACAAGGAGGTGTAGCAAAATGGCAGTACCAGCTAGAAGAACATCAAAAGCTAAAAAAGCAAAACGTCGTACACACTACAAATTGACAATCAAAGGTTTAAACGAATGTCCTAACTGTGGTGAAATGAAAAAAAGCCATCACGTATGTACAAATTGTGGTTACTATGATGGTAAGGACGTAATGTCTAAAGAAGCTTAATACATTTTAATTAGAAAATGTAAAACCTCAAGGCTAACCATGGAGCCTTGGGGTTTATTTTTTTCTCGGAATCGCCAAAATATTTTGCACATTGGTTTGCATTGCACCAATGTTAGGCTATAATGAGAGAGATTAGGGGATTAACCCCAAATGTAGGAGGAGTTCATATGACGAAACAACAAATCGGCGTTGTCGGTATGGCCGTTATGGGCAAAAACTTAGCCTTAAATATTGAAAGCCGCGGTTATTCAGTCGCTCTATTTAACCGTACTGGTTCAAAAACAACAGAAGTAGTAGAAGAACATCCAGATAAAAACTTTAAAGCAACTTATACAATGGAAGACTTTGTTGCTTCAATTGAAAAACCACGTCGTATTCTTTTGATGGTTAAAGCAGGACCAGCTACTGATGCAACGATTCAAGAATTATTACCTCATTTAGATAAAGGCGATATTTTGATCGATGGCGGAAATACATTCTTCAAAGATACAATTCGTCGCAATGAAGAATTAGCAAACTCTGGAATCAACTTTATTGGTACTGGTGTTTCAGGTGGAGAAGAAGGCGCGCTAAAAGGCCCTTCTATCATGCCTGGTGGGCAAAAAGAAGCCTACGAATTAGTGGCACCGATTTTAGAACAAATTTCTGCTAAAGCAGAAGATGGCGCACCATGTGTAACTTATATTGGGCCAAATGGTGCAGGTCATTATGTAAAAATGGTTCACAATGGAATTGAGTATGGAGATATGCAATTGATTGCGGAGTCTTATGACTTAATGAAGAATATTCTTGGGCTATCAGTTGATGAAATGGCTGAGATCTTCAAAGAATGGAATCAAGGGGAACTTGATAGCTACTTAATCGAGATCACTGCTGACATTTTGACTCGTAAAGACGATGAAGGCACAGGCAAACCGATTGTTGATGTCATTCTTGATGCAGCTGGCAATAAAGGAACTGGTAAATGGACAAGTCAAAGTGCTTTAGACTTAGGTGTGCCACTTCCATTGATCACAGAATCTGTATTTGCTCGTTATATCTCTGCTTATAAAGACGAACGTGTCCAAGCAAGTAAAATTTTGTCAAATCCAAATAATTTTGAATATACTGGTGACAAAAAAGAATTGGTTGAGAAAATCCGTGAAGCATTGTACTTTAGCAAAATTATGAGCTATGCTCAAGGCTTTGCACAACTACGAGTAGCTTCAAAAGAATACGATTGGGACTTGCCATTTGGCGAAATCGCTAAAATCTGGCGTGCAGGATGTATCATCCGTGCTCGTTTCTTACAAAAGATCACAGATGCATATGATAAAGACCCAGACATCGAAAACTTATTGTTAGATGATTACTTTGTTGAAATCACAAAGAAATATCAACAATCAGTGAGAGATGTAGTTGCTTTAGCCGTTCAAGCTGGTGTACCAGTGCCAACATTCTCTTCAGCAATTTCTTACTTTGACTCTTATAGAGCAGAACGCTTGCCAGCAAACATTATTCAAGCACAACGTGATTATTTTGGTGCACACACTTATGAACGTGTGGACAAAGAAGGAATCTTCCACTACTCTTGGTATCATGAAGAGTAAGTAGTTCTTGACTTTGCAAAACTGAAAATTTAGATAAATCATGATAGAGCTGAAGTCATTTGTTACGAATAGACTTCGGCTCTTTTTAAAATTGTTTATTCATGATAGAATGACTATAGATTTTTAAGTAGAATATCGGTATAATGATAGAGTTTGTAGAAATCGCGTAGAGGGAAAGGATAAAATAATAGATGAGTAATATTCTAATCATTGAAGATGAAAAGAACTTAGCTCGCTTTGTCGAGTTGGAATTAAAGCACGAAGGGTACAATGCTGAAGTTCATTATAATGGCCGCACAGGATTAGACGCTGCTTTAAATAATGAATGGGATGCCATTTTACTAGATTTGATGTTACCAGAGTTAAATGGATTAGAAGTTTGTCGACGTGTCCGTCAAGTAAAAAACACACCAATCATCATGATGACTGCTAGGGATTCAGTGATTGACCGCGTATCAGGTTTAGACCATGGAGCAGATGACTACATTGTTAAGCCATTTGCAATTGAAGAATTATTAGCCCGCTTGCGAGCTTTGTTACGTCGAATTGATATCGAAGGTGATAAAAACGTAGCAAAACAAACAACAATTACTTATCGCGACCTAACAATTGAAAAAGAAAATCGTGTGGTACGCCGTGGAAACGAAGTAATTGAATTAACCAAACGTGAGTATGAGCTATTATTGACGTTGATGGAAAACGTCAATGTAGTACTAGCCCGTGATGTTCTATTAAACAAAGTTTGGGGTTATGAAACAGAAGTCGAAACGAATGTTGTCGATGTATATATTCGTTACTTGCGCAATAAGATTGATGTTCCTGGGGAGGAAAGCTATATCCAAACTGTCCGCGGAACAGGTTATGTGATGCGCTCGTGATCAAACCGAAAAAATCGGAAAAAAGAGAACTGAAAGGTCCCTCCTTGACTATCAAGTGGGCCTTTGCAAGTTCTTTCTTTATATTTGTTGTTTTTACTATTTTTGCGGTTATTACTTATAAGTCTTCAATCAATCTGATTGTTGCTAAAGAACGAAACAATGTGGAACGAACGATTTCGCAAGTGGCCTCTCGGTTAGCTAACTCAGATGAAGAGCTGACTTTAGTCAATACGTACCGAAATTTGACTAATACAACTACAAATGATAGTAATATTGACGACCAAACGACGAATATCGAAGGGAACTTAATGAAAATTGATTCCTTCATTGCAGAACTTGGTCAGTCATCATTGGATTTATTCGTCTACAATTTAGAAGAAAAGCTGATATTTAAAACGCAGCAGCATAGTCAATCATTGTTACAAACAACCAGAAAAGTTCCAACGATCGTTACGATTGATGGGAGAACAGGATTTTTATCTATTCAACCAATCTATTCTAAAGGAACCCGTGAAAAAATTGGGTATGCGCAAACTTTCTATGAGCTGTCCTCTTTTTATGATATACGCAATAAATTATTGTTAACACTGATTATTTTAGAAGTCGTTTCATTGATTCTAAGTAGTATCTTGGGGTTTTTCCTATCCTCTTATTTCCTGAAGCCGTTAAAAGTTCTGCGAGATACGATGGATACTATCCGAAAAGATCCACAGTCAGATATTCATATGCCTGAAATTGATACAAATGATGAATTAGCAGATTTAGCTGAGATCTTTAATGAAATGCTTGATCGGATGCGATTATACATGGAGCAACAAGAACAATTTGTTCAAGACGTGTCCCATGAATTACGAACACCAGTAGCAATCATTGAAGGTCATTTGAGTTTGCTAAACCGCTGGGGAAAAGATGACCCTGAAATCTTAGAGGAGTCTCTTAGCGCAAGTATGCAAGAAATTAGCCGTATGAAAAGTCTTGTTCAAGAAATGCTAGATCTTTCGAGGGCGGAACAAGTTGATATTCATTATGGTAATGAAACAACAAAAGGAAAAGAAGTTACCTATCAAGTTTACAATAACTTTAAGATCTTATATCCAGACTATGTAATCACTTTGGATGATGATTTATCTAAAGAAGTAATCTTGCAAATCTACCGTAATCATTTTGAACAATTAATCATTATTATTCTTGATAATGCGGTTAAATACTCTACGACGAGAAAAGAAGTGCATATTTCGATTTCTTCTACGTTAAGTGAATTTGAGATTGCGATTCAAGATTTTGGTGAGGGGATTCCACAAGAAGACTTGAAGAAAATCTTTAATCGGTTTTATCGAGTTGATAAAGCTAGAGCTCGCACAAAAGGTGGAAATGGTCTCGGCCTGTCTATCGCTAAGCAATTAGTTGAAAGTTATAAGGGGCGAATTATCGCTGAAAGTGTTGTTGGTCAAGGAACGATTTTTCGAATATTCATCCCAATAGTAAAATCTGAAGACAAGTAAAACGATTTCGTTTTGCTTGTCTTTTCCTTTTTTATAGAAAATAGCTACAAGGCGGGGGAACACAAGTATTTGATGGACGAACTATAAGCAGTAATTTGTAAAACTTAGCAAGAAAATAGTAGGAAAAATAGAACAAAAAAGAAACATTTTTTTTGAATATTCGTTTTTAAAAATATTATTCAAAAAAGTAATTATTTCTGTTGCAATTTAAGAAATAGATTGCTATATTATTATTTGTTCTCTAATAATTCTTTACTTACTAACAACATTAATTTCTTTAAAAAATAGTGTTGACGAATAAAGAATGACATGTTAGAATAACAAAGTCGCTTAAGTAATAAGCTTTCAAAAGTTTGATATTTCAATAAAAAAGTTGTTGACAAATAACAAACTGAATGATAAACTTATCAAGTCGTTAAAAAAGCGGCGGAAAATTAAAAAACAAAAAGTGTTGACAACTTCTAAAGAATCTGTTAAGATATAAAAGTTGTTAAAACAAAAAAGAATAGACCTTTGAAAACTGAACA
>NZ_JBFOFW010000008.1:0-131292 GCF_040887505.1 Enterococcus sp. C50 | reverse complement strand
GAAAAAAAGTCAAAACAAAAAACGGACAGCCCAGTGGGTGTCCGTTTTTTTATTTTGACAAATAACTTCATCATTCCTTTAATAAGCCAATACTATTTAAATGGCTTTTTGCAAAAACCTCTTTGGACTCTTCCCTTTTTAAATAAACAAAGTCCAGTAGTTTGGAGATCGTATCATCATTTAAGTAATTTGAAATACCAATTGTCGGAATTGGATAGGTGTTACTTGTATACGTATCTGTCAGTAGACAATCATAGTTGGAAAAATTGGCACGATCGAGTTTTACATAAGGGTCAATAATATCAATTTTGATTTTATGCCGGAAATAAAATTCGATCTCTTCTTTAACCATTTTCATATGTTCATAAGTCGTATCTAACATCAATGCAGCGGTCACCGTGATAGTGGATTGGCGCACGCCCAAGCGTAAGCTTGCCCAAGAAGTCATCAATTCAAAAATGGCTTGGTGAACCATCTCATCTACTTTTCTTTGTTTGAAAAGCTCCACTTCTGAAAAAATCTGTTGAAATTTTTTATGTAAAAATTGTGCCAAGTCTGGGCTATCCGCTAAAATACCCTCAAAAAACTCTTTTTTCTTGTCATGCAAAATATAGGTTGGCCCGCAAATTTGAAATGTCGTCCAGTAAATATCACGAACGATTTTATCTCGGTAATCACACTCGACATGGTAGACCTTCGATAATTCATCAATGATTTCTTCGATTTTATTTTTGATTTTTAGTGGACTTAGTTCTTCATGTCCTTGTTTCACTCGAGAAGGATAAAATGGATAAAAATATTCTTGGAATAGTTGTTGTAATACATGACTCGTTAGTTCCAAGCCAAATATTGCTTTAAATTCCTCACACAAACTAGCTTCAACCATCAAGAATGAAAATCCATTAACTAATTTTTCTGTTTGAATCTCATGTTTTCTCTTCATCCGTTCAATACTAATTAGTAATTGAAACTTCAGGCGACTAAGAGAAAAATGCTGTTTGGAATTTGCAAAAACAATTGCAATATTTTCCTTCAAAAAGTCTTCGATCAAGCGATCAATCACTTGAACTTGCTCATAAGGAAATTTTTTCTCTGGTGAACCATACTTTTCCAGAAAGAAACAAGAGAAGAACGTACGAATTTTTTGTTCATCACCATTGATTTGTAACGCATTATCGATTCTTAACTCATAATTTTCCAAAGATTGGTTGATTTTCGATAACCAGCGTGTAATTTGTGATTCAGAAGTATACAATTGTTCACTCAAATCGATCTTTTTTAGATTATCTGCAAAAAAGATTTGTTCAAGTAAATCATATTCTGAACTTTCATTTAAAATAGCTGCATATATGTATGATTTCGGAATAGTTACATCTTTTTTTAAAAATATCCCCAGTTTAAATGAGGTCTCGATACTTAAAGGATAAATATACTTATTGATAATTGGAATATCTGTTCGAATCGTTTTTTCAGAATTCCCTGTTCGTTCGGCTAACTCCTCACTGGTCATCCATTCGGAATCCCACAAGGTTTCCAGAATTGCTAATTGTCGACTTAATCGACTATCTAGACAAGCTCTCATTATTACACCCCACTCTATAAATAAATATGTAGCATTGTTCAATCCTACGAACCACATGATTGAAAGATACCTTCACTTCAAATGGTTTCATAAAATAAGAAACCAGCAATTGAAAGGAACTTATGTTTATCAAGAATTGTTTACTTATTTCTACTTAACTATGTCCAAAAGGAACAAACTGTCTTTCCCCTTACAGATAAAAAATGTTGATTCTCCTGAAAATAGAGTCAGTAAAAAATAACAATCAAGCATCCAACCAGTTCTTAGTTCCTGTAGAATTATAATTGCTATAAAGCGTTTTACAAAATCAATTTTTACCGACTGCTAGGCTACACAACTGACTGAATCCATTTTGTCTCCCGCATAACAAATAATCAAAATTACCCTTTATTTTTTCAAAAAATTCGTTATTCATTATTTGTTTTTCAAACAACAAGCCTTCTAATTGTAAGACCAACACCTCCCACTTAAAATTTTTTAGTAATCTTTCAAGCAAATTAGCATAATTATAAAGTTAACTTATATAGCGTTTTTTTCGAAATATTCGGAAAATCACCGTAAAAAATTATAGAAAGATTAAAATTATTATCTTTGTATGTGATTATTATAACAAAACAGAGTGAAAAATCAAATATTATAATTTAAAATTGTTATAAAAACAAAAAAATCGAGTAATAAGTCCCCTTATTACTCAATCAAACTCTGCTATGTATCGTCCTTTTATTCATCAGTCAATTTTTTCTTTTATTCTTTTATTTTTTAATAATATTCTCATAAATAAAAATGAACATTGAAGATTACCAACTTGCTGCCATCTTCTTTAATTTTTTTCGCATTCTCGCATCGTTCAGCTGTGTGATCAAGTCCTTTTGCATTCTTGTTTCTTGTAAATGGACACTTTTTTTATTCGAACGAACTTCCTGATACATCTGTCCTAATAACTCATACTGGTATTTTTTCTCATAAATTGAATAGTCTGGCAACAACTCGTGAAATTTGGTCATTGAAATTTTATTACTCATGTTTCTATTGATGTCATATTGAACATTACACGCATAAAGTTCAAAAACGAACAAGGTTTCTTTAAGAGAATATTGTGTAAGCAAACGATTCATTGATTGATTTTCTTCCCCTACAACTTGTAATTCTTCCATTGCTAAGTGAATTAAAAATAATAACTCCTTTTGTTCTTGAGATAACTGGTCGATATTTTTTTCAAATGAATTTTGCATCTTACTTCCCCCTCACTCATGAATAATTTTTTCTTTTTATGAACGGATGTTTTGGCCATTCTCCTTTCTGCATATGCCCTCAAAAAAAGCCGT
Source organism: Enterococcus sp. C50 (assembly GCF_040887505.1). Taxonomy (NCBI): domain Bacteria; kingdom Bacillati; phylum Bacillota; class Bacilli; order Lactobacillales; family Enterococcaceae; genus Enterococcus; species Enterococcus sp. C50. The sequence continues at coordinate 128,385 of NZ_JBFOFW010000008.1, read as the reverse complement.
GACAAAAACTTGTCACAGCCTTTTACAAAGTAGAAAGTATTTTCTTGCAGTGCATCAATCAAACTTGATCACTAAAAGAATTTCCACGAGACAAGCTTTTCTTCATTTTAACAGAAGCGAAAACTGATAACCTCGTTATTGTCCAACATGACCACTAACATTTGGCGAAGTACTTGAATCTTACATTTAGCCGTTAATAAATACTTGCAGATTCTTCGTCATTTTCTCTGCCAGAATCGTTGACTCAATATTTCTTAATTCAGCTAATGATTGTAAGTGACACCTTAAAATCGCCACGTAATCATCAACCTGTACTTTTCGATCTAATGCCCATTCGATGGCCGCCAAACCATCTGTTTCAATCAACAAGCGATCAAGTGGTACTTTTTTTGCTAATTCTTTCACTGCATTATTTCGCAGCAAATCAATCCCAATGGTAAAATAGCAACCAAAGTCGATATAAGCTTTTTGAAGCGCCATGCTCGAATACCAATGGATCAAGTAACGATTGGGATATTTTTTGATCAATGATAAAATTTCTGCTTCGCATCCTTTTGTATGCAAAACAACTGGCTTTTGCCGTTCCATTGCATAAATTAGTTGTTGTTCAAAAATAGTAAGTTGGGTTGCCAGCGGCACTTCTGTCCACACACTATCTAATCCGATTTCACCAATTATATTCGCTTTTTCTAAATAAGGTAGAACGGCTTCAAATCGATATTGATCTGCCTTCCAAGGATGAACCCCAAAACTTAGCAGTTGAAGGTCTCCCTCTTTGGTTAATCGTTGGTTTTCTTCCCATTCTTCCGGCGAATCACAATTAAGAATCGTCAAAATCTGATATTTTTGTTGTCGCTGTGCTAATTCTGTACTTCCTGCCAAATGGCAATGTCCATCAATCAACATGTGTTTCACCTTCTAACAACTGATAGATGTTTTGCTTTAATGTTGCTTGTTCTCCAAGCCAGCTTCTTGTTCGATGCTTTTCTGGTAACTTGATATCTGCAATGATTCGCGCTGGCCGAGCAGACAGCACTATGATTCGATTGGATAAATAAATAGCTTCTTCGATATCATGGGTCACTAGTAACGTGGTTCTCGTTTTTTGTTTCGGTAGCTGAAGTAGCCAATCTTGCATCTGACTTCGAGTCATCGCATCCAACGCACCAAATGGCTCATCTAACAACAAGTAGTCAGCTGGGTTCATCATTGTTCGCAACAATGCAACTCGCTGTTTCATACCACCAGAAAGTTGCTCTGGTAAAAAACCACTATATTTTTTCAATCCAAATAATTGTAGTTCTTCCATTACTTTTTCTTGGTCAATTTTTTGATGATTGATTTTTTGATACAATGTAACATTTTGAAAAACACTAGCCCATGGTAATAATAAATCTTCTTGTGGCATGTAACTAAACGCTGTGTTTAATCCCATAATTGGCTCACCATCGACGAAAATCTCTCCTGAAGTTGGTGATATTACCCCAGTTAAAACTTTCAACAAGGTTGATTTACCAGCTCCACTTGGCGCAATGATTGATACAAAAGAATTCTTTTCAACAATAAGATCAATTTCTTTTAAAATCTCTAAATTATCAATCGTTACAGTTAACTGATTGATTTCAATTGCCACATTTTTTCCTCCTATTGAATAAATTGGTTCGTGAATAATTCTTTTGCCTCTACTTTTTCTTTGATTAATCCATTCTCTTTCATGAAATCAGTATAGTTATCCCATACTTTTTCTTGCATCAATCCCCATTTTTCTGGCTCATCAGTATAGTTTTCTGAAACAAATGCTTGTGATTCTTCCAAGAAACTTAGTTCGTTGTCTGACGCGTACTTATGCAAAATTTTTGCACTTGCTTGTGGATGCTTAATTGCTTCTTGATAACCTTTTTTTGTTGCATCCATAAATTTTTGAACTACTTTTGGTTCCTGTGCAATCATTTTATCACTCGTAATGATAACAGGAGTATAATAATCTAAGCGTTCATCCAGTTCTCTTAACGGAAGATAGTTCAATTCAATTTTTGCTTCTTTTGCTTTAACCATATCCCAACCTTCAAAATACCATTGTAAGTCGACACCTTTTCCTAAAGCTTCGGGTCCTTCCCCGGTACTTCCAACAATCGTTAATTTAGAAAAATCTGCGTTATCGTGTTCCATGACTGCTTTTAATACTGCTTCTTCACTAGGACTTTGCCAACCTGCATAGGTTTTTCCCTCAAAGTCTTTTGGTTTCGTTATCCCGCTATCTTTCGCTGCAACAAATCCAGAAGTATTGTGCTTCATAATTGTCGCAATCGCCTTAACTGGAATAGCTTGTCCGTCAGCATGTGCATAGGTGATGTCTTCTTGATAGCTCACACCAAATTGTGCTTTGTCTGCGCCCACTAAGCCGATACTTGTCGAATCATCTCCTGGCTCAATGATGTTCACATTCAAGCCAGCATCTTTATAATAACCTTGTTCTTTTGCAACATAGATACCTGTATGATTTGTATTTGGTACATAGTCCAACACGAGAGTGACATCCGTTAACTTTTTTGTTGAATCCGTAGTACTTGTTTCTTGCTTATTTGCTCCGCATGCGGTAAATAATAACAAAGCTGGTACTAGCCATAACATTTTTTTCATTTTCTTCCTCTTCCTATCCTCTAGTATATAACCAATAATAATAACTTTTCTTCATGAGCACACTCAATCCATTAAGCAATAAACTAAGAACGATTACACAAAGAATTGCTGCAAAAACCTTGTCGATTTGATAACTGTTTTTTACACGGATCATGTAATAACCTAATCCGGACTGCGCACTTAACCATTCCCCAACGATTGCGCCACTAACACAATAAGTCGCTGCAACTTTTAGCCCAGAAAAGAAACCTGCAAGCCCTTCAGGAATTTTGAAGATTCGATAGATCTGTCCCCTACTGGCGCCCATTGTTCGTAAAAAAATAATTTGTTCCCTTGATGCTTTACTCAATGAATCCGCAAAAGAAACGACCATTGGGAAATAACTCATCAAAATAACTAAAATCACTTTCGGCGCCAGTCCAAAACCAAACCACAACGTGAGTAACGGTCCCAAAACCATAATTGGTAACGTTTGTGATACTACTAAAATGGGATAGATTGCGGTCTTTAGTAACTCATAAAAGTCCATCAATAATGCTGTAAAAAAGGCAATGATTCCTGCAATTACTAATCCTAACAGTGCCTCGCTCAAAGTCGTGAGTGAATGAAAAAACAGCGTCTGTCTATCAGCAAGCAGTGCTTGAAAAACGGCAATTGGACTAGGCAAAATAAAGGTTGGTGTCTGTAACAGCTGAACACTGACTTGCCAAATCAGTAGCAGAACACCGACACTGATTGCTGGATATAAATGTTTCTTCAATTGTTCACCTCCTAAATGAATCAAATTTAACACTGGAACAAAAAAACGCTTGTCTGTGGACGCAACATAGGTCCCACTTAAACAAGCGTTTGCTATGTTTCTCCCTTCACCAGTATTAACTGACAGGTTCAATGGGTCTAAGTTCACAACTTACTCTCATGCCGTTTACGACATCCCCAGAAACAAGTATTCATTTTTTTTAGTGTAGCATAACAAAATTGGTGCAACAAGCACTTCTGCTTAATTTATTCCTTTCCTATTTCAATAGATAAGGCAAATCACTAGCAAGTGTCGGATAGCCAAAAATCCATTGATCCACGATTTCCTTCGTCAACCGTTGATTGATTGCTATCGTTAGAAAATCAATCAGTTCATCTGCTTGCTCACTCAAAACACTTGCGCCAATCAAAAAGTTTTCTTTATTGAAACATAACTTTACTTTGGCTAATGGTTCATTCACTCGATGGTAGGTAAACCAGCTTGTCATTTCTTGAGTCACTGTTTCAACTTGCCTATCCTCTTCAATTTTCGTTGTTCCAACAGTCGCAATCTTTGGGCTACCATAAACAATTGTCGGAATGACAGGATAGTTGATTGTTTTTTGCTGTTGTTGTGTCACTTTTTGTGCAACGTATTGGCCTTCAAAAGTCGCAACAGGTGTTAATTTTGGCAACTGTTTTTCGATAACGTCTCCACAAGCAAAAATTTGTGGATTTGTTGTTTGAAGACACTCATTCACAATGATCCCCTTTTTCGTAAAATCGACATTGGCACGCTCTAAATGTAACGATTCAACATTTGGCTGGCGACCTGTTGCGCAAAAAATCGCATCTGCTTCAAAGGATTCTTTTCCAGCAATCAACTGTAATTTCTCATTTTGGCGCGTGATTTTTTGTGTATCCACATCAAAAGCAAACTGGATGCCAGCTTTTTTCATTTGGACAATTGCCTCTTGAACCAACTCTTCATCAAATTCTTTTAGCGGTCGCTGATTGTGATGCACAATGGTCACTTCACTGCCAGCCGCACGAGCAATCGTTGCCAGTTCAAAGGAAACATAGCCTCCTCCAATAAAAATCAATTGTTTCGGTAGCTCAGCAAGTGCTAGAAAATCGGTACTTGTTTGCAAAAATTCCTTTCCTTCAATCGGTAAAATGGTCGGACGTTGTCCCGTTGCAAGCACAAAATGTTTTCCACGAAATGTCTTTCCCAGCACTTCAACTGTTTCTTCATCCAGAAAACTTGCTGTTCCAGTCAGATGATCAATTCCTGCCTGGCTTAATTCTTTTTGGCGATTTGCAGAAACAGGGTCCGTAAAAGTTCGTTTAAAAGACTGGAGTTCTTGCCAATTTAATGGCGGCACTTCAGAAAAGCCTTTTCCAAGTAATTGCTTGATCCGATTGCGTGCTTCCACCCCACCAATCAAGATTTTTTTAGGATCACAGCCGCGATTTGGACAAGTCCCACCCCATAAATTTTCTTCAATTACTAACACTTGCTGCTGCTTTGCTTTTAACTCGTAAGCGGCACTTAACCCTGCTACTCCTGAACCAATTACGATTGTGTCATACTCTTTCATCATTTTTTTACTCCTTTCGACTTAAAAAGGCAAAGACATCTTGACCAGACAACTCTCCAACTAAAGTTCCTTGATTGAGGACTTGGACAATTGGTGCTTGGGCTAATTTCTCATAAACTTGAGTTAGTGGCGTCGTTAACTCAACCACAGGAACGTTTTTATCTGTTATTTCTTTAACATAAAAGCCTAACGCTATCAGTTCTTCTACCAAAATTTCTTTTTGGCTAGTTTCTTCAAAAAAGCTTTGAACAAACGCGTTATTCGGTTGCTTCAACAGTTTTTCTGGCGTATCACATTGAATCAATCGACCATCTTTCATAACACCAATTCGGTTTCCCAGTTTGACTGCTTCTTCCATATTGTGGGTAACAAAAACGACGGTCGTTCCTAATTCTTGATGTAAGGAAAGCACTAACTCTTGTAATGAAGTGCGTGAAAGAGGATCAAGAGCACTAAAAGGTTCATCCATTAAAATGATTTCTGGGTTCGCAGCAATTGCACGCAAAATCCCAATTCGTTGCTGTTCACCTCCAGATAATTCCCGAGGAAAACGGTCCCGATAATCCGCTGGAGAAAGCCCCACTTTTTCCAATAATTGGTCTACTTGTTGTTCCCGTTTTCCCTTTTCCCAACCTAACATCTCTGGAATCACTTCAATATTTTGCTTGACGGTCATGGTTGGAAACAACGCAATTTGTTGTAAAACATACCCCATTTTCCAACGTAATTTTTGTAAATTGTAACTAGTTAGTTTCTGACCTTTAAAATAAATCTCACCACTTGTTGGTTTAATCAAACCATTAATCATCTTCAACGTACTTGTTTTCCCACTACCAGAAGGACCAACTAACACAAAGATCTCACCTGGATGAACAACGAAGTCCAGTTGGTCAATCACAACTTTGTCAGCAAATTTTTTTTGAACTTGATGAAACTCGATGATTTCTGTCATTTTTCAGCCTCCTTGCTTAACCCAATCGTCACTAAAAAATCATGGGCAACTTGTGCTGGTTCTCTTTTTTCAACATTGACTTGGTAATTCATGTCAATCATTTCTTCTTCGGTGATCTTTCCACCAAGTTGATTCAAGGCACTCACGACTTCCGGATGTTTGTTAGCAAAATTTTCCTTCATCAAAGGCGCACCCTGATAAGGTGGAAATAGTTGGCGATCGTCTTTTAAAGCAACTAACCCATATTCTTTCAACTCGCTATCTGTCGAGTAAGCATCAATCACATTAACGTCGCCATTTTTGATTGCTTGGTAACGAAGACTTGGCTCCATACTTTGAACACTTGGAAACTCTAGATGATAAACTGATTGAATCCCCCGATAACCATCGTTACGATCAATAAATTCTAAGGTAAAACCTGCTTTGATCTGGTCATTCACTTTGATCAAATCCGAAATTGTTTCTAGCTGATTTGCTTTGGCAAAGGATTCTTTCACTGCTAATGCGTACGTGTTTTGATAAGCCATTGGCTGTAAGAAAGTCATTGCTTCTTGTTGATGGAGCAATTCCTTTGCTTGTTGATACGTATCTGTTTCTGACAACTTTGTTTCTTTCATTGCATCAGGAACTTTGACTAAGCTTTCTAAAACTGTTCCAGTAAATTCTGGATAAATATCAATTTGCTCATTCTGCAACGCGCTAAATAAAAAGCTCGTCTTTCCAAAATTTGGTTTTACTTCGACAGCAAGATCCGGATTTTTTTCTTCAATCAGTTCTTTATACATCTCAATCAAAATTTCTGGTTCTGAACCGAGTTTTCCTGCAATTACTACAGACTCTTCTTTCACAAAAAATGTTTGATATGCTGATATACCTCCAAGTACGCCAATCGTCAAGGCTAGCACAATCAAGGTGTATATTGGTCGAACACGTTGCAACAAACGAATCAAACTACTAAAAATAATAGCTAGCAATGCTGAACTAATTGCACCGATCAATGTTAACACAGGTGTGTTACGGTCAATTCCCAACAAGATAAACGTTCCTAAGCCACCTGCACCAATTAATGCCGCTAAAGTGGCTGTTCCGATGATCAAAACCAAAGCTGTACGAATACCCGAAATAATCACTGGTAACGCAATGGGTAATTCTACTTTAATCAAGCGACGTATCCGAGACATTCCAAAGGCAATTGCGGCCTCCTCAATTGATGGATCAATTTCAGTTAAACCGATATACGTATTTTGAAAAATAGGTAGTAACGCATAAATAACTAGAGCAATCAAGGCTGGAACTGTTCCAATTCCAACAAACGGAATCAATAAACCTAATAAAGCCAATGAAGGAATTGTCTGTAATACGCTAGTAATTTGTAATAAAACTTCTGCTAATTTTTTATGACTCACTGACCAAATTGCGAGAGGAATCGCAATCAAGGCTGCAATGAGCAACGCAAAAAAAGAAATCGATAAATGTTGGAACGTAGCCGTTAGCAATTCTGCTTTCCGTTCACTAAGAATTTGAATAAACTGATTCATTTGTCTCCTCTTTCTCAATTAATTTTTGTCATCTTTTAAGTATAAACCTCTCAAATACTTTCCCCAAATATGTTGCCTTACTACACCAAAAAGACCAGAAAAATCATAATGATCTTTCTGGTCTTTCTGTTTTAGCTAAAAAACAACAAAATGATGGGGAATTTTTAGGACTCTTCTGCCTCTGCAGTTCAGTCCAACAAATCAATAAGAAGAAAAACAGCCAATAAAGTGGAAATCTCGTGGGGGAGATAATTTTCTTTACTGGCTTGTTCCTTTACAATTATAGGTGAGCAGACTAAATTTTTGTGAGAAATGTAAAAAAAAGTTGTTTTCTGCGCATAACTGTTAAAAAACAAGACGTTTTTACTTTTTTGACAAAAAAATGCGTCATTTATTTTATGTTTTTTTGCCGTGACTTTTTTCACAAGTATAATTATTGGCATTATTGTTAAGTCATTGCTACCATAGATTCAACGGACGTCCGCTAATAGCAAAATAAGAAGCTAGGATGAGAGAGGAATCTTTGGGGGATTTCTTTCTTAACCTAACTTCTTTTTAATTTTTTTATTTCTTTTTACCATGTTGATATTCGTACCCACATTTTTCCTACAGAAATGCATTACTTGGCATCATAACTAGGTAAGGTTACTTCAACTTAATCATCAGATAAACTTTCTATAAAAAAATAACTCATTTCCATTATGTGCTCCTATGCTCTTTGACAATTTCCTACAAAGAACGATAAGATAAACGCTTAACTACGTTTTATGTACAAAGCTCTTTTTTTAATGACGTTTCTTACATAGTTAGTAAAAGATTGGTAACTACTTTGGATTGTTTTTATGACATTGTTCTTATCCCCAAAAAAGTTCGTTTCCTCTCGTCCAAGCAGGTAACCGATGAATGAAATACAGACTAGACATATCCCCAACCAAACCAATGCTGCCGAATGAACATCTGTTGTTTTTGGCAATTGTTCTCGCATACTGATCATCGTTTCCCCCAGTGGTCGTCTATAAATCGTTCCGTGCACAGTAAGTGATGCTTCGCTCCCCTGTGTGGCAAATGCTACTGGACTTATCAAGAAAATAGCTAACAGAAATGTCGTAACGATCATTAGCTTTTTCTGACTCATTTCATCCCCCCTTCGTTATGTGACGTAATTGCTTTCCCCGATTTAAATAATAACAAAATCTATCGCTTTAAATCTATTCAAATTTTACCGCCCCATCGGAAAATATCATTTTAAAAAAACAACGCTTCATACGCTTATTTTTTTATTTAAATTATTAATTCTGTTCCTGTTTCTTTCACACCGTATAATGGCATAATTTCATTATCCACTTGATAGTAGATATTTTTTTCACGATTCATCATTAGTCCGACTAAGATTTCTTTCATTGTCAGCACGTTTTTTTGTTGATTAAAATGTAAAATCATTTCATTTTTTGGTGTGATTTCAATTGTTGTAACTGGCCGTTTATGATTTTTAGTCATTAAGAAAATCCCTTGATATTCTTTGCTTTGTGGTGGATTTGTCAATATAGTTAATAAGTCAGCAGCTCGCATAATCTTCTCCTTTATTTTTGTTTGCCTAAGAAAAAGTTTTCTGATGATAAAAAATTTCTTTTTCCCCCTTGAAGAATTGATTCTATTTGTATAATATAGGGGTTGCTGAAAATTTTCAAACAGAAAAGGGGTTAGAGATGAAAAAACTACATTTATTTACAGACCTTGGTGGAATTATTTTAGGTGCTGGGATCTACGGGCTTGCTGTAACAGGAATCAATGTACCTTCAAAACTTGCTGATGGCGGGGTGACAGGTATTGCGTTACTGCTAAATAATCTTTTTGGATTTGCACCTTCAATCACTTCATTAGTCTTTAATTTACCATTATTACTGATCTCATTATTTATTTTTGGAAAACACGCATTTCTTCGTACGATTGTTGGAACATTTGCGTTGGTTTTCTTTTTACATTTATGGGAAAGTCTTCATATACAGTTTGCCGTTGGGAACTTGTTCATTAATAGTCTGATGACTGGTCTGCTTTCTGGAATCGGTTGTGGATTAGTTTTTCGCTTTGGGGGCAGTACGGGCGGAACGGATATTTTATATCAAGCAATTGAAAAATATTTTCATGTTAAAATCGGAAAGAGTCTTTTCTTGGTCACTTTTGTTATCTTAGTAGTGTCCCTTTTATATCTTGATCTTAGACACTTCTTATATACTTTACTGAGCTGTTCTGTTTTAGCTTATACGTTAAACAAAGTAAAATACGTCCAGCTTCCTGATTTCTTTCAATCAGCGAAAGATTCAATGGTGACTTTAGAAGAAACTACAACGCCTTTTGAAGAATTACCTGAATATCAAGAACCCATTTAATACAATTCTTTTATCAAATTTAAAGAGAGCTCGGAATGTACTGAATCTCAAAAGTTTGCTTTTTTAGCCTAACTTTTGGATGCCCTACAGATATCCTAGCTCTCTTTTTATCTATCTTAGTCAACAAAACCGCCAGTTAAGACCACTTTTCCTTGAACGTGCCCCTCTTCGACATCTTTTGTTGCCTCCTTCAAATGGGCGACAGAAATTCCTTGATAAATTTTACCCACATGACTATGAATTACTTTCTGATCAATTAAAGTAGCAATTTCTGCTAAGATCTCCCCTTGTGTCTCAATTTTATAGTCAAAATCTGTTTTCGCAAACATGTACTCCCAGTCAAAACTAATTGATTGATTTTTCCATTCACCAATTGGCAGTGGCTGATTGACACCCACGATTGAACCTACTCGTCCTCCAGGCTGAACAAGCTCTGGTAGTTGCTGGAAATAAGGTAGCACATCATACAATACGGCCACATAATCGACTCGATTCGTCCCTAAAGAAATTAATTGTTCCTTTAAATCTTTGTGATAGTCTAAGGGATGATCCACGCCATTGTTACGAAGCCATTCAAAATTTTTAACACTGGCTGTTGCAAATACTTCAAGACCACTCCAGTTAGCAAGTTGAGTCAAAATGGAACCAACACCACCCCCACCATTGATGACTAATATTTTCTTTCCTACATTTGCTTTCGCTTGTGGTGTTAATTGAAATTTTTCAAATAATAATTCAAAAGCTGTCAAACTAGTTAATGGTAATGCAGCTGCTTTTTCATCTGATAAAGAATTGGGTGCTTTAGCAACGATTCTTTCATCAACTAATTGAAACTCTTGATTACTTCCTGGACGTTTGCTGCTTCCTGCATAAAAAATGCGTTCGCCCACTTGAAACTTTTCAACAGCATCGCCTACTGCGAGGATTCGTCCAACTGCATCAAAACCTAAAACGGTTAATTGCTCTTTTTTTGCCGCCCCCTGACGAAGCTTCGTGTCAACTGGATTAACAGAAACCGCGTCAACTGCTACTAATAAATCGTGGCCAGTCGCAACAGGTACAACGTCCATTATTTTGATGAAGCTATCTTTTTCTTCGATTGGTAGTCCTTGATAAAAGCCAATTTTTTTCATTTGTTTTGTCATGATTTCCCCTACTTTCTAAAGGTTGTGGTTCAAACCGCTTAGCTCCGAACAGATAGCGAGCAAGCACTCAAAATAGCTTTTCAAATTTTGAAGTGAGTGCAAGCTATCTCGAGGAGCTGCTTGGGGAACACCGCGGATAAGGTTGTAGCTCACCTACATTCAAGTAATTGTGAACATCTAAGGTTATCGCATAAAATCCGTTCCGCCACCGACTAACAAACACTACCCAAACCACTTTCACAGATAGTTAACAAAACACAAAAAGAGCGATGATTTGCATCATTGCTCTTTTCATCATTTTCAATCATCCATTGTTATTGCTTGAAATAACTATTTTCTGTCAATGAATTGCCTTGATCTTCAATCAATCCATGAAGTGATCGTTCTAACACACCATGTGCTTTTTTTGTTTTAGTTGTCTTTTTATTTGTTGCCTTCATTTTTGTTTCTTCTTCACCTTTGTGAAAAGACTTGACCGTTTTATCCCCTTTTTTCTCTTGATACGGCGTTGGCTCAGTATCAAATAGCAAGTACGCATCTTCTTCTTTTTTCATTGATTGAATCAATTCATTTTCCGTCACCTGTGTTTCTCTAGGGTCTGGAATAATGGATGCTGGAATAAATTTTGGTACAAAATAAGAACGCTCATGAGTGATGTTATTTGTTGTTGAAGATTTTGTATTACGTGTAGGTGATGTCACCTGTTGATTCGTTTGAACGTGATTTTTTTCACCAAAAAGCTGCTTCCGACCAGTCGATGTCGTCTTAGGCTGATAGTGCTTTCCATATTCTGGTAAATTCTCTTTATAATGTTCCAACTTTTCTTGACGTGGTGTACCTTTTGTCGTTCCACTCATCGTACGTCTTTGTTTTCGCTGGTGTGTCTGTTCTCGTTCGCTCTCATCAAAGTGAAACTCTTTTGTCCGACCATAACGCTGTTGCGGATGCTGATCTGTTTTGCTCATCAAATCATCGACACCATCAAATAAAACGCGATTAGACTCAGTACTTAATTTTACTCCTGTTTCATCATCATAAGCGGGAAAACGAAAATGCTTTCGCTTGATTTCTTTCATTTAACTCATCCTTTTCAAAACGGAACTTTTCTCAATCATAGCATAATTTCAACCATTTCAGTAATAATGCGCTGATAAATTTCAGAAATCATACGCTCTTTTTAAAGAAAACTTGTATTATTTGGTCGTTTCACGCAAAATAACTTCTGGAAAAAATCGCCGATACCCTTGACTTGCCCCTTTTTCATCAATTTTTTTCAACAGCATTTCACCACAAGCTTCTCCCATCCGAATAATATCTTGCTTCACCGTTGTTAACTTAGGAGAACTAATCTGATCTAAAAAGACGCCATCAAAGCCGATTACCCCATACTCTTCCGGAAGTTTCCCGCCAGCTTTCATAATCCCACGGACAACACCCAAAGCTAAACGATCTGAACTACAAACAAAACAAGTATTCTTATCAAATTCATCCCAATGCGTATCAATATATTCTTCCGTCTTCGTTGAATGATTGGGAAAACGAACGGTTTTTGTCGGCAAATTTTGTTCCTTCATAACGGCTAAGTATCCTGCTTCTCGGGCACGTTCAAAAGGCTCTGCCACATCCATTCCAATATAAACCACTGATTCATATCCTTGTGATAGAGCATATTCAGTTGCTTTCGTTGTGCCGTATTGATTATCACTATCTACATAATCATAGCCAAAATCATTTTCTCCAAATAAAACGACCGGCTTCTCCAGACGAGCAATCCAATCAAAATCTTTTTCACGCATTCCTGTAATGATGTAGCCGTCACAAGCACCCACATCGAAGCCACTCGTTGTCACTAACTGTAATGAATAATGTGCTCGACCAATTCGATTCGCGATTCCCATCAGCAAGTTCATATAGTACGGTTCTGTTGTGTCGATTTCTTCTAAAATAAACAATTTGATTACTTGTGATCGATTAGAAACAAGTGCTTTTGCCGCAATATTAGGGCGATAGTTCAATTCAGCCATCGCTGAAAAAACCAGTTCTTTCAGCTCATCAGTGACTTGTTCAGGATGATTGATAACCCTTGATACAGTCATCTTTGAAACATTTGCTAATTTTGCTACGTCTGCTAGAGTTGTCATAGCTCTACCTCTTTCTAACAAAAATTTCGCGAATACAGCTCACGATGAAGGACATAGACCAATTTATTTCAACTTCTATTATACCGAAATTCATCTCATTTTATAGTCAAGTTTCCATATCTTTTCTATCATTAAACAAAAAAGTCAAAAAAAAAGAGATTGGAATCAAAGAAATTTCCAACCTCATTTTTCTAGAGATAAGTACTTTGCTCAAAAAAGTCAGCTCTTTATTCAAAAATCCTCATTCTATTTTCACTACTAAATACTATTCTCTTACATCTTTCCTTCATGATTTTCTTTAATCAAACACTTGTAAAAAAATTCAGCAGCTTCTTCCATCAATGGAATTTCAACTAAATGACCTTGCTTTTCTGAAGGATGAAAAATAATTTGTCGTCCCGCTTTGGTCCATTGATTCGCCTTCACGAAATCAGCGGTTTGCTTGAAAGGAATTTTTTCATCTTCCTTTCCATGCCAGAAAAACAAAGGTCTTCCTGCTAAACGTTCAGGGCTTAAAGATAAATCATATCTTTCTACCCAAGAAATCAATTCAAAATAGTCCTTAGGTAAACGAAAGCCGAATTCTTTTGCACGGGCTTGAATTCCTTGTCCATAAGCAAGGGGCGCAGGAGAACCCATTAGACAGGCTCCTGCAATTAGCTTAGGATGCTGACTAAGTAATGCACAAGTAGTCATCCCTCCCATTGAAACACCACCTACAGCTACTTTTTCATGTAAAAGTCCACGTTTATCAAGATGTTCTATTAGTGTGTCAAATTCAAATAAATTACCATAAATACTATTCCAAAACGTATATGAAGGAATGGAGGATACCGGTTGTTTTCGCTCCCCATGATTCATTGCATCTGGCAAAATAACTCGAATCCCATATTGAGCAATCTTTCTGCCTTGTGTCAAAACTAATTCCTTACTTGTCTGCCAGCCGTGATAATAAATGACCACTGGAATTTTTGTCTGTTTTAGTTCCTCTAAAACAATTTCTAATACAGGAATTGCTTTCACATTACGTTTCATCATGATTGGGTTCATTTCGAGTCACCTAACTTAATTAAATTTATATGTTGAAAAAATAACCAGCTACTACTTAAAAATTGAAAAAAACTAACACTACCAAAAAGCAGTAAAGCTGGCCTTAAATACCATTGTGGAAATAAAAAAAGAGCAACGATTCCGATTATTCCTAAGATCAGAGTTAATAACGGATAAATCGAAAAACGAAGAAAACTCGCTACACCACCAAACATACTTCCAATAAAAAGTACTAAAAAGAAAATAACACTTATCAGGAAGTAATCAATAATGGATAACGGAAAGAACAGATTTTCTACCTCAAACGTTTCTTGAACAGCATAAACAGCTAAATACACACTAAAGATCATACTTAATAGATGGCTAACACAAATCAGTTGATTGATTTTTTTCATTGCATCACCTACTCACTGTCTTTATAATATAATTATAATCATTTTTTAATTTATTTCAAATGAAGATACTTTAAATTTTTCCCAATTTTTGTTTTTTTTGCTATTGTAGAGAAGAAAGATATAGAAGGAGTGGTTTGATGGTTGATCCAAAAATGTTACTGATGATTTTTATTATCAATTTTGCGTATATTACGCTAAATACCCTACGATTTATGCTGACAATGAAAGGGTATCGTTTAATTGCACCACTTGTTAGTATGGTTGAAATAATCATTTATATTATGGGACTTTCGCTGGTCCTTGATCGTTTAGATAATCCTTTAAATCTATTTGTTTACGCACTGGGCTATGCTGTGGGGATAAGTGTTGGCATCTTAATCGAAGATAAATTAGCGCTTGGCTACATCATGGTTACAACAATTTTACCAACGAATACTTCGGAAGATAAAAACCTTCCTCGAATTTTACGAGAAAATGGCTATGGTGTTACACAGACTTCTGCAATGGGGCTTGAAGGTGAACGTTTAGTTTTAGAAATTCTTTCCCCTCGTAAAAGTGAACGTGAACTATATAACTTGATTAAAACAGTTGAAGAACGTGCATTCATTATTTCCTACGAACCAAAATATATTTCTGGTGGATTTTGGACAAAAAAAGTTCGGAAACGTCAGAAAAATTAAGTTTTACTAATTGAAAAATCAAAAGTGTTTTCTCCTACCGGATCAGACAATATTACTTGTTTGATCCGGTTTATTTTTGTCTAAACCTCGACAAAAGCTCATTGTTTTGTTATGATAATATATGCAAACTATCATTTTCAGTATCGGAGAACAAGTTGAATGAATCGAAAAACAATGATTTATCTCCAATTAGCTTCACTATTTGGACTCTCGGCAATCCTATTCTTTGCACTACATACCTTTTCTACAACTTCTGATGCACCAAATCATGCGCTGGGATGGCTCTTACTAGATTACTCAACGCTTAATACGCTAGACCAAAGCGCTGGTTTACTTATCTTGTCTTCTTTATCATCGCTTCTGTTTGCAATCTTTTTTTCACGCTACGTCTACCTAGAAAAAACAGAAGCATTAGCAGAAGCTTCCTTTATTTTTATCGCACTAAAATTGTTTTCCTTTTTAGCTGTGTTACTGTACACCTTTAATCAAAATTCGCTGTTCTTTTTCATTTTAAATGGCTTGGTTGTCACCTTAGCAATTTTTTCTTTCTTTTTCTTCGCATTGGTTTTTAAAGAATTAAAATTAAGTCCTTTTTTCTGCTGGGTCTCACTCATTTGTTTTGGTTATAATTTCTTTGCCTTTTTGTTTCTGGCATTTGCACCAACAATTCAAACAACGATTATTCAAGATGTAAGTAATTGCTTTGATTTCTTATTTGTGATTTGTTTAGCATTTCTAATGTGGCAATATCAACGAAACAAATCCTATAAGTAAAAAGACAGACAAACGATTGAACGTTTGTCTGTCTTTTTTATTTTGCTTTGATATAAGAATACACCGTTAAACCAAGTGTTTTTTTCACTTCTTCGTAAATTCTTCTGTTAACAAAAGCAAGTTCCGATTCTGTTAAATCAACAATCTCAGCAAACTGGATGGCAGTCAACTCTTTTTTACTCTCAAGAACTGGTAACAGTAATTCAAACGTTGGTTCTGCTTGAATTGTCTTCGTTTGGATTAAGGATTCCAAAAAAATATTTGGACGACGATTTTTAAATTTATTTAATCGAACGCGCTCAATAATCACTTCTACTTGATCAAAATAATAGGATTCATTCACATCTCCCAGCAAAGTTGCTAATGAAAAGAAATCGGGGAACTGCGTAGGTTTATTTTTTTGAACGAAGAAATAATTAGCCAATGTTACTGGAAAATTTTCTGTAGTAGAAATCGAAACAAATTGATAGTCTTCATTTCCGGCAATTGTTTTTCGTGTCGTTTCCCCTTTTCCCTCATAACCATAAAAAGCCTGATTGTCTTCTTCAAAACAAGTGGACCAAAGTGTTTCTCCCACGATGAATTGTTGTTCCACTTGGGAAAATTTAGACAACTGTTCACTTAATCGTTGTACTTGATTAGCTATGATTTCTTGATAGCTAGCTTCATTTTCTGTAAAGATGGGAAAGTTTAACTTATACCTTCTTTCCTCACGCAGAATTAGTCCAGCTTCAATTAGTTGATCCAAAAAGTGTTCAAACTTTCGCTGAGGAAATACTTTTTTTAATTCTCTCAAAATGACCGGCTCAGGCTGTTCATTTAAATAAGTAATAACTGGTGAGAACAGCGGATCAGCCACCAATTTTTGATAAACTTTATTTTTTGGTGAATAAAAATAATTCATTTGCTCCCTCATTCCATTTAAATTTTATCTTTTATTCGTGATAAAAAAAGCTGAGTCGTAGTTTACACTCGACTCAGCTAGATCAGTAAATTAACTAAAAACTTCTGTTAATTGAGGAACAACTTGTTTTTTACGAGAAACAACACCTTTTAAAAATGCACGATTGTTTGTTAATTTTGTTTGGAATGCTGCTTCAACTTTTTCTTTGTCATCTCCAGCAACTAATAATTCTGAGTCGCTATCTAAAATATTTGTTACGACTAAGACAAACAAATCATAATCATTTGTAGTCATTTCTTCAGCCATTGCTGCTTCTAACTCAGTTTGACGATCCATTACTTCATTCAAATCAACCGTGTTGACTTGGGCAATGCGGACGTTTTTGTCACCCATTGGAAAACTTTTTGCGTCTAAATCAAGCAAAGTTGCAGCTGATTTATCACTTAATTTTGTACCAGCTTTTAGCATTTCTAAACCATAAACATTTAGATCCACTTCTGCGATTTCTGCAAGTTCTTGCGCTGCTTTTTCGTCTTCTGGTGTAGAAGTTGGTGATTTGAATAGCAATGTATCAGAAACAATAGCAGAAAGCATGATTCCTGCTATTTCTTTTGGAATGCTTACTTGATTTTCTTTGTACATTTTTAAAACGATTGTACTTGTGCAACCTACTGGCTCTGCACGGTAGTATAAAGGATTAGCTGTTTCAAAATTTGCGATACGATGATGATCAACTACTGATAAAATCGTTACCTCAGCAATATCTGAAATACTTTGTTGAAATTCATTATGGTCAACCAACATGACAGCTGCATCTTCTGCTTTCGCTGACTCTACTACGCGAGGTGCCGCTAAACCAAATGATTCCAAGGCAAACTGTGTTTCTTCATTAGGCGTTCCTAATGCTACAGCTTCTGTTTGTTTGCCTAATTCATTTTGTAAATGTGAGAATGCAATCGCCGCTCCAATTGCATCGGTATCTGGATTTTGGTGTCCAAAAACTAAAATTTTTGACATGTCATTCGCTCCTTTGTTCTTTCTCCTATTTAATAATAGCAAAAAAACGGAAAAGAGCAATACTAACTTCCTTTTCCGTTTCAAAACTATCTAGTTAAATATTCTTGGTAATCTTCTGTATGCAGTAGTTGTTTTGCGTTTTCTACACGCTCTTTCGTTGGTGGTTCAATTCCATCCAGTGGGTATTTCAAGCCTAATGTTTCCCATTTATATCGACCCATAGTGTGGTAAGGAAGAATCTCCACCTTATCAACATTGTTCAACGTTTTAATAAACTCATCTAACCGAATCAGATACTCATCGTAGTCACTACGTTCAGGAACAAGGACGTGTCTAATCCAAACTGGTTTACCGATTTCTGACAAATATTTTGCCATTTCCAAAATGTTTTGGTTCCCATTTGCTGTCAAAATCTTATGTTGATCGTTATCGATATGTTTGATATCAAATAATAACAAATCCGTGTATTCCATTAGTTCTTCAAATTTACTGAAAAACGGTTCTTCGCGGGAGAATGGTTTGCCACAGGTATCAATCGTTGTATGAACCCCTTGATCTTTTGCTTTTTTGAAAAGATCGATTAAAAAATCTAATTGCAGTAATGGCTCACCACCACTAATGGTAATACCACCTTTATCTCCCCAAAATTCTCGGTAAGCAAGTGCTTCATTTAACACATCGTCTGTTGTACGTTCAACACCACCGCCAATATTCCAAGTATCTGGATTATGACAAAATTGACAACGCATCCGACATCCTTGCATAAATGCGATAAAACGGATACCAGGGCCATCAACGGACCCAAAACTTTCAGTTGAGTGAATAAAACCTGTTACAGGTGTTGTCATAGACGTGTCCTCCTAATAATGACTTTTCGAGTAAAAAAAGGCGAATCGACTGAATCAGTCCATCCGCCTCCTTGACTTTTGTTACATTGATTCGTGCATTGTACGTGCAATTACATCGTTTTGTTGTTCGCGTGTTAACTTAATGAAGTTTACTGCATATCCAGAAACACGGATAGTTAATTGAGGATATTTTTCTGGATGTTCTTGGGCATCCAATAAAGTGTCACGGTTGAACACGTTGATATTCAAGTGGTGACCCATTTTCTTCGCATAACCATCAAGCATTGTTGCCAAGTTTTCTTCTTGCGTTTCTTCGTCGCGACCTAAAGCTTTAGGTACGATTGAGAATGTATTTGAAATACCATCTAATGAATATTCATATGGTAATTTTGCTACTGAAGACAAGCTTGCTAATGCTCCGTGTGTATCGCGACCATGCATTGGGTTAGCACCTGGTGCAAATGGTTCGCCTGCGCGACGGCCATCAGGTGTATTACCAGTTTTCTTACCATACACAACATTTGAAGTGATTGTAAGAATTGACGTTGTTGGTGTTGAATCACGATAAGTTTTGTTACGTTTAACTTTTGTCATGAATGTTTTTAATAATTGAATAGCAATTTCATCTACACGATCATCATTGTTACCATATTTAGGGTAGTCGCCTTCAATTTCGTAATCTTCAACAATTCCATTTTCATCGCGAACTGTACGAACAGTTGCATATTTGATTGCTGATAATGAGTCAACTGCTACTGAGAATCCAGCAATACCAGTTGCCATTGTACGCAAGATGTCTGTATCTTGTAAAGCCATTTCAATACGTTCGTATGAATATTTATCATGCATATAGTGAATGATATTCAATGTATTTACATATAATTCAGTAATCCAGTCCATCATAACGTCGTATTTTTCCATTACTTCATTGTAATCAAGAACTTCTGAAGTAATTGGTTGATATTTAGGTCCAACTTGTGCTTTTGATTTTTCGTCAACCCCGCCGTTGATTGCGTATAACAATGTTTTCGCTAAGTTTGCACGAGCTCCAAAGAATTGCATTTGTTTACCGATTCGCATAGCTGATACACAACAAGCAATTCCGTAGTCATCGCCCCAATGTTTACGCATAACATCGTCATTTTCGTATTGGATAGCTGATGTTTGGATACTCATTTTAGCACAGAAAGTTTTAAAGTTATGTGGTAAACGAGTTGACCATAGAACAGTTAAGTTTGGTTCTGGAGCTGGTCCTAAGTTTGATAATGTGTGTAAGAAACGGAAACTATTTTTAGTTACCATGTGGCGTCCGTCTTCACCCATACCAGCGATTGATTCTGTAACCCAAGTTGGGTCCCCTGAGAACAAAGCGTTGTAATCCGGTGTACGAGCAAATTTTACAAGACGTAGTTTCATAACGAAATGGTCAACGATTTCTTGTGCTTCTTCTTCAGTGATAACGCCATTTTGTAAATCACGTTCTACATAGATGTCTAAGAATGTTGATGTGCGTCCTAATGACATTGCCGCACCATTTTGTTCTTTGATTGCTGCTAAATATCCAAGGTATAACCATTGGAAAGCTTCTTTTGCATTTGTAGCAGGTTCTGAAATATCGAATCCGTAGATATTGCCGAGTTCTTTCAATTCGCTTAACGCACGAATTTGTTCGTTCAATTCTTCACGTTGACGAATAATATCATCTGACATGATACCAATACCACAGTTAGATAAATCAACTTGTTTTTCTTTAATCAAATAATCTACACCATAAAGTGCTACTCGACGATAGTCACCAATGATACGTCCACGTCCATAAGCATCTGGAAGACCAGTGATAACACCTGAACGACGTGCTGCACGAATTTCTGGTGTGTATGCGTCGAAAACGCCTTGGTTATGTGTTTTACGATAGTCACGGAAAATGTGAGAAACTTCTGAATCAATTTCAAATCCGTAAGCTTCAGCTGCTTGTTCAGACATTCTGATTCCACCAAATGGTTGTAAGCTGCGTTTGAATGGTTTTTCTGTTTGGAATCCAACAACCGTTTCCAAATCTTTGTTCAAGTAGCCTGGACCATGTGAAGTAATTGTAGATACAACTTTAGTATCCATATCTAATACGCCACCAGCTTCACGCTCTTGTGTGTTCAATTCCATTACTTGATCCCAAAGTTTTGTTGTTGCTTCTGTTGGGCCAGCTAAAAATTCGTCATTACCGTCATAAGGGGTATAGTTTTCTTGGATAAAATCTCTAACGTTTACTTCTTCTTTCCAGGTTTTTCCTTTAAATCCATTCCATTGCTCCATTGTATGGACCTCCTAAAAGTTTCTGTTTTATGTAACAGTTTTTACGTGATTAGTATAACACAGAGCGTCATCTTTGCAAGGGTTTTCTTGTTTTTTCTTTAACAATTTTTAGATTTTAATTGATGTATCTTTAAACAATGCTTTAATACCAAGCATTAGGCATTGTGAACACTTTCATCTTTTAATAAAAAAGTAAGATTTCTTCGATATTACAAATGAAAAAAGGAGCACGAACTGTACTACTACAGTTCGTGCTCCTTCAAGAAAAAATGATACAGTTATTCTTCGATTTTTGGGACGGGTGCTTCAAGTACAGCAATAATCTCTCCGCCTTGCTTTTCGTCCAACACAAATGAACCATTCGACGTACGATCACCAATTGGAAAATCAGTTGGATTAAATTCCACTTGTTTGCCCTTTTGATTCACGATTGTTAGCTCACGACTTGTTCCTTCAGACATATAAATAACTCGGTGAGGGTTTTTCTTTAGTTCTCTTAAAACTTGCACCCCACGTTTTGCACGTGATGTTTGCGAGATTTCTTGTGCAAGCATTCGTTTGACGGCTCCTCTTTGTGTGACGATTACGATTGGTGTATCGCCTTCAGCAAAAACTAATAAGCCATTGATGACTGTGTCATCATCTTTCAGATTGATTGCCTTCACTCCTGCTGCTTTTGCACCGACGACTGGTACTTCAACTAGCGGATACCGTAAGCCAATCCCTTGATGCGTAACTAGAAAGACGTCTAAATCCGCTTGTCCTTCTTCCAAATAAACAGCTACCAACTCGTCCTCATCTTTTAGTTTCATTGAGCTGAGCGGACGACTCTTATACGTACGCCATGGTTCAAACTCAGTCATTCTAGTCTGTTTGATCATGCCATTTTTACTAATAAAGATAAAGGTTTGTTCTGGTTGTATTTTCGTATATGGGAACACTGCGATAATTGATTCATCCATTGATAAATTCAAAATCGTTTGTGAAATGTGCTCACCAACTTCCTTCCATTTTAGATCTGGTAACTCATGGACTGGACGATAGATCACATTCGCTTTGTTCGTCACAAACAAGACATGATCTAATGTACTTAATTCACCAGTATACAAAAGATAATCGCCTTCACGCATACCAATCTCTTCTGGCTTCGAAGCACTATAAGAACGCAAGCTGCTTCGTTTCACATAACCTTCACGCGTTACGCTAACGACTACGTCTTCTTGCGCAACCAACACTTTCGTATCAATTTTTATTTCTTCGATTTCATCTTCGATTTTTGTAATACGTTTCGTTGCATAATTTTTCTTCACTTCACGTAATTCTTTTTTCATCAATGAAAACAGCTCTTTGTCATCTGAAAGAATTTTATTTAGTTCCGTAATTTGCGCAATCAATTGTTCAGATTCTTTTTGAAGATCAGTAATATCGGTGTTTGTTAAACGGTAAAGTTGCAGCATCACGATTGCTTCTGCTTGTTCTTCAGTAAACTGAAAAACATCCACTAAGTTTTTCTTTGCATCACGTTTATCTTTACTTTCACGAATTGTCGTAATCACTTGATCTAAAATCGATAATGCTTTCATCAAGCCTTCCACAATGTGTTGACGTTTTTGTGCCTTTGCCAAATCATACTGGCTACGTTTCGTAATGACATCTTTTCTATGTCCGATATAACTGCTTAAGATATCTCTTAGCCCAACTTGATGTGGTGTCATATGATCAATGGCTACCATATTAAAGTTGTAGTTGATTTGTAGTTCCGTGTTTTTAAATAAGTAATTTAGGATCCCTTGTGCGTTTGCATCTTTTTTTAATTCCACAACAATTTGCAAACCTGTTCGATCACTCTCATCACGAACTTCAGCAATTCCATCTACTTTTTTATTTAAACGCACTTCATCAATTTTTTTCACAAGGGTTGCTTTATTCACTTCGTAAGGAATTTCTGAAATGACAATTTGTTCTTTGCTTCCTTTGATTGCTTCAATTTTGGTTTTAGAACGTAGAATCACTTTTCCCCGTCCGGTTTCAAAAGCTTTTTTGATTTCATCTTTTCCCTGCAAGATTCCTCCTGTTGGAAAATCAGGTCCTGGGATAAACTCCATTAGTTTATCTAAACTTGCATTAGGGTGGTCAATCAGATAGATAGTTCCATCAATGACTTCTCCTAAATTATGCGTTGGTATCTCGGTCGCATACCCTGCTGAGATACCAGTTGAACCATTCACCAATAAATTCGGATATCTAGCGGGTAAAACAGTTGGTTCTTTTTCAGTATCATCAAAGTTCCAAACCATATCAACCGTATCTTTTTCAATATCCGCTAACATTTCACCACTTAGTTTAGACAGACGCGCTTCTGTATAACGCATTGCCGCTGGAGGATCGCCGTCCATACTACCATTATTCCCGTGCATTTCAATCAGCACTTCTCGAAGCTTCCAGTCCTGGCTCATCCGAACCATTGCTTCATAGATACTACTGTCTCCATGTGGGTGATAGTTACCCATGATATTTCCGACTGATTTCGCAGATTTACGGAATCCTTTATCATAGGTATTTCCATCTTTGTTCATTGCATATAAAATCCGACGTTGGACTGGCTTTAACCCGTCACGAATGTCGGGTAAGGCACGCTCTTGAATAATATATTTTGAATAACGTCCAAATCGGTCACCCATTACTTCTTCTAAGGTTAATTCTTGGATTTCTTGTCGATTTTCCATCAGGTGACCTCCTATTCTACATCAAACAACTGAATTGGCTTTTCAATCTCTTCATGCTCTTCATCTAATCGTTCGCTTGAAGTTGAAGCTGTCATTTCAGTGTCTTCTTTTTTTTCTAAAATACTACCGTCTTCTTCCATTGTAAATTGGACGTGGCTTTCAATCCATTTTCTCCGAGGTTCAACTTTATCCCCCATTAATGTCGTCACACGTCGTTCTGCTTGTGCCGCATCATCAATTCGAACACGAATTAATGTCCGTGAAGTTGGATCCATCGTTGTTTCCCATAATTGGTCGGCATTCATTTCACCTAACCCTTTATACCGTTGCAATGAATAACCTTTCCCAACTTTTTTGATTTCTGCAGCTAATTCTTCATCTGTCCAAGCATATTCAACCACTTGCTTCTTCCCTTGGCCTTTTGAAACTTTGTATAAAGGTGGTAAAGCAATATAGATCTTTCCGGCTTCAATTAATGGTTTCATATAGCGATAGAAGAAAGTTAACAATAGCACTTGGATATGCGCACCATCCGTATCTGCATCGGTCATGATAATGATCTTGTCGTAGTTACAATCTTCAACAGAAAATTCTGGTCCTACGCCTGCACCAATCGTATAAATCATGGTGTTGATTTCTTCATTTTTCAAAATGTCTTGCAATTTCGCTTTTTCTGTATTGATTACTTTTCCTCGAAGTGGCAAAATTGCTTGGAATTTACGATCTCGTCCTTGCTTGGCAGATCCACCAGCAGAGTCTCCTTCGACTAGATAAAGCTCATTCTTTTTAGGATTACGCGATTGTGCAGGGGTCAATTTACCTGATAACAAAGATTCGCCTTTTTTGCGTTTTTTACCATTACGGCTTTCTTCTCGCGCTTTACGTGCAGCTTCTCGCGCTTCACGAGCCTTCACTGCTTTTCTGACCAACATTTGGCTCATTTCACTGTTTTCTTGTAAATAAAAGCCCATTTGTTCGCCAATGACATTATCAACGACTGTTCGAGCAACTGGCGTACCCAATTTTTCCTTGGTTTGACCTTCAAACTGTAATAAGTTTTCTGGTACACGAATTGATAAAACCGCCGCTAAGCCTTCACGAAAATCGCTACCTTCTAAGTTCTTATCTCGCTCTTTCAAAAGTCCAACTTTACGAGCGTACTCATTATAAGCTTTCGTCATCGCTGTTTTCATTCCTGCTTCATGCGTACCGCCATCTTTCGTCCGTACATTATTAACAAAAGACAAAATATTCTCCGAATAGCCATCATTGTATTGATAAGAAACTTCCACTTCGATACCGTCTTTTTCACCAGAAAAATAGACAACAGGTGTCAATGTATCTTTTTCTTCATTCAAGTATTCGACAAATTCTTTGATTCCTTCTTCATAATGAAAAACTTCTGTAACCTCTTCTTCACCGCGAAGATCACTTAACGTAATTCGAACGCCTTTCAAAAGAAAAGCGGACTCGCGCAAACGCTCTGATAATATCTCATATGAAAATTTCACTGTTGAAAAGATCGTATCATCCGGTAAGAAATGAACCGTGGTTCCATTTGCTTTTTTTGTTTTACCAAGTTTTTTTAATGTCCCCTGTGGCTTACCACCGTCTACAAATTTTTGTTGGTATTCAACACCATCACGAACAATAGTTACAGTCAACCATTTTGATAAGGCATTTACCACACTGGCACCGACACCATGCAGTCCACCAGAGGTCTTATAACCTCCTTGACCAAACTTTCCTCCAGCATGTAGCACTGTAAAAATCACTTCAACCGTTGGAATTCCTGAAGCATGCATTCCAACTGGCATTCCGCGACCGCTATCTACTACAGTGATACTGTTATCTTTATGTATCACTACATCAATTTCATTTCCATAGCCTGATAAAGCTTCATCGACTGCATTATCAACAATTTCATACACTAAATGATGTAAGCCTCGGCTATCAGTGGAACCGATATACATCCCTGGTCGTTTTCTAACTGCTTCCAATCCCTCAAGAACTTGGATAGAAGCATCATTATATTCATTGATTACTTTTTTTGCCAAGGCAAACGCTCCTTCAATAATACTTGCGGAATTTAAAAGACCGCATCGAACTAATCATACTAAAAAAAACTGCGAAAAAAAAGAGGTTGGGAAAAAATCAAGAGAAACAGTCACCCAACCTGCTTTTAATTAACACCTTTCGCACATTAAAACTTTATTTATTTGGTCGTTGCACTTGCTCAGACTAGTTATCGTCCATTTTAGCTAGTTCAATTTTTATACAACGATTCATCACGATATCTTTTCGACCGGCAGCTTGTAATAATTTTGCTGCCTCTTCATTTTCAATTCCTAATTGTGCCCAAAAAACTTTTGCATCTGTTTGCAAAAAGTCCTGTGCTACTTCAGGTAAAAATTCACCACGTCGAAAAATATTAACAATATCAATTGGTTCTGTAATCTCTGTCAGATGACCATAAACTTTTTCACCTAGTACTTCTTGTCCAGCCAAAATTGGATTCACAGGAAAAATTTGATATCCTTTTTCTTGTAATAACTTCGCGATTTGGTAACTTGTTCGTTCTGGTTTATTACTCAAACCGACAACAGCAATATTTTTTGCTGACTTTAAATAATCAAAAATTGTTTCTTGGGTTGGATTTTCAACTGCCATCCTACTCATTCCTTTCATTCGTGAATTTCGATTGTTCCTACTACTCATTCATGCTAAAATAAACATTAGTTTTCAACTTGAAAGAGGTAAAAAAATGAAATTGATCTTATTACTTATTGTAGCATATCTTTTGGGTTCTATTCCTTCCGGCGTCTGGATTGGAAAAATCTTTTTCAACAAAGACATTCGTGCATATGGTAGTGGAAACACTGGAACGACCAATACCTTTCGTGTATTAGGCAAAAAAGCAGGAATCGTTGTCTTACTAATGGACATCTTAAAAGGAACACTGGCAACTTGTCTGCCAATTATTTTTCACATCACGACAATCAATCCACTTTGGTTTGGGGTCTGTGCAATCCTCGGTCATACTTTTCCGATTTTTGCAAAATTCAAAGGCGGAAAAGCAGTCGCAACCAGCGCCGGCATGCTCCTAGGTTTCAGTCCCATTTTCTTCGTCTACTCTGCAACAATTTTTGTCGTAAGTCTTTACTTCACCAGCATGGTAAGCTTAAGCAGTATGATCAGTGCTGTGTTGATTACTTTATCAACGATTTTCTTACCGTATATTGCACCGGTTATTTTACCTGAACATAATTGGCTGTTAACTATCATTGCTTTCTTAGTGTCATCTTTTATTTTTCTTCGTCACAAAGAAAACATTCAACGTATCAAAAACAAAACTGAAAGTCGAATTCCTTTTGGTTTAAATAGCAGCAAAAAAAAATAATTTTTCTTTCTCAAAAAAAGTGAACTGCGACATTTGTCGTAGCTCACTTTTTTGTTTATTTCACGGTGATTGAGTATTTTGTTTGGAAAATTTCATGAGCACCTAATTGATTGATTCCCACTTTTTCCATCAGACTTCCATTACTATTCACCGTATCCGCAATCCCACACCAAGGTTCGATACAAACAAACGGCGCTTCTTTTGGATAAGGTGACCAAATACCAACGTAAGGCATATCTTTATAGCTTAATGTCACACTGTGGCGTGATTTTTCACTACGAATCGAATAGGCATTTAGTCCTTTCGTTTCAAAAACAAGTGCATCTTGGTCAAACAACTCACGATCTAATGCCAAGTTCGTATTTGTTTGCCCCAATGTTCGTTGATCTAAATCGATATAAGGTCCTGCCAATGGTAAACGTAATCTTGATTTTCTTGGCGAGAAGGCCAAATAAAAATCATCAAACGACAAGCCTTCTTCCAATGGTACATTAAACGCTGGATGCCCACCAATTGAAAAATACATTTCTTCTTCTCCAACATTTTCCACTTGGTAATGAACAGTTATTCCGTCGCCACCTAATTCATACGTGATGACTAACTCGAAGTCAAACGGATAATTTTTTTTCGTTTCTGGTGTACTTTTCAACAGAAAACTTGCTTGCTCTGGTCCTTGCTCAATAACTTCAAAATCCATATCTCTTGCAAAACCATGTTGCCCCATCGAATACGTTTTCCCTTGATACATGTATTCGTCATTTTTCAAACGACCAACAAATGGGAAAAGAACCGGTGCATGACGTCCCCAAAATTCTGGATCCCCTTGCCAAATATATTCAAGATTATGCTCTTTTGATTGTAAGCTAATTAGTTCTGCTCCATGTTCAGCTATTTTAGCAATAAGCTGATCATTTTGAATAATTACGGTCATTGTGACTCCCCCATTTTTTGAAATTGCTACTGCCCTCAGTGAACTGAAAAATAAGATTCCGTTTAGTAGCTATGTTTTGCTAATTCTTCTTTAAAACGTGAATTAAGGACTTTTAAGTAGGTTCCTTTCATTCCCAAAGAACGTGATTCAATGATACCTGCAGACTCCAATTTGCGCAAAGCATTAACGATCACGGAACGAGTAATTCCGATTTCATCGGCAATATTTGACGCCGTCAAACGACCTTCGTCGCCATCAAGCGCATGGAAAATTGCTTGAACTGCTTTTAATTCACTGTAAGAAAGAGTATTGATTGCCATTTGCACAGCTGTGGCACTTCGCACATCTTCTTCAATGCTACGTGACTGTTGGTAAAGAATTTGCATTCCTACAACTGTTGCCCCATATTCCGCTAAAACTAAATCATCGTCAGTAAATGCTTGTTCCATTCGTGACAAAATAATTGTTCCTAAACGTTCTCCCGCACCAAAAATCGGTACGACTGTCGTTAAGCCAAATGGATATTTTTCTCTTGACTCTACTGGAAAAGCTGTAATTTCACTAGTGATTGGAATATTTGCTTCTGTCTTAACTAGTTGATCTACGGTATCTGTGTAAGAAAGTGGAAATTGTTTTTCAACGAACATAGTTTTCACACGTTCATTATTCACATCATGACGTTCATTATAACCAAGTAGCACGCCATCGCTACCAATGATATACGTATTACTGTCCAACACTCCACCTAGTGTCACTGCCATTTTGTCATACGGTAAATCAGCATCCATATCAAAGGTATTTTTTTGTTGTAAAAGTTTGTTGATCTTTCGGGTTTTCGTTAGCAAATCCGTCATAGTCGTCCTCCGATTCTTAAAGTATATAGCGGCTTAGATCTTCATTTTGTGCAATTGAAACCAATTTGTCATTGACATATGCTTCTGTAATCGTAATCTCACCCATCTGCATATCTGGTGCCTCAAATAATAAATCTTCTAATAATTTTTCCAAGATTGTGTGTAAACGGCGTGCACCGATGTTATCCGTGTCGCGATTCACATCAAAAGCAATTTGCGCGATTCGTTCGATTGCTTCCTTAGTAAACGTAACGGAAACATTCTCCGTTTCAATCAATGCAATATATTGTTTGATCAATGCATTATTAGGTTCTGTCAAAATTTTCACAAAATCTTCCGCTGACAAATCATCTAATTCGACGCGAATCGGGAAGCGTCCTTGTAATTCTGGAATCAAATCACTTGGTTTGGATAAATGAAAGGCACCTGAAGCAATAAATAAAATATGATCTGTTTGTAACGTACCATATTTCGTGTTGACTTGTGAGCCTTCAACAATTGGTAAAATGTCGCGTTGTACACCTTCTCGAGAAACTTCACCAGACTGTTGTGATTTTGAAGTCACTTTATCGATTTCATCGATAAAAATAATACCACTTGACTCAGCCAATTTGATTGCTTCGCTATGAATATCTGCATCTTTCACAAGTTTAGCAGATTCTTCACGAATTAAAATTTCGCGTGCTTCTTTTACTGTGACTGTTCTTTCTACTTTTTTAGTCGGTGTTAACGCGCCTAATGTCTCATTCAAATCAATGCCCATTTGTTCCAAGCCATTGTTCATCATTGGCGCGGACTTCTTTTGTTCTTCCACTTCGATTGTCACTTCACGCGTATCCAGCAAGCCTTTTTCCAATTGTTCCAAGACGGTGCGACGATTAACTCGAATGTCTTCGGTGATTTCTTCTTGTGGTTCAGCCTGTTGTGCAGAGGCATTGAACATGTTCATCATTTGTTCAAATTGGTTTGTTGATTGTTTTTGTTCCTTCTTGATACCAGGTACTAAAACTTTCACTAACCGTTTTTCAGCATTTTTCTTGGCTTTTGTATACACACGACTGTATTGTTCTTTCTCAACAATTTGAATCGCGTTTTCGACCAAGTCACGAACCATTGATTCTACATCTCGGCCAACGTAACCAACTTCTGTAAATTTAGTTGCTTCCACTTTGATGAATGGCGCATTGACGATTTTTGCAAGTCGACGAGCAATTTCTGTTTTCCCAACCCCTGTTGGCCCAATCATCAGCATATTTTTAGGTGTAATATCTTGTTGCATTTTTTCATCTAACTGGAGTCTACGGTAGCGGTTTCGTAAAGCGACAGCCACAGATTTTTTAGCTGCTTCTTGTCCCACGATGTATTGATCCAACTCACTCACGATTTGTCTTGGTGTTTGTCTTAATTCATTCATTCTAATCACCTCTTATAATTCTTCTACAATGATATTATGGTTTGTGAAGATACAAATATCCGCTGCGATGTTCAACGCATTTTCAGCAATCTCTTTTGCACTCATCTCATTTTGTGCATAATTTTTCATTGCACGTGCAGCGGCTAACGCAAAGTTTCCGCCAGAACCAATGGCTAAAATACCATCATCTGGTGTAATCACTTCACCTGTTCCAGAAACTAACAGCATTTCCTTATCATTCATAACAATCAACATTGCTTCTAATTTCTGCATGGATTGTTGTGTTCGCCATTCTTGTGCTAACTCAACAGCCGCACGTTGTAGATTGCCATTATATTCATTCAGTTTACCTTCAAATTTTTCTTCCAAAGTAAAGGCATCTGCTACGCTTCCAGCAAAACCAACAACAACTTCGTCATTATAAATTCTGCGAACTTTGCGAGCTGTTCCTTTCATAACAACAGATTCTCCCATTGTTACTTGACCGTCTCCAGCCATTGCAAATTTTCCGTCTTTTTCAACTGCACAAATCGTGGTTGAATGAAATTGTGATTCTACCATTTGTAGACCCTCCTAATAAAATAATATCCTTGCTACGCTCGTGGATGAAAAGAGCGATAGTTTTTTTGTAAACTTTCTTTCGTCACATGGGCATAAATCTGAGTTGTAGACAAATTCGCATGCCCTAATAATTCTTGAACTGTCCGCATATCTGCACCATTGTTCAATAAATGCGTTGCAAACGTATGACGCAACATATGAGGATGAATATCACTATCTAGACTACTTTTCTTGATTATCTGATTTAGTATATATTCGATTCCAGTTGGTGTAATTGGATCACCATGGTGGTTAACAAAAACAAAATCGTGCTCTTTATGGTATTTATTCATCAAGAACGAACGACTTTTTTCAAAATATTCTTGTAAAGCTTCTTGAGCAAAGGATCCCAGTGGCGCATATCTTTCTTTGTTTCCTTTTCCATGAATCAACATTACCTCTGCTTGAAAGTCGATGTCCTTAACCTTTAACCCACTACATTCACTTAAACGGATACCAGAACCATATAAAACTTCTAGTACTGCTCGATCTCTGAAGTCCAACGGTTTATCCCCAGCAACGCTTTCAAACAAAGCCTGCATTTCATTTTCATAAAAAAAGCGCGGTAACCGAATATTTTTTTTCTTTAAATGGACATAAGAAAAAGGATTTTCCTCGATCAGTTCTTCTTTTAAAAGATATTGATAAAATGAACGCAAACTGGCAATTTTTCTGCTAATTGTGTTTCTACTGTATTCTTTATCTGATAAAAAACCTAAATAGACTCTCACATCTAAGTGATCAATACTCAACAAATTTTCCTCACCAGATTCTTTTAGAAAATCTTTGAAGTCATCAATATCTTCCTTGTATGCTTGACGCGTCTTATCCGAGTATCCTCGTTCAACAATCAAATAGCGTAGAAACTTTTCTTCCCAGCTTTGTTCTGCCATTTTTTCACCTTCCTTACAATCCCAGAAATAAATTTAGCATAGCCCTTATAAAAAAACAAATAAATTGTCAGAATTTAATCAATATTTCTAAGTTTGTTCACAATTCGCACAATTTTTCGTTTTGTTTTCATTTTTCTCGCTAATTTTTCAGTGAAGCATTCATTTTACGCGACAAAAAACTTAGTAAATTATGAATAGCTCAATCATAACTTACTAAGTCGCTTCGTTTTTTTGTTTATTTTGCAGGAATAAGCGAAGCTAATTCTGCAATCACTTTTTCATTAGCTGCTAATGCTCGGTTTGCTAATGCTTCATAACGTGATTTTTTATCACGAATTCGTTCAGGTAGTTCTGGGAACAACCCGTAGTTTGCATTCATTGGTTGGAAATGTTTTCCTTCGGCATGCGTGATATAGTACGCCATACTTCCAATCACTGTTTCTTGTGGGAAGACAACAAGCTCTTCTTCTTTTGCAAGTCGTGCAGCATTGATTCCAGCTAACAACCCACTAGCTGCACTTTCCACGTACCCTTCAACACCAGTCATTTGACCTGCAAAAAATAAATCTTCGCGCTTCGCTGATTGGTAAGTTGGTTTCAATAATTCTGGTGAATTCATAAAACTATTACGATGCATGACACCATAACGTACAAAGTCAGCATTTTCTAAACCAGGAATCATGCGGAATACTCGCTTTTGCTCGCCCCATTTTAAGTGAGTTTGGAAGCCAACAATATTATAAAGAGAAGCAGCTGCATTATCTTGGCGCAATTGAATGACAGCATAAGGGCGTTTGCCCGTTTTGGGATCTTCTAGTCCAACTGGCTTCATTGGACCAAATAGCATCGTTTTAAATCCACGTTGTGCCATTACTTCAATTGGCATACAACCTTCAAAATATTTTTCTTTTTCAAATGCTTTTAATTCTGCGACTTCTGCATGAACCAACGCATCATGGAACGCAGTAAATTCTTCTTCTGTCATTGGACAGTTCAAGTAAGCTGCCTCACCTTTATCATAACGTGATTTCAAATATACTTTGTCCATGTCAATCGTTGATTTATCAATAATTGGTGCAGCAGCATCATAAAAATAAAAACCATCTGAACCATTAAATTCTTTGATTGCTTCTGCTAATGGATGAGAAGTTAACGGCCCGGTTGCGATAACAGTAATGCCTTCTGGTATTTTGGTTATTTCTTCATTGATAACCGTTACTAGTGGATGCTCTTTCACTTTTCGAGTAATCGTTTCTGAAAATGAATCTCGGTCAACTGCCAATGCGCCACCAGCAGGAACAGCTGTTTCGTCAGCCGAAGTAATCACTACGGAATTCAAGCGACGCATTTCTTCTTTCAATAGGCCAACAGCATTTGCTAAACTATTTCCTCTTAAAGAATTAGAACAGACTAATTCCGCAAAATTTTCAGTATGATGTGCTTCCGTCGATTTAACTGGACGCATTTCATATAGACGAACAGGAACTCCAGCTTGTGCAATTTGCCAAGCTGCTTCACTTCCGGCAAGGCCGGCACCAATTACATTTACAGTTTTCAAGTAAAAACCTCTTTTCGATTATTTTTGAACATCTTCTTCATAGTCGCCATTTACACAGACAACCTGTTTGCCACCTTTAACTTTCTTCTCAACCAAATATTGATCACATTTCGGACAATTTCTGCCCACTGGTTTATCCCAAGAAGTAAATTCGCAATCTGGGAAACGAGAACAACCATAAAAAATTCTGTTTTTCTTGGATTTACGTTCAATCACTTGGCCTTCATGACATACGGGACAAGTAACACCGATTTCTTTCACGATTGGTTTGGTATTACGACATTCTGGAAAATTACTACATGCGTAAAATTTACCATATTTTCCTAATTTAATCACCATTGGATGCCCACAGACATCGCAATCAAATCCAGCTGGTTCATCTTTGATTTGAATTTTTTCCATTTTTTCTTCTGCATTACTTAATTCTTTTTCAAAAGGTTTATAGAAACGATCAACTACTTGGACCCAAGCTTCTTTTCCTTCTTCCACTTTATCCAAGTCATTTTCCATTTCCGCTGTGAAATGGATATCAACGATTTGAGGGAAGAATTCAACAATTAATGAGTTAACGATTTCTCCTAGCTCCGTTGGTTCGAAACGTTTTTGTGTCAGTTTGACATAGTAGCGGCGTTGGATCGTATCCAATGTTGGCGCATAAGTTGATGGACGACCCACACCGTTTTCTTCTAATGCTCGAATAAGCGTTGCTTCACTAAATCTTGCTGGTGGTTGCGTAAAGTGTTGTTTGGGTTCGATGTCCACAGATTGAACAATGTCTCCCTCAATTAATTCAGGCAAGATGTTTTCTTTGTCTTCTTTACCATCATCGCGACCTTCAACATAAACTTGCATGAATCCTTTGAACTTGACCTTTGAACCATTGGCAATAAAGATGACACCGTTTTGGTCTAGAGTAACTTTCATTGTATCTAAAATCGCTGGTGTCATTTGACTGGCAACAAAACGTGACCAGATCAATGTATATAATTTTAATTGGTCTTTATCTAAATATTGTTTGATTTCATCAGGTGTGCGCAAAACACTAGTTGGTCTTACTGCTTCATGGGCATCTTGTGCGCCTTGAGCATTTTTTACCTTTTTATTTCCGTGAGCAGAGAATTCATCACCATATGTTTCTTGGATAAATGAAGCTGCTTCTGCTTTGGCTGTGTCAGCAATCCGCGTTGAGTCGGTACGCATGTAGGTAATCAAACCAACTGTTCCTTGTTTTCCCAATGCGATTCCTTCATATAGTTGTTGTGCAACCATCATTGTTTTTCTTGTGCGGAAATTTAATTTACGTGCAGCCTCTTGTTGTAAACTACTCGTAGTAAATGGATTGGCTGGATTTCTTTTACGTTCTTTCTTTTCAACTTTTTTCACTTCAAAGTCTTGGCCATCAATTCTAGCAGTGACTTCTTTCACAGCTTCTGCATCTGGTAATTTTTTCTTCTTGCCATCGATTCCCCAGAAGTTTGCTTTGAATTTCTTACGTGCCTTTTTAAAGTTTCCATCGATACTCCAGTATTCTTCTGGAATAAATTCGCGGATTTCTTGCTCACGATCAATGATAATTTTTAAAGCAATAGATTGAACGCGTCCTGCACTTAATCCTTTTTTCACTTTACGCCAAAGGATTGGACTAATCGAATAGCCAACTAATCGGTCTAATGCGCGGCGTGCTTGTTGTGCATCAACTAAATCCACATCGATTGAACGAGGTTCTTTAAACGCAGCTTTCACAGCATCTTTAGTGATTTCATTGAAAACAACACGATTTTTGTCTTCAAGATCTAATCCTAATAAATAGGCTAGATGCCAAGCAATCGCTTCTCCTTCTCTATCCGGGTCACTTGCGAGATAAACTTTCTGCGCTTTTTTAGCCGCAGATTTTAAACTTTTAATAACATCGCCTTTTCCTCGGATAGAAATATAATGAGGTTCATAATTATTTTCGACATCAATTCCCATTTTACTTTTTGGTAAATCACGAATATGGCCTACACTTGCCATTACTTTATAATTTCGGCCCAAATATTTTTCAATTGTTTTGGCCTTTGCTGGTGATTCTACAATCACTAAATATTTATATGCCATTCTTGAATGGACTCCTTTCATTGTCGAGTTCCTACTATATATACTTATACTAGAGGTTTCCTACAAATCGTAGCTAATCATATCCATTCAGAAATCGTTTGTCAAGGAAAGCAAATGGGAAATGTGATGTTATTCTTTCAATTCTGCTAAAATATCCTGTCCTGAAATCGTACAAATTGCCCCATCTTGAATGAGGTGATGACAGCCTTCAGAGTGTTCTGTTAAAACATTTCCAGGGACGGCAAAAACAGCCTTGCCTAAATCTAATGCTTGCTGTGCTGTTATTAGTGAGCCACTCTTTTTCCTTGCTTCGATTACACAAGTACCCAGTGATAAGGCAGCAATGATTCGATTTCTCATCGGAAAGCGGTGTCTCCTTGGTCCTGCTTCTGGCGGATATTCACTTAACAGCAAATGCTCCTCAGCAATTTTCCTTTGTAGTTGTTCATTTTCTCTTGGATAAAATTTTTCCAAGCCTGTTCCAACAACAGCAATCGTTCGTCCACCTTCTTTAATTGCCGCACAGTGACTATATGTATCAATTCCCTTGGCACAGCCACTCACAATCACATAACCCTCAGCAATCACTGGACGTAAGAGCTGAAGAACTGTTTTCTTTGCAAGAACTGACGATCGTCTTCCTCCAACAACGCTCACCATTTTATACGTCAATAACGATAGGTCCCCTCGATAAAATAATAGAATGGGAGGATATGTCAAATTTAATAATTGTGAGGGATAGCATGGGTCCAAACAAGTAATATACTGTTGGTTTTGTTTGATTGTTTCCCAGTGATTTTCGACCTCCAACCAGCTTTGTCGAAACAGTTCACGATGAATCGTAATAGAGGCAATCTTACAAATCTCTTCTATTGTTAAGCGTACTTCTGGATTTGCCAATAAGTACTGAAGTATTTGCCACTTTCCCTGGCTACTAATCCCTTTTGCGTAAGTCAAACGTAATAAATATTCTTTTATTTTTTCCATAAAAAAAATCACCTCTTGCTTTCTTTTTAATAAGATACGCAAAAGGTGTGTTTAAATTTTTATAAATATTTTTTGACTGGAGCAAATGTCCGACGATGAATTGGTGTAATTCCTTGTTTTTCCATACCAATCAAGTGTTCTTTTGTTCCATAGCCCGCATTGTGACCAAATCCATAGCCTGGATACAATTGGTCATAATCTGCCATTAAACGATCGCGATAAACTTTAGCAATGATGCTCGCTGCAGCAATCGAAACAGAGCGTGCATCTCCCTTGATTAGTTTTTCTTGTTGAATGGGCAAATCTAATTTCATCGCATCAATCAACAAGTAGGTTGGCTGGACAGTTAATTTTTCAACTGCTTGAATCATTGCCAACTTGCTTGCCTCATAAATGTTTACTTCATCGATCACTTTTTCGTCAACAATCCCGATTCCAATAGCCAAAGCTTTCTCTTGAATTTCCTGATAAAGTAATTCACGTTTTTTCTCAGATAGCTGCTTAGAGTCATTTAAGCCAAGAATTTCTTCATCTTTCGATAAGACAACTGCTGCTGCAACGACAGGGCCAGCTAATGGTCCACGACCAACTTCGTCAATGCCAGCAATCCATTGATGACCATTGGCATATCCTTGTTTTTCAAAAACAAACATTTCTTGATACTTTTCTTTGATTTTAGCCTCTTTTTCAAGCCGCTTTGCTAAAGAGTTGAGTGCTTGTTGTACCCCTTTTCGCGGATCTTGCTTCAAATATTCAAGTGAAGGATCAGTCAAGGAAGTGATTGTTGTTAATTTTTCCTTAATGGCTTGAATCGACTCACTCATTCACTTCTTGCCCCATTTCTTCACAGCGATCTAACGTGTAGCGACCTAATCTGCCATCTCTGATTTCAAACACAACTAGTTCACTTCCACGAGCGTAATCATCTCTGAAGCCTCTTTTAGCCGTGACCGCCATCAAAATTTCTGGCGCAAGACCCTGCTCCTGCTCTTCTGTTAAATGGTAACGTTCTTGAATTCTTCCTGGGTAATAACGGGCAAAGAAGTCCAAGCCATAGATGGCCAAATCATCTAAGTGAAGTAATTGATCTTTGATTGCACCAGTCAATGCCAGCTTTTTCCCAATCTCTTCATCTTCAAACTTAGGCCAAAGAATTCCTGGTGTATCTAATAATTCTAGTTCCGTTCCATGACGTAACCATTGTTGCCCTTTCGTCACTCCAGGTTTATTCCCTGTTTGTGCAATTTTTTTTCCAACTAAGCGATTCATTAATGTCGATTTTCCAACGTTAGGGATTCCTAAAACCATTGCTCGAATTGCACGGGGTTTCAATCCTCGAGCAGCATCTCTTGCTCTTTTTTCTTTTAACACTTCTTTGGCGGTCGGAATCAGTCCCTTCACGCCCTTGTTTTCTTGTGCATTGATTGCTAATGCAGCGTGACCTTGTTTTTTGAAATATTCTTGCCACTGCTTTGTTTGTTGTGGATCAGCCAAATCAGCTTTATTTAATAAAACGATACGTGGTTTTTGTTGAATAATTTGATCGAGCATCGGGTTTCTTGATGACAACGGTAAACGCGCATCCACTAACTCAAAAACGATGTCAACGTATTTCATTTTTTCAGAAACTTCACGACGAGCTTTCGCCATGTGTCCCGGGAACCATTGAATGGTCATAGTTGTGTTTCCTCCTTGATATATCAATCTCACTGATTGGAACTCAAATAGAATGTGCTTTTTCATTCTGTTGTTCACAGTTTGATCACTTACAAGCTATTTTAGCATAAATTGAACTAAAAAAAAGAAAGCATCGTTTGTTTTCTTAGCGCTATGCCTTTCCAAAATTTATTTTACCAAGAAAAAAACGAAGCAGAATTTTTGACAGCGTTTTACAAACAGTAGATGATAAGAATATAGAAAGGGGTCGAAAAAAATGAGTACGATGGTTTTTGTCAATTTTCCAGTCAAAGATGTAAAGAAGTCAACGGAATTTTATACGAAACTCGGCTTTGAGCAAAATCAAGAATTTTCGACAGAACAAGCAAGCTCTATGGTATGGGATGATCACTTTTGGATTATGTTGTTGAATCATGAATTTTATCAAACATTTATCAACGATCGAAAAATTGCAGATGCACAGACAACCAGTGGCGCACTGATTGCTTTCAGTCTACCTAATGCAGAAGCAGTCAAAAAATTTGCCGAAACAGCAAAAGAAAATGGTGGGTCTTATTATCATGTGGACATGGGTATTCCAGAAGATCAAATGTTTGGCCTTGAAGTACAAGACCTAGATGGAAATATGTTAGAACCCTCTTGGATGGCAATGTAGAAACAAAAAATACACTTCGTTAGTTACTATACGAGAAGAAATCCATACCATTCCCCCACAAGTTTGGGATGATTTCTTCTTATTTTTTATAATCTTGCAGGGAACTATCTAAAGAAAGAGGAAACACAGATGACGTGTTTCCTCTTTCTTATCTACTAATAGCACATTCATTAAAAATAAAAGACTGATTCGCTTTTATTTGTAGCCTTCAATATGTAAAATAAATTTTTGATTTTCTGTCCCTGTCTTATTAAAGGTGATGATATTTCCACCATCTAGATTGCTTTTTTGAATATCCATTACATGTCCACTTTTTACGTTCTTCAAGAAAAATGCTTCGCCGTTGGTTTGACTACTTTCCCAAATCAGTTGCCACAGTGCACTATCGTTATTACTAACATTGGGTTTGACGCCAACCTTTTTATCACTATTTTCTAACAAACTATATGCAGTTTGTTTATAACTATGGATACTGTAAGCATTTTTTGCTGCATGATATTTTAAATACCACTTTTGATTACTATTCCCATCATTGTTCCAACTCACAGCTACGTTATGTGTTTCATCCCAATCAACAACTTTCCAATTATCCATTTTGCTTTGAATCGAAACAAGTATGTCATTGTAATTTTCTGGTATTTTTGTATTTAGATTAATGACCAGCTCGTTGTAAACAAAGTCAAAATCTACAATTGTCTTTATATGGATAACTGTATTAGAACCATTTATGTATTGGCTTTTGTCAAATCGAATCGTGTAATAGCGTTGCCCATTTTTCTTTTCACGAAGAATTCGTTTGCCCTCCACTTGATACTGACCCCTTGGTCCACTGGATAAAGTCTGTACCTCAATCGGGTTCCCACACTGGTAAAGATCATCTCCCATGTTAACATCAAATTCAATTGCATCTTCTGTTACTCTCATGCCCTCGACTCCCCAACCCTCAGTAAATGAGCCTACTATAATATTTCTAGTAATTGTATATTCCATTTGCTGGTTTTTCTCACTACTTTTTGCGTCAACTGCTTGACTTGCTTCATCTGCGTGAACCATTACTTGAGGAAACAATAAAAATAAAGTAAAAAATAATCCAATCATCTTTTTCATTTTCTTTCTCCTTTTTTGTTTTATTTTTTCTTTTAAACAAATTCTTCCAGCTCTCTTTTCCATTTTCACCTCCTCGAAAAAAAGATAAGATAAAACAACTAACAAAAAAATTTTACCTCTCTAAGAAAACGTTAACATAAGCGAATGTGAGTTGTCCAAAGATAACTTTAGCTATATTTAAAAAAACAAAAAAAAGACAATTGATCTCATTCAATTGTCTTTTTGACTGATACTATTTCAAGCCATCAATTATTTGATCCATTTGATTTCACTTAGAGGATAGTACACCATACGTGCCTTACCCAAGATATCTTCACGAGAAATCGTACCAAAAGAACGACTGTCTTTTGAAATTCGTCGATTGTCCCCCATTACGAAATAATTATCTTCAGCTAATTTTTCTTCCCCAGTCAATCCTTGCAAGGTGAAATCGGTCGTATACGGTGCAGTCTCATGATCTGATTGGATATTTTTACTTAAAAATGGTTCTTTGATATCTTTTCCATTGATTTGTAATGTATCATTTTGGTAGCTGATCGTTTCACCTGGTAAGCCAATCACTCGTTTGATATAAATCGTGCCATCTGCCAATTGAAAAACGACGACATCAAATCGTTTGATCTCGGTAAATTTCTCCATCATCGTCATATTTCCTTGACTCAACGTATTTTCCATTGAATTTCCTTCAACCGGTACTGGAATAAAAAGAAAGCCACGTAAAATAAATGCCAGAAAAATCGAAATCAGTAAATATTTCACAGCTAACCAAAAACGATTCGTCCACTTCTGTTTTGTTGTCAACATTCATCCCTCATTTGTAGTTCTGCTTTTATTATAGAAAAATTTCAAACAAATTGCGACTAAGAGATGAAATTAATCTTTTTTTCAAAGACAAACAAAAGCTTAAGAAGCATGATTGTTTTCCAAATATTGTTCCCAAGCCGCATCAAATACATCCATGGAAGTTAAATAGTCCACATTCATTTCCAAATAATCAGAGAGTTCTTCATAGTCTGAACTATGTTTTGGAAATTGAATATCTTTTCCTGCTTCATTTGCAAATTCAGTCACTTGATCTAGCTGATTTGGTCCACGAAGAGTCATTAAATAATGGTAAAAGCTTCGATTCACTGATGATTCCCCCAATTTTTCTCGACAAAAGCCGCTCTTCTTGCATGATTGCGTGCAAAGTTTTCTGGATTCTTTTTATAGTAGTCTTGATGATCAACTTCAGCCAAATAAAATGGCTGTGCTGGCTCAATGGTCGTCACAATTTTTTCTGTAAAACGACCACTCTCAGCTAAGCGTTGTTTGCTTTTTTCTGCAATCGTTTGTTGCTCTGTTGTTGAATAAAAAATGACAGGTCGATAACTACTTCCTCGGTCTTCAAACTGTCCAAACGCATCAGTTGGATCGGTTTGTTCCCAATAAAGCTCGACTAATTCTTGATAGGAAATCACTTGTGGATCATAAATGATTTCAACTGCTTCTGTATGGCCAGTTGTTTGGCTCTTCACTTGTTCATAGGTTGGATTAGCCAGTTGTCCGCCAGTATATCCTGACATAATTGAGTAGATACCTGGTAAACTGTCAAATGGCTGAATCATACACCAAAAGCAGCCACCTGCAAAAATTGCACGTTCCATCAAAGCCCTCCTTTTATTTATCTATTTTGATTTCACTTATTGATTTAAACTTTCTTTTGTTGTTTCTTCACTTGCGGGTAAGTATAGACTAAAACGAATATCATCGTCTACTAAATTTATTTTATCTGCTTTGATATACATGCCATTTTGCATTCTAAATTTATCTAGTCGAAGCATGACTGTTAAGTCTTTCGTATCAATCTCGACCCATTTA
The DNA here is from genome assembly GCF_040887505.1 of Enterococcus sp. C50. NCBI lineage: Bacteria > Bacillati > Bacillota > Bacilli > Lactobacillales > Enterococcaceae > Enterococcus > Enterococcus sp. C50. The sequence goes on along the minus strand of NZ_JBFOFW010000008.1, from coordinate 86,506 downwards.
GGTAAATTATAATTACGTTTAACCATGTTCATCACATCTTTGATTGGCAAACTTAATGTGCCGATGGATAAACTTTTTGCTTTCAGCTGAACGTTTCCATTTTCCATAACATAGGGTTCAAAATAGAGATAAAAATTCACTGGAAAACCTAATACTTCAAACTGACCATTTAACATGGCTTCATTTTCTAAATAAAATTTATACTCAATGTCGCCTTCTTTTTGAAAATCACTTAAGAAAAAACTAATCAACTGATTGACTTTTTCTTTATTTGAATTAATTGTCAGGACTGGTTCGCCTTCGATTGCCGTAATTTCTGGCATGTTTTTGTACTCAGGTTGGCTCGAAAAAATTCGAACGCCTAGAAAAATGGTGATACCAACCACGACACCTAATAGAATCAAGAAAGCCATTCGCCAATAATTCGATGCTTGACTTTGTTTTTCGTTCAAGGGTTCTTTCACTTCTACTTCTGATTTCTTTGGATTTTCTGATTCTGTCATTTGTCACCCTCCTTTATCAGCCACTGTTCTTTGGTTGCAACTAATTTTTCTTTTACTGCATTTGCCATCAATTGATAGCCCAAGTTGTTTGGATGAAAATGATCCTCTTCATACAAAACATTATTTTTTATATCATTCAAGCTTTCTGCCATACTATCTGTTGTATTTGTTTGTTCTTCAGCTACACCAACTTTTTGATCTAACCCCTGATATAGTAAATCGTTGATTGGAATAAAATAGCAGTGATCCGTTTCTTTGACCATGGCTTCTGTTCCTTGATTCCAATTATCTACAATCGTTTGCATATCTGTGATTTCTGGAAAGTTCAAATAAAAAGGATTGTAAATACCTAGAACATAGATAGGCGCATTTGGGTTTAGCTCTCGGATCTCTGCTAAAAGTTCAGTCACATTTTCTTGATAGTTTTTTAAAGGTTTTTTAAAAGATCGTGTTGTTAACCCAAAAAAATTATTTTGAATCACCTTCATCAAATCATTTCCACCCACAGTCAATGTGATAATGTCAGCGGTCTTAATGTTTGTTTGAATTGTTTCTTTTTCCTTCACTCGCTTAAGTATCTGGTCACTTCGTTCGCCATTGACACCATAATTTTCTGTTTCAACAGTCTTCAGCTGATAGTCTTCTCGTAAATCATTTGCAACTAGCGGAACAAAACCTCCTTGTTTGGTTTGGTCTCCCACTCCCTCGGTTAAAGAATCACCAATCGCTACATAATGAAGTTTACTTTTCATGTTCGACGTTTTTTTAGTCGCAACTGATGGCTTTACTAAGGGTTCTGCTTTCGGAATACTCAGTGATAATCCAGCGAAAACGATGACTGCAATGACGATTGGAATAAAAAATAATCCATATCTCTTGAGTAATTTCATTTTCTCACCTCTGTCTTCAATTGTGTCTAATCTTATCAAAAGTTATTTGAAAAAGGTAGTCTTTCGAAACAAATCATAGGAATTTATCTTTTTTTCAAAAAATGCACACAAAAAGAACTAGTGAAATGAACATGCCACTCAACTAGTTCTTTTCTTACTCTATAAGTTGTTAATCGACATAATACATGATCGCAAAAGCACCTTTACCCGCATGTGTAGCAATTACTGGATTTGTTTGTAAAACTGGGATATGCATTTCAGGAAATAGTTCTTGTAGACCTTCTTTGAACTCTAATGCTAATTCTTTTGCATCAGCGTGGGAGATCGCAATTTGATGAACATTAGGTAACTCTTTTAGTTCTTTTTTCAAACTATCAAACCATTTGTCAAAAGTTTTCTTTCCTCGGCCCTTGGCAACTGGAATCAAATCTCCATGAGTAAAATTCATGACCACACGAATATTCAACATACTTGACAGCAACCCTGTCGCACGACTGATTCGTCCACCTTTGACTAAGTTATCTAAGGTAGCAATTCCAATATATAATTTGGTGTTGTCGCTAATTTTTTTGATTTCAGCTAAAATTTCAGTTGAAGATTTGCCTTCTTTTGCTAATTTTGCTGCTTGAATGACTTGGAAAGACAAACCTTGATCTGTTGTATCGCTATCAATAACTGTTACTTTACTTTTAGTTAAATTGCTCGCTTGACGCGCAGCTTCCACAGTTCCACTTAATCCTTTTGTCATGTGAATGGAAATAATTTCGCTACCATCTTTACCCAATTCATCATATAATGAAACAAATTCGCCAATTGGTGGTTGGCTCGTTTTTGGTAAAGCTTTAGCAGTAGACATCATCTGCATGAATGTTTCTCCATCTAACTGATCGTCATCAGGATACATAACGCCATCAATCATTACTGATAGTGGCATGACATGAATATTTAAAGTGTCTCGTACATCTTTTTCCATTGTACAAGAAGAATCTGTTACAATTTTTACATTTGTCATTGTTTTCTCACTCTTCCTTTAACAGCTGCCTTATTCATGTTAAACTTACATTCAAGGCAATTTCTTTTTTTAGTATAACAGACAAACAATGATTTTTCATTAAATACGTCAAACAAAGGAGCCGTTTTCATGGAAAAAACAAAATTTAGTCGCAGTTACTTGATTGTCAACGAAGTTTTTAATGCGATCACTCACGGAATTGGTGCTGGATTAAGTATCGCGGGCTTAGTCATTTTACTCGTCAAAGGCGCGCATCTTCATTCTCCCCTTCATGTTGTCACTTATGCGATTTACGGATCAATGATGATTCTTTTATTTTTAACTTCAACGTTGTTTCATTCATTGATTTTTACCAAAGCAAAAGGTGTTTTTCAGGTCTTTGATCATAGCTCCATTTTCCTATTGATTGCCGGAAGCTATACACCATTTTGCCTCTTAAGTGTTAAAGGTTGGCTAGGTTGGATGCTTTTTGGCTTGATTTGGGTATTCGCGATTGCAGGAATCGTCTATAAGTCACTAACCTTACACAAAAAGGAAACGGTATCAAAAGTTTCAACCTTTATTTATATCGTGATGGGCTGGCTTTGTTTGATTGCTGCAGTTCCCCTTTACCATTCACTAGGTTTAGTAGGAATTTCGCTAATGGTTTTAGGTGGACTTTCTTATACAGTGGGTGCCTTCTTCTATAGTTTGAAATCCGTTCGCTTCATGCACGTCGTATGGCACCTTTTTGTTATGTTAGGTGCAGGCTTTATGTACTTTTCTGTTTTATTTTTCACTTGATTTTTTAAAATAGGTAAAAAAAAGAACTTTGCGCCTAATTCGCGTAAAGTTCTTTTTTTATGCGTACAAACAAAATTAAATTTGCTTGTCGACATTATTTTTCGTTTCGTTGGTACGTTTCAAATTGATGTGCATACGGATTGACGTCGTTCACTTCACCTGTGCTGACATTGATTAGTGACCAGTCTTCCCATTTGACGGCAGGAAAATAAGTATCACCCTCAAATGCGTGCTGAATCACGGTGCGATACAATATACTACAGTAAGGTAAAAATTCTTGGTAAATAGCAGCACCACCAGCGATAAAGACGATTCCGTCTGCTTCTTTTTCAAAAGCAAGGACTTCTTCTAACTCGTGCATGATGGTTACGCCCTCTGCTTGATAATTTTTATCATGCGTAAGGACAATTGTTTGGCGATTTGGCAATGGTCGACTGCCCATACCTTCAAACGTTTTTCTTCCCATTACTAAAATATTTGATTCAGTTGTTTGTTTAAAAAATTTCAAATCATTCGGTAATCGCCAAGGAAGTTGATCATTTTTACCAATCAATCCATTTTCATCTTGTGCCCAAATTGCAGCTAGCATCTTCTCATCCTTTCTTACACAGCAATCGGTGCTTTAATTGCTGGATGTGGTTGGTATCCTTCCAATTGGATATCATCCATTTCAAAATCGAATACAGATTGTTTTTCTGGATTCAGACTTAATGTTGGAAACTCACGTACTTCACGACTTAACTGTTCTTTCATTTGTTCTACGTGATTAGAATATAAATGCGCATCGCCTAGCGTATGAACAAACTCTCCGACTTCCAATCCTGTTTCATGTGCAATCAAATGAGTAAGCAACGCGTAGCTAGCAATGTTGAATGGAACACCTAAGAATACATCACCACTTCGTTGATATAATTGACAACTTAAACGACCTTCAAAGACGTAAAACTGAAACATGGTATGGCAAGGAGGTAACGCCATACTTGGAACATCTTCAGGATTCCACGCTGAAACAATTAAACGTCGAGAATCTGGTGTTGTTTTGATTGCTTCGATTACTTCTTTAATCTGATCAATAAAACGACCATCTTTTGTTTCCCAATGACGCCATTGGTACCCGTAAATATGACCTAAGTCGCCATATTCAGCTGCAAATTCTGGATCATTAATAATTTTTTCGCAAAATAGTTTACTTTGTTCTTGATAAAGTTCATTAAATGCTTCATCAACTAAGCTTCGATGACCAAAGTCTGTCATATCTGGACCAGTGTAGTCCTCACTTTTGATGTAGCGTTCAAACGCCCATTCATCCCAAATGTGATTATTATTTTCTAAAAGATAACGGATATTCGTATCTCCTTTTAAAAACCAGAGTAACTCACTTTTAATGAGACCAAATGGGACTCTTTTGGTTGTTAACAAAGGAAAGCCTTCTTGTAAATCAAAGCGCATTTGATAGCCGAAAGTACTAAGCGTACCTGTCCCTGTTCGATCACCTTTTTGGTTTCCTTCTTCTAACAACTTTTTTCCTAAATCAAGATAAGCTTGTTCCATTCATTCTCCTCCTAATTATCGGCCCACTCACTAAGATACTCCCAGCGAGCCATTTTTTCTTCCAGTTGTCCTTCTGTCAAACTCACTTCTTTTTGTAATTCTTGGAGACGTGTAAAGTCATCTCCTTGATGGTTCATTTCTTCTTGCAGTTCACCCAGTTTATTTTCCAACTCTGCGATATCATCTTCAATGGTTGCCCATTCTTTTTGTTCCATGTAAGAGAGCTTTTTCTTTTTGGCTTCGTCTTTTGGTGTAGCTTTTGGCTTTGCTTTAGCAATGACTACTTTATCTTCTTCTTTTTGCTTTTGTAAATAGTCAGACATATCTCCGTAAAAAAGCTCTTGCTTGCCGTTGCCTTGAAAAACAAGTAACTTATCGACTACTTTGTCTAAGAAATAACGATCATGGGACACAGTGATAACTGCACCTGGAAATGTTCGAAAATAATCTTCTAAAATAGTTAATGTTGCAATGTCTAAATCATTGGTTGGTTCATCTAATAATAAAACATTTGGCTGCTGAATCAAGAGTTTTAATAAATATAAACGTCGTTTTTCTCCACCAGAAAGTTTGCCGATTCGAGTACCGTGCATATACCGTGGGAATAAAAATCGTTCCAATAATTCGGCTACACCGATTTGAGCACCGTCAGCAGTTTTAACTTCTTCTGCAGCTTCTTGCAAATAAGAAATCATTCGTTGGTCTGGTGCCATTTCCTCGTTTTCCTGTGTGTAGTATGCTAATCGGACTGTTTCACCAATAGAATACGTGCCACTATCCAAAGTCATTCGCCCTGCCAAAATATTTAACAAGGTGGATTTTCCGGCGCCATTTTTCCCAGTAATTCCTAGTCGTTCTTTTGCTTGAATCAATAATTGTAAATCAGCTAATAAAATTTGGTTGTTAATGGAATAATAGCCATCTTTGATTTCTAAAACTTTTTTTCCAAGACGCTGTGTTGCGATGTTCAATTCAAGGTCCGCTTCTTGGTTTACCTGATACAAGTTTTCTTTTAAATCTTCAAAGCGATTGATTCGGGCTTGCTGCTTTGTTCCTCGTGCTTGAACACCCGCGCGAATCCAAGAAAGTTCTTGCTTATATAGTCGTTTACGTTTTTCTTCTTGTTCGACTTCTACACGATCTCGCTCCGCTTTTTCTAGAACATAGGCTTCATAATTTCCTTTATATTCATGAAGCTCTCCAAATGCCAACTCAAAGATTCGATTCGTCACTCGATCTAAGAAATAACGATCATGGGTAACCATTAGCAATGCGCCACGATACTGTTTCAAATATGATTCAAGCCATTCAATTGCTGCATAATCCAAATGGTTTGTTGGTTCATCTAACAATAACAAATCTGGTTCATCAATCAAGACCTGAGCTAAGCTCACGCGTTTCTTTTGGCCACCAGAAAGTGCGCCGATTTTTTTGTCTAATTCACTGATACCTAGTTTTTGCAAAATAATTTTTGCATTGGTATCTGTTGTCCAAGCGCCTTCTTTATTCATTGCTTCTTCCGCTTGTGCATACTGTTTTTGTGCGAGTGGATCATCCCCATTAGCACTTAAACGTAACAAAGCTTCTTCATAAGCACGTACCGTTCGAATGAGTGGACTTGTTCCTTGGAAAACTGCTTGTAGAACGGTTAACTCATCTGAAAAATCTGTTGATTGTGACAAATAGCCTATTCGATAATTCGTCGGATAAAAAACTGTTTGACGATCACCATCACCACTATCTATGCCGGCTAAGATATTTAAGAGACTGGTTTTACCAGTACCATTCGTTCCAATTAATCCAATCCGATCTTTTTCATGAATCAAAAAAGAAATTTGATTAAACAAATCTTTTTCGCCGTAAGTTTTTTTGAGGTCAGTTACTTTTAATTCTTTCAACTTGTCCCCTCCTTATCTCGGTTATTGTATCATAAAATCCATATGAATAATGAGACTTTTTCACTTAACTGTTTTCAAAAATAAAAAAGCAAACTTGAAACAAAAATCACCATGATTTTTCTTTCAAGCTTGCTTAATGCCATTACTTACATCAATTATTTGTCGTGAACCTGTTGCTTCAATTTTTTCGTTTGCAGCTCACGCTTTTTTCGACTATACGCAAATCGTAAAGGTGAAGCATCAGCTGGTTTGTTCATTGTATAGGACTCTAAAAGATTGATATTTTTTCGATAATCATTCGCTGAAAAAGTCGTAATTTTTTCAGCAACTTCGTATTCATCAACAACTTTTCGTTCTAAATAGTAGCCTCGAAGCATTTTTTTCGTAAACAAAGTTTCTTGTTGAATCATCATCGTAGAGAAAAAGTTTTTCGACATCATACGCATTTCTTGCGCTTTTCTTTGTTCAATAAAAAATTGAATCATCACATCGCCATACACATCTGTTAAGTTATCCAAACTTTCGATGATTAATTGCGTGTTTTTATGATAAACATCTCTTACATCACTAATATCTTTTTTCGTAACAATTGTTTGTTGTTCTCTTTTACGACGTTCCCAAAACATTTTTGGATGTAAAATAATTCGAATCACTCGACGAACAAATAATAGCCAAAAACCGATGAATGAGAGAATCTCACCTGTGATTGAGCGTTCAAAACGTGATAAAAATCGTGAATAGAAACGATAACCATTGACTGTCAATTTTCCTGAACGATAGCTTTCATCTAAGCCATCTCGTTCAATCGATAAAATAAGTGCTTGGATTTCTTGCACTTCTTGTTTTTCATCTTCCGTTAAGTCTTCAAAGTACAGTTCTCGAATTCGCTCTTGATAATTTTCAATCACAGCTTCTGTTGCCAGATACTCTTTCGAATTTTTCGGTAATTCTTTTGCCTCTTGACGCAAACTTTCAACAACTTCTTCTAAAATCATCAGTGCGTTTAAATCTGTTCCATTTATTTCTTGTTCTTCAGTTAAAATTGGTAGTGCGAGTATCCCCACAACTAATGTAACCAAGATAACTCCTGCAGTTAAGAACAACAGCAATGATCGTTGGTGAAAGACCATTCCATTAATTGTTAGCGGCAAAATAAAAATCGTTGCTAAACTGACTGTTCCCTTAACTCCACCAAAGGTTAAAATTAAAATTTCGTTGAGTTCCTCTTTAAATCTGGTTAAGCCACCTTTAAATAAATAAAAAGCTGTAATTGAAACAAAACGAATAACAAATAACATAACTGAGATCAACAAAATGACAAGAATCAACATCCAGTTAGAATATAACCCATTTTCCCAAACAGGAGAAAAGACTTGCGTCAATTCAATTCCTAAGAAAATAAACACGAGTGCATTCAACGTAAATGTCACAGTTGTCCAAGTGCTATTGGATAAACTAGATAACTCCGCATCAAAAATCGTGATTTTCCGAAAACTGGATGCTTGTAATATTCCAGCAACGACCGCGGAAATAATTCCCGAAACACCAAAAACTTCTGCTAACACATAAGCTAAAAAGGGTAGCAAAAGTTCGATTAATAAATACCCTGTTACATCTCTAGCCGAAGCTTTTTCAATCATATTGATTACTTTTCGTTTAACCCAAACCAACAAGAAACCAACAAGTGCCCCACCCAAACTTGAGATCACTAGACTCACCCCTGCATTTACTGCAGAAAAAGAGCCTGTAATCAATGCAGCTAAAGCAAATTGGAAGGCTGTAACACCTGATGCGTCATTTAGCAATCCTTCGCCTTCTAAGATATGCATAGCTTTTTTGGGAATATTCACTCGTCCTGATAATGAACTAACGGCAACGGCATCTGTCGGGCCAAGTGCCGCACCAAAAGCAAAACAGGCAGCAAAGGGCAAACTTGGTAATAAAAATGACAGTGTCATCCCTACGCCAAGTAACGTCAAAATGACCCCACCAAAGGCTAAAAATAAAATCGTATCGAAATTTTTAAGAATCGACGTAACATCTGCTTTTTCACCTTCACGAAACAATAAAGGAGCAATAATCATCACCAGAAACAATTCTGGTTCAAAGCTGATGGATTCTCCCCATTCAGTTAGACCTAAAATAACTCCAAGAAATATTTGAATTAATGGTGCTGGTATTACCGGTAAGATGCGGCTGACTATATTTGATGCAGTAATCGTTACAGCAAAGATGATTACTAACTCAGCAAATTCCATGGCCCATCTCCTCTATTTTTTATTTTGTGCAAGTACCTTTAAAAATTGTTCCTTTTTTTTCAAAATCTTACTTTCGACAGCTTCAGCTTGTACTTCATTGCCATCTAATTCACACTGTACTCGTTTTGATTCTAAACGAAGTAATTCATGCTTCAAACGTTCCATTTGACGATACGTTAAAATATTTTTCTTTCGTAAATAGCAAAGAATTCGACGACGATCTTCCATCGAAAATGCCCCATAGCGATCATGCAACAGTCTTTTTTGTTTTTCAAAACTCTCTCTCATTTTTCAGATCTCCTATATACAAACTGCACATCTGATAGCAAAACTATGAACTCTTGTCTCTAAATTCAACTTTTGTTTTACTACTGCCCCGTTTGCTGTTTACAATGATTTTTCAAGACCCTATTCTATTCCAAAAGATGCAAGATAGCAAGTTTTCCGCAAAAAAATTAAAAAGTTTTTTCAGAAAACAAAAATGAAGTTTTCATTCCATTATACCAAGTAATTTTACAAGTAAACATAGCAAAAAATGTATTCATTTTTCGCCCCATTGTTATCGAGGAAAAAAACAAATACATTTTACTACTTTCTCTATTCGAAAAATTGACCGTAAACTTCTTCTACACGCTGTTCAGGATTGATTACGATGTACAAGCTTCCAGTTTGTTCACTAATTTTTGTTGATTGATATTGATTATCCAAACCTTCTGTTCCTTTGTCCATATAAGGGAAATAAACCATGTCAGGCGCACCATTACGATACAAAATTTCCATTCGTTCAATATCTTCATATTTTAACGCACGGCTAAACATACCCATCTCTAAGCCACCCAAGTTGATGTCATGAGTTGCAACTGAATCGCCTTCTTGAAAAATTTCGATTTTAAATCCAGCACATGGATGAATTTCAACAAATTCACTTCCATTGATTCGTCCAAAACTCGTTGTAATTTGTTTGATCCATAAGTCACCGATATGACGACGATCAATCGTCCAAGTTTCTCCATTACGGAAATAAAATTTTAGCGCTGTCATTTCTTTTTTCATAAAAAATCTCCTTCTTCCAAATAATAATCAGCATTGCACTACAAGTTTAGCATAACAAATGTAAGTGGTCACATTTTAAGTTCTAAAAATCATTCAGAACATGGTGCGAACCAAAATTTTTTTCATGGTTCAAAAAAGATTGTACACGAAGTGCTCAGCTCCAACAAATAAGAATAAATTATCAGAAATTATTTCCTAAATTTTTGAATAATTTAGACTTATTTTGAAGTGGCTGCAAGCTATTTCGAGGAGTTACTTGGAGAACACCGTAGTTAAGGTTGTGGCGCAAAACGTTTAGCTCCAACAAGTTAACGAGCAAACATCAAATAGCTTTCAAACTTTTGAAGTGAACAGAGGCTAGATTAATAAGTTGTTTTGGAAACAACATCTGTTAGGACAAGAGGAGCTACAAAAATACTTTTTTGTCATGGTTCCTCTCTTCACACTCTAGTTACTTAGTTGCTCCTTCACGTAAGTCAATAATGCTTCCCGCTCATTTTTCACTACTTGGTTAATGACAGCCTCTTCTGCTGATTGTAGCGCCTCACTGACCCATTGACCCGGTTTTCGATCCATCGTAGCTAGTAAAATTTTTCCATCAATTGCTAATTCTCGTAACGATTTGATTGGAAGTTCTTGATAAGCTTGTCTCACTTTCGCAAGCTCAGGCATTTTCTCAAAGTAAACCATCAGCTCTTCTACTTGAACAGCTGCTGTTTCACCTAACTGATAAAGAGCTGTTGGCAACAATGGTCCTTCTTGACGTAAATCCAAACCTTGAACCAGTGCCTGCACCTCTTTAATCATTTGATTGGAGCACTTCCATTCTTTTAAAAAAGGTCGGACTGCTGAACCAGATAAATCCAATTGATTTAGCAATAGTGCCCATGCTTGGCTTTCTGTTTTCAAGGGGATTTCTGGCAAATCAGCCATTCGTAGTAATGCTTCCCCTTTTCCACTTAAACCAGGACAATAGATGTAACATTCGGTTTCGACAAATGCCCGCAAACCTGCTTGACGATTTTTTCCCAGTAACATTTTAACAAATTCGATATTGACTCGCTCCACTGAGATTTTTTCCAGCAAAGCATGATTTTCTTTGATTGCTTCAAGTGTTTCTGGTTCTAATTCAAAGCCCAGTTGACTGACAAATCGTAGCCCACGCATCATTCGTAATGCATCTTCATGAAACCGTTCATGAGGATTTCCTACAGCTCGCAAAACATGATTATGCAAATCATCTAAACCATCAAAAAGGTCGATAATCTTTCCATCTTCTTTTAAAGCAAACGCATTGATTGTAAAATCACGTCGCTTTAGATCTTCCTCAAGCGAACGAACAAATTCGACTTTATCTGGGCGACGAAAATCTTGGTAAGTTGATTCGGTTCGAAAGGTTGTGATTTCATATTGTTCCTCTTCTTCTAACACCAAAACAGTTCCGTGTTCAATACCGACATCAATCGTTCTTGGGAACAACGTTTTGATTTCTTGTGGAAACGCACTCGTTGCAATATCCACATCATGAATTTCCTGATGCAATAAAATGTCACGAACACTTCCACCTACAAAGTAAGCTTCATACCCAGCATGTTCTAATTTTTGTAAAACTGGAATCGCTCGTTGGTACTCCAGCGGTAATTGTTCTAATTTCATTTTTTCTACCTCTTTAGCATTTCTCTTTGATTGGCTGTTTATCCTTCGTCGACTTGGCCATCTTTTCTCTCAAAACGATAGCGATCTCTTTGATTGAATTTTTCCATATTTTTCTCGAAAATTTCTGTCAAATCGATATCCAGTGAATTAGCCATAATCATTGTAACAAAAAGTACATCACCTAACTCTTGTGCGACAGAATTTTCTTTCTCTGTTTTCTTTTTCGCCTTTTCACCATAAGAGTGATTGACTTCTCGCGCAAGCTCACCGACTTCTTCTGTCAAGCGTGCCATTTGAGCTAATGGGGAAAAATAACCGACCTTGAATTGCTGAATATACTCATCCACTTCCATCTGCATACTTCTTAATGTCCGTTCTTTCTTCATAACGTTCCCCTTTCAAGACTATCCTAACAAAACTTTACAGCAAAACATAGCTAAGAGCAATTGTGAAAATGAAAATTCCATGCTACATTAAATATTGAATTGAAAAAATTTTCTAACTTTTTCAGCTATTTTTATCGAAAGCAGGGATCACATGACAGTATCAAAAACAATTAAAGAGGTTTTCTTTATTATTATCGGAACAAGTATCTATGCCTTTGGACTTGTCTATTTAAATATCGCCAACCACTTAGCTGAAGGTGGCGTTTCGGGGATTACTTTGATTTTACGCGCACTCTTTGGCATTGATCCCGCTTATACAACTTTGCTTATCAATATTCCGTTGATTCTCATTGGTGGAAAAATTCTTGGCAAACGTTCATTAGCATACACCATTTTAGGAACTGTTTCCTTATCAGTTGCTCTTTGGGTTTGGCAACGTGTTCCCATCGAAATCAATTTAGAACATGATTTATTGATTGTTGCCTTATTAGCAGGTCTTATTGCTGGCGTGGGTAGCGGTTTGGTCTATCGGATGGGAGGAACGACTGGCGGTAGTGATATCATCGCACGTATTTTAGAAAAAAACTATGGTATTTCTATGGGACGTTCATTACTCACTTTTGATATTATCGTGTTGCTTGCTTCATTAACTTATCTTGATTTGAAGCGAATGATGTACACCCTGATTGTTTCTTATGTGTTTAGTCGAGTAGTTGATTCAATTCTTGATGGTGGTTATTCTGCCAAAGGTCTATTAGTGGTTTCAAATAAAAGCGAAGAACTGGCGCCTTTATTGATGACTGGATTACAACGTGGCGTCACCTTTTTAAATGGTGAAGGTGGCTTTTCTGGTCATTCAAAAAAATTGATTTACTTAGTTGTTAGTTCCAGTGAATTGACCTCTGCCAAGCAAATCATTCATGAAATTGATGAACAAGCATTCATCTCAGTCATCAATGTTCATGAAGTTGCCGGTGAAGGTTTCACCTATTTGAGACCTCAAACCAAACGATTGAGATTCAGACAAAAAAAAGGGCTGTGACAAAAATATTGTCACAGCCCTTTCTTCTAAATAAACGGTGTTCCCAAACAACTCCTCCACATAGCTTTCATTCACTTCAAAATATGAAGAGCTATTTTGAGTGCTTGCTCGCTATCTTGTCAGAGCTGAACGTTTTGCGCCACAACCTTATTCACGGTGTTCCCCAAGCAGCTTCTTTGTCAATAAGTCCTCTTTTCATAAAAATAGAGAGAGCTATTTTTATGAAAAGCATCCTTATTGCTTGAAGCTAATCGCTTGGAGCCACAAACTCTTTGTTTAGCTAACACCATTTTTATTTGACGCTCTTTGTGCATCTGCTAAAATTTGACGATTGACTTCATCGGATAGTTTCAAAAACGCATCCTTATTTCCGTCTTCTAATGCTTGATCAATTTGTGCGTAAAGCATCTTTAACTGGGCCTCTTGCTCTTTTGCATGGAAGTACCTTTCGACTGCTTCTGTTTCTTCTTCTGCAATCGTTAAATCCCAAGTAGCAAAAGGATTGTCTTCTAAAATGGATAGATATTCACTCGTTTGCCAAGCGTCTTCAAAGAAACATTCCACATACAACGGTTCTGTTCGATTCAATCGAATTTCGTGAAAAATTTGATCTGTATCCGTAAACACTTTCCCTTTTAAAAACAATTTCATCGGTTCACCAGCTACAGACAGGTCACTGATTTGTAACCCACGGGTAGTTTGATCCGCCCCCTCAACAAAATGAACATTTTTCAAAATCGCTTCATGATTTGACAAGTAATTCAAAATCCAAAAAACTTCACGGCGACTAAATGAAACATGGTTCACCATCCACGTTAAAAAATTCTTTTTTTCCCGCACATTTATAAACATCTTGATCACCCCTTATGATAGATCATCTAGTAAAGACAGGGCCTCCATATCTCCAGGTTCATGATGTAAGTAATGTTTTAATAGTTCTTTTGCTTGATCCAGCTTTCCTTCTTCTCGTAAGAAAAATGCGTATTCTTTCAAGAAATCTGGTTCATGTTGCAACTCGTGGAAAGCCTGCTCGTAATGGAGCGCTGCGACAGCAAAATCTTCTAATTCATTATATGCATGAGCCAAATTCCATTCGGCATATGGATTTGCTGTTTCTTCCATTTGGTTGACTGCATTAATAACGTCTTCATAACGTTCTTCATTTAAATAAAGATTACTTAAAGTCAATAACGTATCATCTTGTTTTTCACCTAGTTCAAGAGCTTGCAACAATAATTTTTCTGCACTTTCTTTGTCACGCAAACGAAAAGCATTTTCAGAAGCCAAATGATACAATTCAACTTGATAAGGATTTTCTTTGATTCCTTCCTCCAATACCGTTTGTGCTTCTTCAATCAATTCTTCTTCCTGTAGCGCTTGTCCTAAATACAGATAAAGCGATTGGTACTGAGGATTAACTGTTCGTAGTTCTTGTAAGTAATTGATTGCTTGTTGGTTTTCTTTTAATTGTAAGTTTGTAAAAGCTAACTGGAACAATCGATCATCTGTGCGATCTTCCTCTAATGCTGCTTCTAATGGTTTGATTGCTGCCTCAAATTCGCCTTGCATGCTTAGTGATTGGCCTAGACGCTCTTGCATCGAAATGCCAGAAATTTCTTTGATCTGGCTATTTAACAAGTTGTCATAAATGACAGCAGCTTCTTTAAAGCGATCCACTGAAAAATACAATTCTGCTAAAGCAAATTGAATCAAAGGTTCATCAGGAAGCAAACTAGCAGCTTCTTTTAACTTTGCTTCACTTACTTCTGGAATACCAATTACTTGATACAAATCAGCAATTGCCAATAACGCTTGCGGATAATAATCACTTTCTTTACTTACCTTTTCTAGATACGTAAATGCTTCGTCAATCTCATTATCTTCAATCGCAATTTCTGCTAATGGAATATTTAAGCCATCATTTTCAGGATATTGCGCTACAAGTTGTTCAAAAATTTGTTTTGCTTCTTCTAAAAAACCAATCGCTAACAATTCTTCACCCAATTCAGCTAAAACGTCTGCTGGATCTTCCTTTAACGCCTGTACAAGTAATAGTTGAGCCTGTGCTAAATCTTCTTCAGACAAGGCTTGTAACATTTTTTCACTGTATGTTTTCATTCAATTCCCTCTAATCTCATTGACAATCCTTTGATATCTTGTCATCATTTTCAACAATTCATTCTCATTTGGCGAATGGTATCCTTCTATTATACCAATTTTTTCTAAAACAAGAATCTTTTTGCTTTTTTCTGCTAAAATCAAGACATTTTCTAAATATTCAGCTTCAGATAACTGTTCCAGCCAATCAATTGGATAACCAAGATGCTTCAACCAAATAAAAAAATTTTTTAATTGAAAAGAAATCTCGTTACGCTCAATGTTCCAAACTAGTTGAAAAAGTAATCCTAAAAATTTTTTCATGCTTGCTGATAATAAATGTCCGTTTTCTGTTAGATAAAAAGCTTGCTCAAATAGTTTACCATAAGTTGCAAGATTTTCCGCCTCTTCCTGGTAAAAATGAATCATTTCTTCGAGCATCCCAGCAAAAGGTACGTTGTGTAGTTTTTGCTGTGTTGAGTAATTTTTGTACAAGTTCTGTAAGAAACCATAATCACAAATCAATCCACAAACAACGAACGTCAAAAAGTCGATCTGTTTGCCTTCAACTTGGCGATCACTAATCGTTTGGTCAAAGAAAATTCGTTCTGGCAAATTTTCTGTTTCTAATACAGCCTGATAAGGCGACTGTAAAATGCTGCGTTTGTTTGTCAATGCTCCACCAAACGAACGGGCAGATACAGGAATCAACCAAAGTTTCGTTGAAAGGATCGTGTGTTTTTGAAAAAAACTAGCTAATTCCATAATTCCTTCATTTCCAAATCCAATCACGATCAGTCGTTGATTTTCCGGAAAACGTTTCACATAGTCTAAGAGATGCGCAAGCTCTGTTAAGTTATTGCATTGCGCACTATTCGTGCAAATATACCAATCAATATTCGCCTGATCCGCAAAGAATTGATTCATCTTTTCTGAAAACAAATCATAATAACGCTGATTCGTTAAGAACAAGATTGGTTCTCTGATAGCCAATGGTTTTAACAGACTGCTTAACGTTTCGCCGTAAGAAATCGTCGTGGTTTGATTAACCATGGAAAACGTAAGTTCCAACACGCATCCCCCCTTTTCTTTATTTTACCATTATTCAGGAAAATCCTGAAAAGAAAACCAATACATCTTCTTCAACCCAAAAGAGAAACTTTTCACTCAAAAAATAATTAAATGAACCACACTAAATTATTTTTATGTATTTTACTACTAATAAAAGGAAGCCTCTTCAAAAGGAAAGTATGTTTAACGATGAAAAGAATAAAAAATAGTTTTGATTCCGCAACTTTACTTGTTCACTGTTGTTTTTAGTAAGTTATGCTACCAAGAATAATTCTGAACATTCAGCAATCACAATTGAAATCATTTCAACAACTCAAATCATTTCGATAATAATTATCACAACTAACACTCAACTACAATCAATTTACCAAAAAAGTAAATCTCCAGAAAAGACTACCCAATAGGACTTAATCAAAACATTGTTGCAAAAATAATTAGATTATCTTGAATTATTAAAAGCCCCTCGTGTTTAGCAATCTGTTCCAGCGTCTGCAAATGCCACAACTGCTGACTCAACTAGACTTCAAAGTGAGAAGCCTACCAATCCGCAACAAGTTCAGAAAAATATTGAAGCAACCCTCGGATGGTGAATAAAGCAATCCGTTGCTTTATAGTTCTATTTCGGTTTTTATTTTATGTTTATTAGCAAAACTTTATATTTACGGACTGTTAATTGAGGAATAAAATTAAACTTGAATGGAGGAGAAAAGAATGAAAACATGGCAAGTGATTGTGGGTGTATTGGCAGGAATTGTAGTGTTAGTTGGCGTTTTTATCTTGGGGTTACTCACCTTCCCACTTCTGACCTCAAAAGAAAAAACAGAACCATCCGTATCAACACAAGAAATAGTCCAACAGACTGCTTCTTCAACCACTTCAAATGAAGGAATTACTGAAGCAACCCAGCAAACGACACAGCTGCAACCAGAAAAACAAACATCAGCAGAGCAGCAAGTGCCAGAAGAAAAAGTTACAGTCGATCCAGTATTAGCAAAAGCACTAGCTACTAAAGCGATACCTTTAACAGAATTTACTTATAATCCTTATGATTTTGATTTAGACCAAGCTACGATTACAAATGGCACAGCTAAATGTATTGGGTGGATCCAAGCTGAAAATCCAGCTGGACTAATTGAAGTGGAATATCATTGTTTTGCTTGTGATAGCATCTGGACTGGGAAAAACTACACTTATGATTGGACGAATCAACAAGAAAGCGCTAGAATTACTAATTTCACAATCGTTGGGGAACCTTGTGAACATCAAAAAGCGTTAAAAAATAATGGATATATCAGTTGATAGCCTAAGTGAATCATTTTTATTTCTATGTAGAACGAGACGGGGACAAAAGTAAGTAGTTGTAAGAAAGCCTTGCTTTTTGGTCGCCATCTATTCATGAAAAAGTGTCTGAAGCAGAATCATTTTGATTCGTATTTCAGACACTTTTCTATTTTATTTACTCAACATTTGTGAAAATAAATTTTCTCTGTCTGTTAAATTTCAGAGTTTGTTTGTGTGTATTTTTATCGTTTTGGAATCGTTAAAACATATTCTTTGAAATCAACGTCTTTTGCACCGCCTACTGTATTACCATTAACATCATTAGTCAAACGAATTTTAACATAAGCTTTTTTACCAGTATGTTTAGTGATATCAAGACTCCCATCAAACCCCGGTCTATTGTCGCTTGATAACCCGTAAGCTGCGTTCACATCAGGACGATCAATATCTTTTGCTTTTTGACGGTCAATTTCTTGACCGTTTGTTGCATCCATCAAAAAAATAAAGCAGTAGTTAAATTTTTCTTTTCCTGCATGTGCCCAACCAGCTTCACGGAATGAGCCGACTGGATATTCAGTGAATTTTTCTAATTTTGCTGTCATACCATTAACCGTTTTTGCAGGGCTTTCAGCAATAATTTCATCATGTTCATTGTTTCCTTCACTACTTCCATCTGGCTGCAAAGCTGGATTATCATAATATTTTTTGATTTGAGTAATAAAGTAATCTTGCATTTTACCGGTAATTTCTGTTGGTACTGCAAAAGTCGAATCGTATCCGCAATGTTCCATCAAAGATCGCTTCGGACACTCAGTTGCTGAAAACTGATGATGACATTTGACCGTATCACGGCTTACTGGTAAGCCATAATAATGCAAGTCAATCGCAGCTTGCCAAAAAACATTTTGTTCTGCTTGTAAAAAAATGGCCTTCACTGTTTCACGATTCCCACGAACTTCATAACCTAAATAACTATTGTTCCCATCAGAATTTGCTACATGCCATGCGCGATTGTAAGTATCTTCTGTGCGAATAATTGTCTTTTCATCCACATAATAATGGGCAAATCCAGCTTCTAATTGTTTAGGCGTCATATTTGCCAAGCGATTCATTTCTTGTTCTGCTGTCGTGTTCGTCCAAGTGTTGTGGATGACAACGCCTTTTACACTCCCAGCCCGCTTACCTGCCACACCTCGGCAAACGGAATTATTAATAATTTTGACCATTATTTTTTTCCTCCATTCTCTTCCTCACCTTGTTTTTCTGATGTCTCTTTTAATTTACTAAAACGACTTTTGACAAATTCTGGTACTGGAATTCCCAGTTGTCCTAGATTTTCAATGACAGAAATGCCGTATACCGCAATATAAGAAAAGACAAATGCTGTTGCTACTCCTTCAAATCCCATAATTTTTAAATACGGGTAAGCAACCAAAACCAAGCCAACAACAAGCAAATGTTTTACAATCCCCATCAAACCTTTCGTACTATTCGTTTCTTTAACAAAAATCCCTTTGCAGATTCCCGTTACAATATCTGCAATCACAATCCAAACAAAAATTTGAATGTAGATGTTATTTAGTAATCCTCGGAATTCATTCCATAGTAATAAATTATCAATAATCAATCTGTTGCCACCTTTCTCTTGTTAAATTTCTGCGTAAAAAAGCGTACTCAATTGAGTACGCTCGCTAGCTATAAGTTAATATCATTTATCGTTGTCGTAATATGATCAACGTTACAATCTAACAAGTGTTGATGATCTTGTTTTTGGTATAAAGTCCACGTGTTCACTTCTATACCATGATTATGAAATAATTTCACCTGTTCAGCCGTTAAATCTTCTGCGCTCTGAATCACATCCACATCAAAATTATATTGTTCACATGTATTTAGTACATCGTCATTTAGATTGTACGTAATCCACCATATATTGGCATTAGGTAAATGTGCGCGTAATGCTTTCACTACATCAATTCCAAAACTCATCAAAACACAATTATTCAAACAAATATATTTTGAAATTGTCGTGTATAACGTTAAGTATGCTGACATCGGATAATTTCGTTGTCGCAATTCGATGACTGGTACAGCTTCATTTGCTACACATGCTTGCAAATACTCTTCTAATGACGGAATAACTCTCTCTCCATCCGTTAAATTGTCGATATTTGGTCCTACATCTAACCGATATTTTCTTAATTCTTCAAAAGTCATATCTTGCACCCATCCTGTCCCATTTGTTGTATGATCAATGGTTAAGTCATGCATCAGTACCCAGACATTGTCTTTTGTATTGATAATGTCATTTTCATATGCCTTTATGTTTTTTGGCGCTTTATAAAAACCCGGCAATGAGTTTTCAGGATATTCCTGACTGTTCCCTGCATGTAGGATGTATTTTGGAACAACCAGGCTACTATTTTTCTCGGCTTTTTGCCGTCCCTATCACTTGACCCGCAAATTGAGCTGTCCCAGATGTGCGGTTCCATGAAGCAAACTGAAACCCAACAGTTGTCATACCAGCTTGACAAACATCATTGCCTATATTTGATGTTGCAATACTACCAGTTCCATAAGCATTATTGTTAAATTGAAATTCTTCAGGAATACTTGCAATAGAAAGTGGTGTTTTCCATGTTCCAGTATTCGTAGATGGGCTTAACGCATAACTTACAATAACTGTTTCACCTACCCGCTCAAAATTGATCCAACCAGTAAATCCATCACTAAATCCAGACGTAACTTTCAAGCTAGACAAATTATTTATGACTTTATTATACACATCTGCAAAACTAGACTCACTCACAACGTTTGACTGTTCAATCGTTGGAATTTCCGTAAAATCTTTTTTGCCACCTACCGATTGATTTTTCGTCAAGTTAACAACGTCGTCACTTTTAGCTACTGTCTGCCACGGCTGAGCCAAGGTGTTTGTAACTACTCTATATATTTGAGTGAACGGTGCTTGATACATCGTCAATGTCTGACGAGCATACACACTTCCAGCTCCTCCTTGAATCTCCATGTGAACATGTGAGTTAGCAAATTCTGGCGGAAGTGTGCTATAGTCACTCATTGTTTTTAAGCTAGAGTTCGGTATATAGTACCAACCTTTATACAACCTCGCCCACTGTTCTAATCCATCTGGCTTAGCAGGCAAGTCTTCTAATCTCCAGCTATCGCCATTGTCTTTAGTCGTCTTGTACATTTGTGCATCATCTTGAGAAACGTACTTACGCCATTTTGTGGCGTCATAACCACTATCCGTTTTCACTACAATACGCCAGTAACTGACAGGTAATTGAGCCTTTCCGTCCAAAATATTACTAGTAATTTTTTGGAAATAATTTCCAAGTGACGAATTCGGAATATTTTCGATATATGTCCCATAAATAAATTCTGACGGTAAACTAGAAAAATCAGACATTGCTTTGCTTTCGTTTGTGGTTAAATAATATATTCCTGAATTCTCGCTTAATTCAAGATAGCTAGTTGCTTGTTTTCCGTTAGTGGTTGCTTCAGCAATTCGATGTGCTGCACCTTGATAATAGCTACTTGATAGCATCGTGCTGTTTGTCTGCGCATATTCTGACCAAGGATTCCACGTAACGGGCGAAGCTGATTCTTGTTTACGATATAAATGTCGAGTGTTTGCTACAGCACTTGCCGTATTTCTATACCATTCTTGTACGACTACTCCCCCTGCGTCACCAGGATAGACAGTTATCCAGCCAGACCCTGCCATACCAATTTGCCGAATATAATGATCCGCCGGAATAAAGGTATTTGATTCTGCGCTTGTAATGTAGTAAAAGCCTGGTCGAGTTAAATCATCAATGGTACTTGGACGAGGATTTAAGTCTGCTAAACGTAATGCCTTGCCACCGTCTGAAGTCAGTTTTGATTTTTGAAAAGAGCCAAAATCAATTGTTCCTATTTCAGCTTTGAGTTCAGCCAATTTTTCGACAGTTTCTTCAAGTGTTTTTTCTGTTTCTGGTAATTGCTTGTTTATTTCATTGATAGCATTCTCTTTCGCCAATTCTACTTCATGTAGTAACACTTCAAAATTTGCTACATAATAGTCTTTAGCCTCTTCGTATGCAGAATCAAAAGGACTTTTTTTCATTGTAAATGCTAAATGTAGTTCATCAGAACTTGATCCATCATCAAAAGTTAAGCCGACATACATATCAACCTTTCCACGATAACCTAGAAGAAATTCAGGAATAGTGATAGCTATCTTCCCATCAATGATACTAATTTCTTCTATATCTGTTCCCTCAAGTACAACTTTTTTCCATTTTCCGTCTTCTTCGATGATTAAAAGCACTGTAGGATTTGCATTTAATAAATCATATGGTCTCCCTCTGTGATCTACAAATTTCAGGATAAATTGTGAACTGTTTCTATCAAAACTATAAAAAACATAGTCGTTTCGCCCTTCAACACGGCCACTCGCATGTGGTTTGATAACAATATCATCTTTTTTTCTAATTGACATTTTTTTCACCTCCCTCACTTATTCCTAGCAATACCCACAAGTTGGCCAGTAAAGGCTGCAGTACCGCTTGGCCGATTCCATGCTCCAAATTGAAGACCAGCTTCGTTCATCCCAACCACGCAATTTGCATTAGCTACTTCACTAGAAGAGATAGCGCCTGCAGAATAAACAGATTGATTAAGAAGATAAGTATCTACGATTGTGTCGATAGGTATAATGGTCATCCATGTCCCCGCATTTGCTTTTGGTGAAAGAGAGTACGAAATGATAACAATTTCGCCAAAACGTTGCATTTTCACCCATCCAGCCGTTTCATTTTTAAAGCCTGATTCAATAACTAAAGTTGTTGATGATAATGCAAGTGATTTTCCTTTAAATGTAGGTGCTTCTACGAAATTCTTTTTTCCTGTCACGTCTTGATTATCTGTGATAGTTACTGCTGTTTTTCTTATGACTTGAGTAGTTGTCGCTGGCGTCATTAGTTTTGTGCTATTCGTCCCTGTTTGCACTTCTTCAATTGTCGCTAATCGAGCATCAGTTTGCTGCACAACTCTTTGTGGTGTCATGAACTTATTGGCTGCCGTTCCTTGCTCCGCTTCTGTTTTTGTAGCAGTGGAAAAATTATCTATTTGATCCGTTTTCCCTTCAATTTCGGCAATTTTATCAACTAATCCACTGAAATCCTCATTTTCAATAATATTAGCAATAATATTTTTGTAACGTTGATAATAGTCAACTAATTCTTTTAAGTCCCAAAAGTAATTTCCTTCCCAAACATTTTTTCTGATTCCGGGAAGGATTTTATAAACGAATTTCATCGTACTGAATGAGTCCGACTCTGGTGTGTCACTATCAGCAAAGCTAAACCAAGCTTCAAATTTACCCACTTTTTGCAAGAATGCATCAATTAACGTATATGAAGCGCGACTATTTGTATAATCAACACTTTCTACCTTATCGCGTACTTTATAAGGTCCGATTTGAGCATTAAAAAAAACAATTTTTCCCTCAAAATCTAGTAACTTTCCTTCTTCTATTATTTCAGCTTCAAAAATTTGGCTATTTTTGTCGTCTTGAATGATACGAATTAAAGGTACATTGTTGTTAGGTGTGGTAGTACTTAATATCATTTTATGATTTGTCATTGTTTTCCTCCTTTAAAATTCAATATAGTTTCTTGGATTATGAAAATGATTACTCGATGACGGGTAAAACTCATCCATAAATTGGAAATGCAGATGTTCACCTGTGGATGGTCCAGTCGTTCCCATCAAGCCGATTTGCTGACCAGCAACCACTTTTTGCCCTTTAGAGACATCTACTCGACTTTGATGCGCATAGCCAGTAAACATTCCATTTGGATGTTTTATAACTGTGTAATTTCCGTACCAATCAAAATATTCTGCACCCGCAGTGATGACTTCGCCATCGCATGCTGCAAAAATCGGGGTGTTAGAATTTCCATTCACCAAATCAATTCCATTATGAAATTCTTGTTGTCCAGTAATTGGCGATGTGCGCCATCCCATCTCGCTTGTAACTGTGATTGGACTTGCAATAGGCTTGACGTAACCCTCATTTTGGGGAATTTCCAAATTTACAAATTTGTCATACCATTCTTGTGCCCACACACTTCTTTCCGGATGCGGTTCGCGTGGTCGTTCAAAATTGGCCACAAACGCTTCTGCAGCCAGATTAATATCAGTTAAATTCATGAATTGCGTCCATGTATATGGATAAGCGCTAGTTGCAATCCATTGTCCGTTCGACGAATGCCACATTAATAACTTGAACTGAGCTGTGATTGTATCTGGATCTTCTGTGACTCCTGCTTGTGTCATCAAATTAATCATATATACACGCCCACTACTCACACCTGTCGAATCTGTCCACTGCCACACAC
This sequence comes from Enterococcus sp. C50, assembly GCF_040887505.1. Classification (NCBI taxonomy): domain Bacteria; kingdom Bacillati; phylum Bacillota; class Bacilli; order Lactobacillales; family Enterococcaceae; genus Enterococcus; species Enterococcus sp. C50. Next base: position 62,618 of record NZ_JBFOFW010000008.1, on the reverse strand, counting down.
CGTAGCCAAACCCTGGGGCACCATTTCCTTCATCTGCAACTGGACTCGCATCAGATTCACCTTGTGCATTACCTAATAGAGCGGCTGCAGCTTGTTTCGTAAATCCAGCACTAATAGCCATTGCCCAAATTTGCCAATAACGTTTGTCACGATCAGAAGTGACTTCTGGTGGATATTGTCCATTCCAGCTTCCATCATTTCCTCCAGAATTCCCACCACCATTTGTATCAATTTTCACACCATTTACATAAAGCTCTTTGACATCCAATCGCCCATTTACTTGTACTTTCCCTTCAAACGTTACGTCGTTTTTAAAGACAACCTTTCCCTCACTAAACGTACCTTCTCCCAAAAGTTTGTACTTCCTCTTTTCGCCATTCGATTCTTTGGGAATCTGGAAAACAGCTCTCGAACTACCACTTTCATAAGCAGAATTAATGGAAAAAATCTGTCCCGGATACTGGATGACTGCAAATCCATTTGGTTTACCAGCTCCCGAAGTTCCTTCGATTTTACCTACAACTTCCCCCTCAACTGCCTTTTGCCAATTCTCATTCGTGTAATTTAAATCTTCTGGTGTTTCTTTGTAGTATTGAAATTCTAATGATCCTCTATCTAAAACGGCTTGGTAAGTCATATTTCGATGAGCCGATTTCAACATGACACCCTCCACAAGTACTCCATTCAAAATACCTGCACGAATAAAATTCGCATTGAATTGACCATCTAATGACCAAGCGGTTGTTGAAGGACCATTATGAACATCTTTGATTGTTTTCCATTGGCCTTGCTTACATTGCTTAAATGAAATTCCAGAATTATTTTCAATCATAAAATACTTCGAGTTAGGAATATTTTTCCCGTCCATATAAACCGTTTCATATACTTCACGGCTATTGCTAACACCCGCTTCAATTCCATTTACCTGATAAACAGAGCCACCATTTTCTCCAGCACCACGCATGATATCATCTTGATATTTTCCGATTTCAGTCGATTGATAGAAGTTCATTTTCGTTGTTTCCAAATCAGATAAGTTAGTTGAAACTTTTGCTGACTGTTTTCTTGTATCTTTTGTTAAATTGTCACCTAATTCAACCGTTGTTTTTCCAGTTAAACGATTGATTTTCGTCTTATAGATTCGAGTGGCATAATGATACCCTTTGTCATATCTATGAATAGTTACCGTATTACCAATCACATCACCGTCTGTTACTTCTGCTCGAAATTGCGCCAATGGTCTAGCCGAATCCAGTAAAGTCAGATAAGTATTCTTTAGCAATTCTTGTGGGTCATCAATATCGTCAAAAACAACAACCGTTTCTCGTTTATACATCTTTCCATTCTTTTGTGGGATACCAAATTTTTTTGTTGCTACAGGATCTTCAATGAAAACTTGCCCTTTAGGTTTATCTAATGGATCTCCGCTTGCTTTTTTCCATTCCACATTGGTAAAATCAAGTCGCTTTCCTTGGCCATTTCCAACATTTTCACCTTTTCCACGACCGATTATTGAAGTATAAATAGTGCTTTGATCGACTTCTTTAATCACAGTCAATGCTTTGCTGCCATAAGTAAATCGCGTATTAGAAAGTGAACCAATCTGCTGATGTACTTCGATCCACTTATCTTTGATTCCATCCGCATCAAGCGTGCAGAAAAATAAAAACTCCATTCCGAAAGTTTGCAATTGCTTTAGTGCTTCTCGTACAGAAAGATAATCAAAAGTTACTGTAACCTTAGATAACTCTGGTTCGACATAACCCAGCCGCCAGTTTCCGCTAGTAAAAGCCAATAGCTCATTAAGTAAAGAAGTAATCGATTGATTCTTTGCTAGTACCCGGCTGATAATATACGAATCCAATTCATCCGGTGCAAAACCAATTCCAGTAAATTCAAGCGTTTCATTCGGATCACTTACTTTAGTAATTCGATACAATGAAAAAGACGATTCGCTTTCACGAACCGCCATAAATTGCGCGTTTGCAATTGTCTCATCAAATTTCGTTGTAACATAAAGCACGTCGTTCAATAATTCTTTTTTCTCTGCAGTAATTTCTTTTTCTTGAGAAACTTCAATTAAATTCTTCACATCTTTTCGTTTAATCAAATGCTGAAAGTTATCAAAAAAATAAACTGTCGAATTCAAATAGTCGCCCCCCTATAATAAATTTTTAGTGTTCCGTTACTGCTTTTTATCTCTTGCCCTTGTTCCAGACAAAAATTTTCAAAATCACTGTCCAGATCAATGATTGATGTCCAGTCTGCTCCGTTTACTAATACACGTTGCTCAGCAAACTGAAAAACGATCTTATCACCGATTTGGATTGGTGCATCACTGATGCTAATGGTCTGTTTTCCATTAGTGATAGTAATTGATTGATTATTTGACAACACCGCTTCGATTTTACGTGGTGTCACCGGGAAAAAAGTTGGTATACCAACATAACCATCTGTCACAAATTCTTTCGTGTACTTTAATGGATCAACACAAAGAATTGTAAAACTAGAAATAACAGAGTTAGATTCACCACTGACTGTTTCGGCAGAAGTATAGCGTCCATAATAATAGTAATCTAGCTCATCATAAAAACGGAGCTCAACATCATTTGATCGATACAAGTGATTCAATAAGGTTTTAAACTTAAACTGCAAAGTTTCTGGATTACGATCCTCAAGTTTATACGTGATTTTCAGTTCTCGTACTGGAAGTGTCTGGTTCATCACAATTGCGCCCACTTGGATTGCTTGCTGTTCAATTTCTGCTGAAAGCATTTCTCTTCCCTCAACTTTTAGCGTTTGGTAACCTTCAATTAGTTCTTCCAAAAAAACACCATCATAGCTCATGGCAGAAGTTGGAAGAAATTGTTCGAACATGTGCCAGCTCATCACGGTATCTTTAAATGAATATAATTTATTTTTCCATTCTTCCATTTTTCCCTCCTAAAATTCTAAATTCAATTCTGTTCCTTCTCCTAAAGCTTGTGAAATATCATCCACGAAAGCTCTAAAATTCTGTTTGCCCAATGTAATCGTAAATACTGCTGGCTTTGCGGAACCTGTAGAATTTATTCGATGTTCAACTTGTGTATTCATCTGACCGTTCGCTCGAGTTAATGTCGCTTCCAAATCTAAGTCGCGTACTGGTTGAAATCCATCGGCTAAATGATCCGCCATTGTTCCAATATTTTTTTGAACAGTATAGAAGCCATTGGTTAATCCTTGATTTAGTCCTGACATCATTGCTTGCCCTGCAGGAATCAAAATTTTACTGTCATAACTAACTGGGCCCTTATGTTTAACAATCCAATCTGCAATGCCAGTAACAAATTCTTTTCCTGCTTCCCAGGCTGCTTTTAAACCATTGATAAAGCCATCAATAATCGCTTTTCCTGCTTCTAAAAGATCGATTTCTGACAAGGAACCAAACAAATCTCGAATTCCTCCAATAATGCCATTGACAATCTCTTTCGCTGTTGCCATAAAGGTTGAAAAAGAAGATGTTACAAAATCACCAAAAGTACGGACAATTGACTGAATTCCCGCTAATACACCATCCCAATCACCTTTAATTAAGGCTAATACGGTTTGAATGATTCCCGAAATAAAGCCCATAATAAAATGAATCGTATTTTGAATCTGATTAAACACACCACTGACTACTGACAAAATGACGGATAATACTGTTTTGAACACATTAGAAATGATTGCCCAAGCTGCTTGAACAATTACTTGTACTACCGTGCTCCATGCAGTCCAATATGCTTGAATTTGACTCAAAACAACTTGAACAACTAGTTGAATTGCAGCTAAAACAACAGTAAAAACATTCTGAATACTTGTCCATACGGTACTGACAACATTCATAATCGTCTCCTGATTTGTTTGCCACCAAGTTAAGAGCATCGCAAACATGGTCTGAACAAAAGTCGTGATCGTTGTGATTACTGGTTCCAAAAATGACTGGATTGCTGTCCAAGCAGTAATGATCGCTTGACGAAATGTTTCATTGGTGTTCCATAAATAGATCAATGTTGAAACTAAAGTCACGACAGCAGTGATAATAATTGCTATCCAGTTCGCATTCATTGCAGTCGTTAATAATTTCTGTGCAATCGTTGCACCTTCCGTAGCCTTTGTCCAAGCTTGATATGCAGTACCTAAACCAGCAATCTTATCCTGGATTCCAACAACTGTAGAATAAGTGGTTAAAACATCATCAAAACCCGCCATCGTTTCACCAAAGCCAGCCCCTTGTATCCCATTATTAACAGCACTTGTTACCTCGGAAATTTTTCCAATCAGGTCTTGAAAACTTTCTACTTCTTTTGAAGAGGAACCAGCTAGATCCATTGTTGAAGCTTTACTAGTAAGCTGTTCAAATTGCTTGACCGTTTCCTTTAATGAATCAGTGACTGTGTTAATAACTGAATTAAGTGAGTCAAAACCAGAAAGATTACTTGTCATTGATTTGATTGCTTTGCTTGCCTTCTCAATGCCTGTATTCATTGCACCCAAAGATCCTTCACTAAAAGCTACAAGAATACTTTCCGCTGTATAGTCTCCCATAAATAACCTCCTTTCTTAAGTATTTGCCTTTTTGACCAGATCCAAGAATTCTTGATTTTCACCTTGTGGTAGATAGCCAACAATTTTTTCTTGTAGTTTTTCATAATCAAAGAATGACTGAAATGTTGGATAAACAGGTACTTGTTTTTTCCCCTTTTTAGCCTGGGCTTGAACTTCATAATTTTTCCAGGCTGCAAGATGTAGAAAATATTCTTGATCCAATTGTCTTAACTGATATGCTTTTTGTCGTAACTGATATTCAGAAATCGTCATTCGATCAATTTCAAGAAAATCATTCATTTCTAAATAACGTAAACAGTTCAGTTGCACTTGCTGGTATATCTCAGTAAAATTTATTGGTTTGCTTGAATGCGTTCTAGCAACTGTAGGGTCTTGTTCTTCGTAAATTCCGACTTTTTTAGCTCTTCTAAGAGTTCTTCAAACAATACCTCAGACCCATTTTCCACGATATAATTTGCTAAATCGTCTTCACTAACCTTTGGTGTCTCGGTGCTGTTTGCAACTTTTAGCATCTCAACTAACGTTTCGACATCTTTATTAAAAAAATTCGATAAAATACTTTCTAGGCCCATTTTCAAAGTTAAGCCATTTTCTGTTACCGAATAACGACGATTCATTTCCTTGATAAAACCATAGCCAAATACAAATTGGTAGTCTTTTTCTTTAATCACTAAGTTCATCTTGTCTCTCCTTTTTAATTCTGATATTCAATTGTTTTTGATAAAAAATGGATTGTGTTAGTCATGAAACCACACAATCCATCATTAGGTTAAACTGTTTCAGAAACAGTGTCCTTAAACGTATACTGAATCACTTTTGCTTGGTCTTCAGATAACGTAGCATATCCTTCCTGACCAACACCGTTAACAGCGAAAGCTAAGCTTAGTTCCACATTATCTTCTGCTGTCGCATTTGGTGTAAATTCCGAAACATAAGCTTGATAATAAGTTGCTTTATATTTATCCGCGTCTTCACCAATTCCATTTTCTGCTTTGTTAATTTCCCAAATTTCAACAATTTCGCCATCTAATAATGCTTTTTTCATCTCGTTGACATGTGTGTCTCCTTTGGCAACAATCGAAGTTGCAGAGAAATCATATTCAACGGGACTCAAAGTATGGACATTTCCATCTTTCGTCACAGTGGCTTCTGACTCACGGGTTAAGCCATTTTCGTGTTCCGTTTGAAACGCCATTTTCCATGCGGGTCCTTCACTTGATTTGCTTAATAAACGATAAAGCAAAATAACGTCAATTCCTTTTAGTGCTTCCATTTTTCTTCCTCCTGTTTTTGGTTCAAACAAAATAGCTCCATTTTTGACCATCTTATTTGAATTTTTTTGAAACAAAAAACATTAATCTAAGTAGAAATCACCACCTTATAATAACTTCAAGAAAATCTTTCAATTCTAGTTTAGTTTTCTTCATTTTTAAGAAGCAAGTTAGTTCATTCTGAAATGTTTATTTTCTTGATGATATTATTTTAGCCTGTTGACTATGAAAAAAATTCCTGAGTTTTTCCATAGTTACAAACCTAACTCATCTGCAACAGTTTCAAAAAATTCATTTCTTAGTTCATAAGCCTTACTTTTACTAATAAACAAACGTTGACTCATTCCTAGTAAATTAACTGTTGCATTTTTTTGTAAATAGAGTTTTTCAATAATTTCTCTCGTATTTTCATCCGCACGCGCCAAACAATCTTTCACTACGTCACGATTCCTTTCCAAATTCCAAAGTCGGCGATCCATCGCAATGGTGATGGCCATTCTTTCAGTTGCTATACTATGGCTTCCTTGACCACGAATCGAACTATTTAAATCAGCTTCTATGAATGGATGACGTAATTCTTCTTCTCTTTGTTTAATATACGCATCTGTTTGATAATAGTCGGATAAAATATCCTTAATATAATTAAATGTTGATTTTCGCAAAATACTTCACTCCTAACTAATTTTATATAGGTAAAAAATATATTTTATTGTAAATTTCTCCTCTCACTATCTTCATAAAAAAATATAATTAACCAGATAAATCAAACTTACATTGACACAAATCCCAAAGTTCTATAAAATAAAAGTAACAAAACGACTCTTCTCATTCGTTTTGTGTTTCTATGAGTAATCTATAAACAATATTATCCCATTATTTTATAATTTACAATATTTTTATAAAAAAATATAAAAAAGGAGCTTTTACAATGATTTTATACGAAAGAGTTTCAGAACTTTCAAAAAAACAGGGAATCAGTTTAAACAAACTGGCAGAAGATATTGGATTATCTAAAAATGTGATTTATCAGTGGCGAACAAGTAGTCCAAAAGCTGAGACTCTTGAAAAAGTAGCAGAATATTTTCATGTTTCTGTAGATTATCTGCTTGGACGAACAGATACACCTGCTCTAGGAGATAAAGTAAAACTACCTGAGGATCTCGACAAAATTCTAGACAATGTGAAAAGCTTTGATGGAAAACCAATGACTGATAATGACAGAGAGGCCATTCGCGCATTTTTAGAAGGACGAATGAGTAAGTAAGGAGTCTTTTTTATGAAAACAATAAAGGAGCTACTCGCTAGTCATGGAATTGAGCTAGTCGTAATGGAATTAGAAAAAAGAGGCTATTATTTTGATGAGTTGAAACTGATGGTCGTTAATCAAAATCAATCGGAAGAAAAACAAAAACAAGTGATTCTTCATGAACTCTATCACGCTCTTAATCATTCAGATTTTAACGCGTTATACACTAATCCTGTCTTCCATTCAAAAATGGAAAACGAAGCAAATACTTCGATGATTAATTATTTGATTCAAGAAAATGATGGTCAATTCAACTACACAAGTGTGCTAGAAGAATTTAATTTGGGGTTAGGTTGGGAATGTCACCTGAATTAAAAAGCCACCCGCATAGCGGGTGGCTTTTTAATAGCCCTAGAAGGGCTCACTACTTACTGCTCCCTTCAAGGGAGCTTTTTTAAAAGACCGCGAACCGCTATCTCTCTATTTTTTTCTAGTCTTTATTTGCTAAATGGATCGCTGTACTCTCTTTTACTTATACTATCTCTTACTCGATCTTCCGCTTCTTGTTCTCGTATATATTTTGCAATTGTTTTTTGATTTAATCCTACAGTACTCACGTAATATCCTTTAGCCCAAAACGATCGATTCCCATAATTATATTTAAGATTCCCGTGACGCCCATGTATAATTACAGCACTTCTCTCTTTTAAATAGCCCATAAAACTTGATACACTCAGTTTAGGCGGGATTCTGACTAACATATGAATATGATCTGGCATCGCATGGGCTTCGATAATTTCTACCTCTTTCATTTCACACAGTTTTCTCAATATTTTCCCAATGTCTTGTCTCAACTTTCCATAAATGACTTTTCGTCTGTATTTTGGCGTAAACACAATATGATACTTACAATTCCATCGAGTATGTGCTAAACTTTTATCGTCATTTGACATAAAAAACTCCTTTCGATTTGATAACGGTTGGTAGCCTTTATCTAGTATATCGAAAGGAGTTTTATCGCTAAAGCTACTTCTTCCACGCGCAGTACGCGTGGTTTTTTTGTTTCAATCGCTTTAGCGATTGAAACCGACTAAAGTCATTAAAAAGATAAAACCCATTAGAGCCCTAAAGCTCCAATGGGTTTTATTGCACAATTATTTAACTGCGTCTTTCAATGCTTTACCTGGTTTGAATGCAGGTACTTTGCTAGCTGGGATTTCGATTTCTTCACCAGTTTGTGGGTTACGACCTTTGCGAGCTGCGCGTTCGCGAACTTCGAAGTTACCAAAACCGATTAATTGAACTTTTTCGCCGTTAGCTAAAGCATCTTGAATAGTTGAAAATACAGCGTCTACAGCTGCAGTTGCGTCTTTTTTAGTTAAATCAGTAGCTGAAGCAACTTTTTCGATTAATTCTGCTTTGTTTGCCATGGATTAGATTCACCTCCTCAACAAGAGATATGATGTAAAACATCAACCAATTAAACAATCTGAGTGGTCCAGAATGTTTAATAGAAATATTGACTTACTTCAATATTCTGTTATCACGATATCATATAAACCGCTTAATGGCAAGGTTTTTACTGATTTTAACGTGCTTTTTTTGGTCATTAAAACGTAATAAAAGAAAGTACCTTTATCCTTTGAAAAAAAAGAATGACTATGGTAAAATGCCTATTTTCTTCTTCTTGGAATGATTCGAATCGAAGTTCCTTCAAAAGTAAATGCCTTACGAATTTGATTTTCTAAAAATCGTTCGTAAGAAAAATGCATTAATTCTTCTTCATTAACAAATACCACAAAGGTTGGCGGCTTAACAGCCACTTGTGTTGCATAAAAAATCTTCAAACGTTTGCCTTTATCTGTTGGTGTTGGATTGATTGCCACAGCATCCATAATGATGTCGTTCAACACTGCAGATGAAACACGTAGATTTTGATTCATGCTGACATCTTCAATCATTTCTGGCAGACGATTCAAACGTTGTTTCGTCACTGCAGAAACAAAAACAATCGGTGCGTAGTCAAGATAACGGAACTCATCGCGGATTTCTTGTTCAAAATCACGCATTGTGTTCGTTTCTTTCTTTACTAAGTCCCATTTATTCACCACAATGATGACTCCGCGACCTGCTTCGTGTGCATATCCCGCAACACGTTTATCTTGTTCACGAATTCCTTCTTCAGCATTTAAGACCATCAAAACGATATCTGAACGATCAATAGCGCGCATAGCACGCATAACACTGTATTTTTCAGTATTTTCATACACTTTCCCGCGTTTTCTCATACCTGCTGTATCAATCATCAAGAATTTTTGACCATTTTCTGATACAAAATGAGTATCGATTGCATCACGAGTTGTTCCTTCAATGTCCGAAACGATTACACGATCTTCGCCTAAAATTGCATTGATTAAAGAAGATTTACCGACGTTTGGACGACCAATTAGACTAAATTTGATTGTATCATCGTCTTCTTCTTCCGTATCAGTGGCAAAATATTTGACTGCTTCATCTAAAATATCACCAATTCCCAGACCATGACTCCCAGAAACAGGGTATGGATCACCTAATCCTAATGCATAAAATTCATAAATATCATTACGCATTTCAGGATTATCTACTTTGTTAACTGCTAAGATAACAGGTTTATTACTGCGATATAAAATCTTTGCAACCATTTCATCCGCATCAGTGATACCTTCTCGTCCACTGACTACACAAATAATCACATCTGCTTCATCAATCGCGATTTCTGCTTGATGCTTGATTTGTTCCATAAATGGTTCGTCACCTAAATCAATCCCGCCTGTATCGATCACGCTGAATTCACGACCTAACCATTCGCCTTTTGCGTAAATACGATCGCGAGTCACTCCTGGAGTATCTTCGACAATCGAGATACGCTCGCCAGCGATGCGGTTAAAAATCGTAGACTTACCGACGTTCGGACGGCCAACGATTGCAATTGTTGGATTTGCCATATTTTTTCCTCCTCACAAGTTTCCAATCCTACTTAGTTTAACGAATGAACCCCAAACTTTCAAGCTTAGTTATTCAATTCATCCAACTATTTTACATTTTTCTTGATTATCTGTAATCAATAACGAAAAAAATAAGACCAAGACAAAAGCTTTCACTTTCGTCCCAGTCATAAACTGACGTTACTTAATTATTTATCTGATTCGTCGTCTGCTGTTTCTTCAACTTCTTCTTTTAAAGCATCACCTAAAATATCACCCATTGTGAATCCAGTATTTTCTTCTGGTAATTCATATGATTCAATATTTTTTGGTTCTTCTTCAGAAGCTGGTTTTTCTTCCAGTGCTTTGATACTTAAAGCAATACGATGTTCTTCTGGATTAACTTCTAACACTTTCACATCAATTGTTTGACCTTCTTGAAGTACTTCATGAGGTGTCGCAATATGTTTATGTGAAATTTGAGAGATATGAACAAGCCCTTCTACCCCAGGAAAAACTTCCACGAAAGCGCCAAAACTTGTTAGTCGTTTAACTGTGCCTTCTAAAACAGCTCCAACTGGTGCTTTGGCTTCAATGTCTGTCCAAGGTCCAGGCAATGTATCTTTGATTGATAGTGATACACGTTCTTGTTCAGGATTGATTGATAAAACTTTTACGTTTACTTCATCCCCAACAGCCAATGCATCACTTGGTTTTGCTACGTGAATGTGTGAAATTTCTGAAACGTGAACAAGTCCGTCGATTCCGCCTAAGTCAACAAAGGCACCAAAGTCAGTCAAGCGTGCAACACGCCCTTCAATGACATCACCTTCATGAATAGCAGTTAACACTTCTTTTTTCTTTTCTTCTTTTTCAGATTCAACTACTGCTTTATGAGAAAGGATCAAGCGATTTTCTGATGGTTCGATTTCAATAATCTTGAAGCTCAACGTTTGACCTTTATAATCTGAAAAATCAGCTACAAAGTGATCTTCAACCATTGATGCAGGTACAAATCCACGTACGCCAACATCAACAACTAAGCCACCTTTAACTACGTTTGTTACTGGTGCTTCGATAATTTTACCAGCTTGGAAGTCTTTTTCGATGTCTTCCCAAACTTTTTTTGCATCTAAACGGCGTTTTGATAATAAATAACTTCCGTTTTCTTTATCTTTACCAATTGTACTAATAACAACTAAGTCTAAAAGATCGCCTACATGAACAAGTTCATCAATGTCATCTACAGGTAATGTCGATAATTCTTTTGCTGGAACGACACCTTCAACGCCAGCACCTTCGATTCCAACAATTACTTGTTTGTCTTCAATAGCTAAAACTTCACCTTTAACTACATCGCCAACACTAACTTCTTGAACGCTCTTCATTGCATCTTCCATTGACTGATTGCTATCTGCTTGATTTTGATCAAATTCTGTCATAACACTTGTCCTCCTAACCAACATTATGCCGTAAATACGGTACTAATTTAAGTTTAATTGATTCTTAAAAAAAAATAAAGCGATTTCGCCCGGTTTATTTGAAAATTATTGACTTTCCGCCAATTTCATCGTTTTTTGTCAATTAATACTTACAGTTGGTAGCCTTTTTCAGAAACAACGTTTTTAATCATTGCTACCACTTCTAAAATAGATTTTCCAGTTGTATCAATTCGGACGGCATCTTCTGCTTGTTTCAACGGAGAAATTTCACGCGTTGAATCATAATGATCACGCTCTTGGATTTCTTTTGTTAGTGTTTCTAAGTCAGTTGGGATTCCTTTTTCTTGGTTTTCTTTATAACGGCGTTGTGCTCGTTCAGAAACACTCGCTACTAAAAAGATTTTGACCTCTGCATGTGGTAGTACGGCTGTCCCAATATCACGTCCGTCCATTACTACGCCACCGTTCTCACCAATTTGTTGTTGAATAGCAACCAGCTCTTCTCGAACTTTTCCATGTGCAGAAACCTCCGAAACAGCTTTCGTTACATCTGGTTGTCGAATTTCAGCTGTTACATCTTGTCCTGAAATAAACACATGTTGACCATCTGCTTGTTGTTGGAAAGAAATCGGATTTTCTTTAATCAAAGTAACTAATCCTGCTTCGTCAGCAAACGAAATTTGATGCTTGATTGCCAAATAAGTCACTGCTCGGTACATGGCTCCTGTATCTGTGTAAATATATTGAAAATCTTTTGCTAAAATTTTTGCTACAGTACTTTTGCCCGAAGAAGCCGGCCCATCAATTGCAATACTAATCTTTGTCATAAAAACGCTCCTCAAAAAAAAGCCGCAAAATGCGGCTCACATTATTTCACTCGTAATTCTTGTCCAGGATATAACATATAATTATTTGGATCCATTCCATTTAATTGGAATAGTTGATCAATGGTGATTCCAGCACGCTCAGCTACTTGTTTTGGTCCTTCACCTGCTTGAACAACTGTCGTTGAACCAGCTGCCACTTCTGTTGATGAAGAAGGCGTTGTTTCTGCTTCTTGTGCTACTGTTTCACTTGAAGCTGGTGGTGTAACTGGTGCAACTGAACTTGAAGTTTCAGGCTCAGTGATACTTGATTCTACTGTTTCAGAGCTTTGAACTGTTTCAGTAGTTGAAGAAACAGTTGTTGACTCTTCTTTTGAACTCATAGTTGAACTTTCAACAATTGATGAAGTTGTCGATGTTGAAGACGAACTTGCTGCATTATTACTTGAACCATTTCTAATCCAGAAGTAAGCACCTGCTGGGATTGCGATACAAAGTACTAATAAAAACAAAAAGAGTGACAAGAAAACAGTGTTTCCTTTCTTTTGCTGTCTTTGAGAGCTTCTTGAAGAATTTTCATCTTCTGTGTCATAAATTGGTTGCTCCCATGGTTCTTGTGTTTCGTTATTTTCTGATGATTGATGTCTATCTTTTCTGCTCACCTTTGCTACCTCCTAATTTCTTTCGTGAGTATTATACCATAGGAAAATGGGCCATGCCTAAAAAAATTACCCCTCCACGTTTTTTTTAAATAAATTTAGTAAAATCTCTTCCCAGTTATTCTCAAAATTACTTGTTCCTACTTTTGTTTCTGCTAAAAGGAGCCATGATGCTTCATCAATGTCACAACAATTTTGTGGTTTTTCTGTCAATTTTTCGCCAAAATAGTTCAAAATAAATTCTCTGCGACAAGTCGTTGCATGAATATAACGTAACATTTGATATAAACGAAACTGCTTCTCTTTTTCTTGAATCTTTAATTTTTCCATCCATTGATCTGGCTGATTTGTTTTTTTGACAATTTCTAGCCATTTTTGCTGAAGTTCGTCAAAGGGTTGTTCGATCTCTTGCTCATGTGCTAAATAAATTTCAAAACCTTGACGCTGCTCTTTCGCTAATTGATTAAAAAAATGATGAATCACTTCATCTCCTGTTTGATACAATAAAATTGCTGTACTTGGCTTCTGATCGCGGCCAGAACGTCCAATTTCTTGTACATAATTTTCCAGACTATCTGGTAAATCATAATGGATAATATAACGAATATCCGCTTTGTCTATCCCCATACCAAATGCGTTTGTTGCAATTAAAAATTGCAATTGATTTTGGGAAAATTGTTGCTGTAACTGGCGTCTTTGGCTTGCATCTAGACCACCGTGATAGTAGCCAATTGAAAAGCGACCACGCAATTCTGCATACAAACGCTCCACTTCTTTTTTAGTTGCACAGTAAATAATGGTTGCGCCATTGATTTCTTTCATAATGGCTTCTAGCTCAGCTGCCTTTTGAGTTGTTTCCCTTACAAATAGAGCGATATTTTCTCTGTTCACAGAATGCTTAACGATTTTGGGTTTGTTAGTAAATAACACAGTTTCAATATCTTGTTGAACTGCGCTTGTTGCTGTAGCTGTAAGTGCCAAAGTCACTGGAATCGCTAATTGTGTTCTTATTTCGCCCAAACGTTGATATTCTGGGCGAAAATCAACCCCCCATTGTGAAACACAATGTGCTTCATCAACCACAAAAAGACCGATTTTTTGTCTTTTTAATTGTGTTAATATTTCTGATTGCACTAACATTTCCGGGCTTAAAAATAAAAATTTGTATTGAGATAAATGCTCCATAACGTATTTCCGTTCTGAAAAAGTCAGCAAACTATTAAATGCTACAACTCTTTTTTCTCCCATTTTTTGCAACTGCATAACCTGATCTTCCATTAGCGATAGCAAGGGTGAAACCACAATGACCAAACCTTCCGATAGATATCCAGTTAACTGGTAACATAAACTTTTCCCATTTCCAGTTGGCAAGACAGCTAGTACGTCGTCTTTATCCAGCAATGTTTGAATAATTTCTTCTTGGCCTGGACGAAAAGTTGAAAAGCCAAAATAACGTTTTAACTCAGCTGATAAGTTCATCTTTTTGGCCTCCTTTTAATGCTCGTATTTGATAAAAACGAAATTCACCATAATCAAGTGTACCTGTTTCATTTAACTCTTGGTAACGCCAAGTTTGAACAGGAGCTGTTTGACTAGCTAATAATTGGTTCGTCTCTTTTGAAATCAACTGATCAAACGGAAAGTCGTCTAAGAACAAGGCCCATTCAACTAGATGATCCGTGATTGTCCCCTTTTTCAAATGACGACGTGCCATAATTTCAGTAAGTGAATATCCTTCAAGAAAAAGTTGCCGTGTAACCAGCATACTTTGATTGTAATTTTGTGCCACAACAGGTAAAAGCAACTGAGCCAATAAGAAATCCGGAAACTGTTTCAATTGGCTCAAAAAAGCGTGAACAGCTTGCGCCTGTTGTAAATAAATTGTCGTTTCATCCTCGTTCGTCTCAATTAGCTGATAAGGCAGTAAACCGATTTGTTCAAAACCAGAAAACTGATTGGCTAATAAATTGGCCTGCTCTGTCGTTAGTTTGCTTAAACAAGCCGATAGCTCGTGATAAAAAGTATCAGCTAGCTGTTCTTTTGAACAATCGCTATGGGCTAGCCAAGATTTGATTCTAGTTGTATAAAATGGGCTAGTCTCTGCAGGTAAGTAATCTGACTGACTTACAGCTAAATATGAAACAACTTGAATTGCGAATTTTGTCAGTCGCCACACCTCTTCCCAGTTTCTACCGTAGAGGTCAAAATGTAATTCAGGATATAAGACATTCAATTTCTCTTGACGTTCTCTCCCTCTCGCTGTCAAGAAAACTTCATTTTCTTCAATTTGAATCAAGCCTGATGTTTCTAACTCAGTTAATCGTTGCTGGTAGGTTTCCTGAGTTAGTTCTGGTAAACTACTGTGAGCTGGCAACAATTCATTCAAGAAACCAAAAATCAATACTGAAGTTGTTTTTTTACCTGTCAGTAATTGATAAAAAGAACTGACTCGCAACTTGTTTCTTGTAGGAAATAAAGATAGAATAAATGAAAGCATAGCAATTCTCCTTAAGTTAGGATGGTTAAAAATGTCACTATTATGTAAACTTGTACCCGAACGTTGTATTGCTTGCGGTCTTTGTCAAATTGAGGCCCCTGATATTTTTGATTACGATGAAGAAGGAATCGTGCTTTTTGCACAAGAACCAGAAGCACATCAACAATTTGTCACTGAAGCAGAAACTGAGTATGTAAAGAAAGCCTATCAGAAGTGTCCCGTTCGAGCAATACTATTGGAGGAACAAAACTAATTTGTCATTACTTCGGCAATTCAATTATGAGTTTCATAAGAAGAGTTGTCTATAAAATAGGATGAGCAAAGCTTCTGCTCAAAAAAAAACGTGAGTCCAATCAGAAACCGTCTGAAAAAATTAGCTCAATCGCTACTTTTTCAAGCTGTTTCGCTAGACTCACGTTTTTTACTTACTAGTGGTGAAAGGGATTACCAACCATTTTGCTTCAACCAATTTTCAATCGTATTTACAAGAGCGATTTGCTGGTCTTCGTTCGTAATTTCTGCTTCTCCATCTTTTTTCTGTTCACCATATGCACCAAATCCACTGTGGTTTCCACCATTAATCACCACATACTTTGTTTGTGCAGGTAAGTATTGTTTGGCCTCTTCATATGCTTCGTGATTTAATACTTGATCTTTTGATGCCGTAATTGAAAGTACCGGAATTTTCGACTGAGATAGTTCTCCTTTTTTGTCAGGATAACTTGCTAAGAAAAAAATGCCTTTATTCTTATCTGTTACATTTTGAGAAACATACCGACTACTCATTACCCCGCCAAGTGAATGTCCGCCAAAAACAAAGGTGCGATCAGGAAAATCCTCAATCACTTTTTCTGCACGATTTTTATCTAGTATTGCTAGATTGAGTGGCATTTTAACAATTGCCACATCGTAGCCAGTTTCAGAAAGTTTATTTGCCCAAACACTGTAACTTTCTGGCTCAACTAAAGCACCTGGATAAAAAATAATGATTGGATGTTGTTGTGCCAGTTTCTTTTTTGGACTTTTAAAAAAAAGATACTCCTTATTATCAATTGCTTTTTTACTGGTTGTTAATGCGGTTTGGCTTGGTTCATAAGTATTTTCTTTTAAATAATAATAGCTTCCAACACTAATCAAAACTAAAATAACCAGTAAGCCTAAAAATATTTTTCCTAATTTTTTCAAGCAACCACCCTCCTTCAATCATCTTTTAATTTATTATACGTGTATTTCAAAAAAATGACGAAAGAAATTTCTTAATTGCTTCAAAAAAAGAGATGTGACAGCATCGTCACACCTCTTTGATTAAACCTTGTACAAAAAATTTTCTCTCATAGAATTAAGATGTTTCTATAAGATTACTCACAAGCTACTTATTTTGCACACAAGCGATAAACAGCTTCAGCATAAATTTCCATTGCTTTATACATGCTGCTTAATTCCCAACGTTCGTTGGCTTGGTGCATGAAATCTGGTGTATCAGGGAACATTGCTCCAAATGCCACACATTGATTCATTGTACGAGCAAAAGTTGCGCCACCTGAAACAAATGGTTCAGTCATGTCGCCAGTGATATCACGATAAGTTTGCAAAAGATTTTTTACTAGTTCACTATCTAGTGGCACGTATAGTGAATCTAAGAAATCAAAATCTTCATAAGTTAGTTCATATTTTTTAGCTGTTTCTGTTAGTTTTGCTACTAAATCATCTTTTTTAAATGTTACTGGAATACGCATGTCTACACCAATTTTTGTTTGTTCTGGTGTAATTTCTAAACTAGCAAAATTCATTGTTAATTCGCCAGATTGTTCATCTTTCGTCTTTCCAACAACATTTTCACCCGTTGCGTTTTCTTTCACTAATTTACCTAAGAAATCAATTGGTGCAAAATCAAAGACTTCAGCTAAAGCCATAGACAAACGTGAAATAGCATTTACGCCTTCTGGTGCATCCTTCGCATGAATGCTTTTTCCAAGAACAATAATTGAGTCACCATGATCTTCAAAATCAAAACCAAGTTTGTTCAATGCTTCTTTCACTTCTTCTAATTTTTCACCAGCGTATGGTGCAGCATCAGGAACGACGTTTAATGCGCCACCTGCTTTCACAGAAAAATCAGATGTACCAGGACCTGTCAAATAGGCTTGTAGTAATCCTTTTTCAGCATAAATCAATGGGAATTCAGCATCCGGTGCAAAACCTTGTGTGATTCCTTCTTCTTTTTCATTGTATTTATCTAAGCAGCGCCATAAGTTTTCTTCATCTGTCCCAAAAATAAAGCGAATCCGTGTATTAAATTCAATTCCAGCATCCATCAATGATTTAACAGCATACATTGCCGCAATTGATGGTCCTTTATCATCTTGTGATCCACGTCCAATCAACCAGCCATCTTTTACAGTTGGATCAAACGGCTTTGTATCCCAATTTTTTTCATCCCCAGCAGGAACAACGTCCATGTGACACAAAATACCAAATAATTTATCACCAGAACCAACTTCTGAATAACCATAATAGCCTTCTGGGTCTTTAAATGTGCGGAAGCCTAATTCTTCACTGATTGCTAAAACCTTATCTAATGCTTCAACAACTTTTGTTCCGAAAGGATGGCCTTTCCCAGTATCCTCTTCATCTAATACAGAAGGGATTCTGATTAGTTCATTAAGTGATTGTAACGCTTGTTCATGATGTTCTTTTGTAACAAATTGTTTCATTCCACTTACCTCCTAATAAGATAAAAGACCCGATAGTTTGCCTACCGAGTCTTCTTAAAGCCAACTCAGTTAGCTTTGTTTACTTTATTATTTAATGATAGATGTTTCTAACTGTTTTGTCTAGGCAAAACTAAATCATTGCCGCAACACCGAGAATCACACAGATAGCTACAAATAAAATAGCAATCAGTTTACCTGTGAATTTCCACCAAACAGAGATGTCAAAACGAGCAATCGCAACAGCCCCCATAACAATAGCAGAAGTTGGTGTAATCAAGTTAACCAATCCAGAAGCAGATTGATAAGCAGTGATAACTAAGTCTTTACCTACACCAGCAAATTCACCCATTGGTCCCATAATTCCCATTGTAGCCGCAGCTAAACCTGATGTTGATGGAATCAAGAATGACATTGGGATATAGAAGATGAACGTAATGATGATGAACACGCTTGAAGATAATGTGCTCAATCCTTGTTCTCCCCAGTGTAAAATAGTATCAGTAATCAAACCATTGTTCATAACAACTTGGATACCACGAGCAACAGCAACAACGATTGCTACGCCGATCAAGTCTGATGCACCAGCTAGGAATTCTGAAATAAATTCAGATTCTTTCATGCCGTATGTGAATGCAACAACGATTGCCATAACTAGGAATAACATAGTGATTTCTGGGAAGTACCAGTCACCAAGTGGTAACATGTCAATCCCTAATACTGTACCAATTACAGGAAGTCCTGTTAACCAGTTTGTTAATGATTCAAAAATAGTAAAGTTTTCATTCAATGTTGTCCAAGGAATCAAACTGATGATCATGATACCAAACGTAATAAAGAATAAAATATTAACAGATTTTTGTTTGCTTGTAATTGTTTCTTGACGACCAATCGATTCGATATCGAAATGTTTCATGTCTTCTTGTCGTTGGCTATAAACCAAAGACTTGGTTGGATCTTTTTCGATTTTTGAAGCATAACGATAAACATAAACGATTGAAATACCTAATAAAATCACAAACATCAAGAAACGTAAGCCAATTCCTTCACCCATTGAGATACCAACAGCTTGAGAAGCTACCCCTGTGGCAAACGGATTAACAGTTGATGCCAAACAGCCTACTTGCGAACCAACTAAAACGATTGCAACAGCTACTACAGTATCAAAACCAACCGCCATCATAACTGGAATTAGTAATGCATAAAAAGGAATTGTTTCTTCGGCCATTCCGTAAGTTGAACCACCTAAAGCGAATAAAATCATTAACACAGGAATCAACATTTTTTCTTTGCCTTTAAATTTCTTAACGACAGAAGCGATTCCGGCATCTAATGCACCCGTTTTATTGATAATTCCTAAAAATCCACCCACAATCAAGATAAAGAACGAAATCGGAATAGCAGCTGGTGTCGCACTTGTTAGCTCACCTGCTTCAACCCCCAACATCCCATTGATTGGTGCCATGAAAATATCCCAAAGACCTTGTGGATTTTGTTTTACTCGTTGATAAGATCCAGCAATGATGTTGCCTGCATCATCTACACTATAGTGACCAGCCGGAATAAACCAAGTAAGGACAGCGATAATTGCAATGATAATGAATAAGACCGTATACGCTGACGGCATCTGAAATTTTTTCTTTTTTTGTTCCATTTTCTTCTTCCTTTCCCTTTTTCATTTTTTAGAATCAAGTAACATTGGTTCTATCGTTATTTTATCAAAAAGAGCGGCAGAACAAAAATAATATCTCAAATAAATGATACTTTTTGTTCATAAAACCATTTATAATGACGAATCATTGCCTCCTTTCAGCTAAGATACTTCTTTCAAAGTAATTGTAGCCTGTCTTTTTGTTTTTCAAACAAACCTATTCGTCATTTGAAAAGAGAAGAATTTCACATTCGTTCATTACAAATTCATGTTTATGCATAAAAAAATAAAATACTCAATAACAACTAATAAAACGTTTACATTTGCGGTTTTATTGCATTTTTTTTCAAAAAAAAAGGACCAAAAAATTACTGGTCCTTTTGAATATACATTTTAAATCGTATGTCTTTGTTCTAAGGCATGCTGTTTACGACTTAACCAAGGTAATAACTTAGCATGTAAAACTAAGAAAGCAGCACTAACGATAAATCCTTTGATTAAGTTAAACGGAACAATTCCAATCAATACATAATTAACCAACGGCATACCTAGCATTTGATTAGCATTCAATCCAAAAAACATAAGATATAATGGTGTAATAACAAAATAGTTTGCGATACTCATGAAAATTGTCATTGCTAAAGTTCCTGTGACAACACCTAAAATTTTGTTTCTATTCGCATGTTTTTTATTTTGTTTGAAGAAGTAGAAAATTGGTAACGTAAAAATTGTCGTTGCCAAAAAACTTGCAACATCACCAACTAAATTGTCTGGTGAAAATCCTGTTGTCACCAAATGTAAAAGTGAGCGTAAGAAAGCTGTTGCGACACCAGCTACCGGCCCGAATAAAAACATACTGATCAAGACAGGTATATCACTAAAATCAATTTTTAAAAAACTAAATGCCGGCATAATTGGAAAAGCAATAAATTGCAAAACCAATCCGATTGCAGCAAACATCGCTACCATGACCATTTTTTGTACCCGTGTGTTCTTCATTTGAAATCCTCCTGTTAGGACTCCTCTTCAGCGAACTATCCAACTAATTTTTTCAAACAAAAAAACTCTACTTTTACAGGGAAAATAGAGTTAGAGTTATCTGATAAATGATTAGTCAAATAAGCTCTATCTTCTTTATCCAGACTTTACTGTCGGTATCGGAATTTCACCGATTCAGCTATTTCTTAGAGAAATAGGTCGTGGACTGTAACCACCGGTCGGGAATTGCACCCTGCCCCTGAAGACGAACCTTTTATATTATTTTGTTTACACTTACATTATACATAGCCTTGAAAAAAAAGCAACATTTAGTTCTTACAAAAAGTAAGCTGTCATTTTGAATGATTTAATAATGTACTGATTTCTTTTTTGTTTAATTCACGATACTCTCCTGGACGTAGCCCTTGAAGAGTCAGATCACCATATTTTTCTCGTTTCAGTTTTTGTACGGGTAAGCCAACTGCCTGTAGCATGTTTTTCACTTGGTGATTACGTCCTTCATGAATTGTTAACTCAACAATACTGTGATTCGTTTTAGGATCAACTGACAAGATTTGAACTTTAGCAGGTGCCGTTCTTCGTCCTTCTAGTTTAATTCCTTTCGTTAAAGGAGATAGCACCGATTTTGTAGCGATTCCTTTTACTTTTGCAACATAGACTTTATCTACCTCATGCTTTGGATGCGTCAAACGTTGCGCAAATTCACCATCATTTGTTAATAGTAAAATACCAGATGTATCATAATCAAGGCGTCCTACAGGATAAATTCGTTCTTTTACCATCGGCAACAAGTCAGTAACCACTTTTCGGTTTTTATCATCTGATACTGCAGAAATGACCCCTTTTGGCTTATAAAGTAAATAGTAACCATATTCTTCTTGATAAATTGGCACTTCGTCTACTTCAACAACATCGTGTTTTCCAACTTTTACACCTAATTCTCGCACAACTGTGCCGTTGACTTTTACCCGACCAGCTAAAATAAATTCTTCTGCTTTTCTTCGAGAAGTAATTCCCGCATGCGCGATTACTTTTTGCAATCTTTCCATTACATTTTTTCTCCTTCGCTCACTCCATCAAAAAATAAATCCAATGATTCATCATCTTTTAACGCGTTTTCTAATTCTTGTGTATCTGGCAACTCAGTTAAATCTTTTAATCCAAAATAATCAAGGAAATAGCCAGTTGTTCCATACAAAATGGGACGACCAGGACCTTCCACCCGCCCTTTTTCTTCAATTAGCTTATGAGCAACCAATCGCTGAACGGGACCAGAAGCTTGGACACCTCTGATTTGTTCGATTTCTGTACGTGTAATTGGTTGTTTGTAAGCAATGATTGCTAACGTTTCAACTGCTGCTTGTGATAACGTATTTGATGATCCTTGCGCATATTTTTTTAAGAGTGGCGCTAATTCTTTCTTAGTTGTTAAGACGAAATGGTCTTCTGTTTCAAAAATGTGTAACGCTGAATCAAGAGTTGCTTGGTATTTTTTTTCTAAGGCTAAAATCAATTCAGCTAATTCTTGTTTATCAACATTCAATAAATAGCTTAGTTCTTCACTACCGATTCCTGCTTCGCCGGCCACAAAAAGGATAGCTTCTAGTTCACTTAATTTTGTCATTCGTTGTATCTCCTACTACTGGATAAAGCATGATTGAATCATAATTTTCAGCCTGCTCAGCAAAAATCTGTCCATTTTTCATCAGTTCAAGTAACGCTATGAAGGTCGTCACGACTTCTGCTTTTGTTGGTGCTTCAAAAAATGATTCAAATGTACAGCCCGCTTGACTGTTCACTAGCTTTTCCTTAATAAAACTCATACGTTCTTCGATTGTCGTGTCGTCTGGGGCAATCGTCTTTTCCACTTTTTGTGAAAATTGTTTGCGCTCCAAAATGGCTTGCATCGCCCGAAATAAATCGACTTTTTTTACTTGTCCACGTTTGAGAGGCAATTCTTTTTCTGCTAAGTCTTCTACCATCGTTGGCTCTTTTGAGTAATATAAACTACGTTCCTCAGCTTTTTCAACTAGTTTTTCTGCTGCATACTTGTACTTTCGATATTCTAAAAGTTGCGTAACCAATTCGTCTCGTGGATCTTCTTCCCACGTTAAATCATCTTCAATGGCGAGTTCCTGAACAGGCAATAATGTTTTACTTTTGATTGCCATCAATGTAGCTGCCATCACCAGGTATTCTCCCGCTAGCGCTAGCTCCATTGTTTTCATCGTATGAATATAGTTCATGTATTGCTCAGTAATTGTCGCAATTGGAATGTCATAAATATCAATTTCCATTTGCTGAATCAAATGAAGCAATAAATCCAGTGGTCCTTCAAAAATATCTAGTTTAATATTGATTTCAGTCAAATGATTCACTCTTTCTTCATTATGCTTCATTGCCATTTAGACAAGTAAGGTTTCGTAACCTCAGTTGCTAAAAAAGTCACTTCTGGATATTTTTCTTGAAGCTCATTTAGCATCAAGAATCCCATGTTTTCTCCTCGATAAGAAGGGTTCAACGAAATATCATGAATGACTAATTGATTCTTGTCGATCCATTCAATACCGATAATTCCTTGAATATTTGTCGAGTCTTCTGGTGTGAAGAAAAACAGTTCATAATCATTTTCTGCCTCATAAACATCGATTTCTTTTAACAAATCGGTTTGATCCGTCAATTTTTTATGAAAGCTTAATAAGCCCATTGCAATTTTTCGGTTCTCTTTTCGGTAATGTGTTAACATTGTTTCACCTTCCTCTGATTAAGCCCTTGGAAAATGCTGCTTGTAAACATCTGTCATTCTTTTCTTAGTGATATGTGTATAGATTTGTGTTGTTGAGATGTCTGCATGTCCCAATAGTTCTTGTACCGTCCGTAAGTCTGCTCCGTTTTCCAATAAATGTGTAGCAAAACTGTGACGTAAAGTATGTGGTGTGACATCTTTACGAATACCTGCTTGTTGTACTAATTGTTTTAAATTTTTCCAGATTCCTTGTCGAGAGAGTCCTTTTCCATGATTGTTTACAAATACATGTAGTTCGGAAGTATCCTTTACTAACAGAGGGCGCGCTTCATCCAAATAACGTTCTAACCATTGAATTGCATAGTCTCCTAAAGGAATGATTCGTTCTTTATCTCCCTTACCAATTGTTTGTAATAAGCCGAGGGAAAGATGAAGATCACCTAATTTTAGACTGATTAATTCACTGACCCGCATGCCAGTTGCATACATGACTTCCAAAATTGCTCGGTCGCGAATCCCTAATGTTTTGGATGTATCTGGTGTTTCAATCAATGTTTCGACTTCTTTAAGTGTCAATGTACTTGGTAATTTTTGCGCCTTCTTTGGTGTATCAATATGCTGCATAGGATCATGGTCTGTATAGCGTTCTTGTCGCAAAAACTGATGAAATCTTCTTAAGCTAGAAATCATTCGAGTAATCGTCGCAGTCGCCTTTTGTTCTTCATGTAGTTTTTCTAAATACTGAATAACTAGATAACGATCGACCATTTGCCAAGAGGTAATCTTCTTTTCTTCCATAAAATGCAAATATTGTTCCAAATCACGTTCATAACTTTTACGCGTATTGGCCGAGAGTCCACGTTCAATATTCAAATAATGAAGGTACTCACTTAGTTCTTCTTTCATACTATAACCCACCTCATGCTTTCTCTATCATATCAGATACACCCTTATTTCGATAGTCCATTTACGTTATCTGCACAAAGAAAAAGCCGTCTTTTAACAGACGGGCTACTTTTTCTTTTCGTTTTCTTGACAGTCGTGACAAATTCCATGAAAGGTCAAACGATGATCTTTCACTAAAAAATGATATCTTTTTTCAACAACTTGTTCGACTTCTCCTAAAAGATCTTCTTCAACTTCCTCGATAGCACCACAATTAAGACATAACAAGTGGTGATGAAAATGTTTCGCACCCTCTTTTCGTAAATCGTAGCGTGCTAATCCGTCATTGAAGCTCACTTTATCGACAATTTTTAAATCAGTTAGAATTTCTAATGTTCGGTAAACCGTTGCAAGACCAATTTCTGGACTTTTTTTCTTAACCAAAAAGAAAATCTCTTCAGCAGACAGATGCTCTTTTTCATTTTCTAAAAGTACGAGCAGTGTCGCCTCTCGCTGCGGAGTTAACTTAAAACCCGATTCATGTAATTGTTGTTTCGTTTTTTTCATTGCCAATATAGCATTCATCCATTAATTCAACTCCAACAATTTATAATAATTACAAATAAACAAATGATAATACTCCGTTAAATTATAATAATTATAAGCTAGTTAAGAAAAACATGCAAGATATTCTCAATTAGATTTTTCAATTAATTTTGTGACGCCATCTTCTTGTTTGATTAATCCTTGCTTCATCAGATTACCCATTGCACGTTTGAAGGCGCCTTTGCTGATTCCAAAAGTTTTCATGATATCTTCCGGATCTGATTTGTCGGTAAATGGTAATTGTTTTTCTGCTGAGCGCTCTAAAATTGTCAAAATCATTTGTGCATCATCACTGATGGCTTCATGCGCACGTGGTTTCAACGAAATATTCAAAACACCGTCTGGTCGAACGCCTACAACACGACCGCTCACGTGTTCGCCTAATCGTGGCTCTTGATAACGTTCGGAAGGATGAATAAACGCCACATAAAAATCATCGGTTAAGACATACGTTCCTGCTAATTTCAAACGGTACGTTGTTCCAGAAATATCTTTATTTTTTAACTCTTCATTCCCATGTTTACTCAATGACTTAAAGATTTTTTCATCTGCGAGTTCACCCCAAATGCGATCTTTTGCATCCACCTTCAAGGCAATCATCAATCGATCCCCTTTTTTAGGCCACAATTCTGTCATCGTGGGTAACTCGTCTAAAGAAACAACAAAGTCTTTATCTGGTAAGCCAATATCAACAAAAGCACCTAGATCTCTTCTAGTTGCTGTTACGGTTCCAAAGGCATAATGGCCAATGCGACTTTTAGGAATCAATGTTGTTAAACGATTTTCGTGTTTTTGATTTTGATAACCAAATCCTTCAACTGCTTCACCAATTTGATGCTCTCCTTCTGACTTGCTTAATCCAAAAGTTTGTCCGTTTTTTTGGACAAAATAATTTTTTTCATTTTCATCAATAATAATTCCTGTAAATATGTTTGCTAATAAATTATTCATTTCGATCTCCTTTTAATTGAAAGGCTTTGATTTCCCGTCACTTTTCTCTGCTATCATAACATACAGCTTTCACCAAGAACAACGTTCGAAGCAGTACTCCATAAAAAAACTTAGGCGAATCATTCATCCTGATTCGCCTAAGCCAGTCATCTGTTAGATTAGTAAGTTTTTTAATTACTTCCATTCCCGCCAAACCAACCTGTTTTACAGTTGATTGTTACGATATAAAATGGTAAGGCACTTTCCCCAATACCACTCATTAGAGATGATTTGGTTGAAGTCGCATAAAGATTATAATAGCCCTCACCATTTTTAATTTGCGCTTTTTCTAACTTATAGCCGCCTTCGACAATATAGCCTCGTTGAATACACGTAGCAATGACACTTTCTCTCACTCCAGATGCCCAGTTCCACGCTGTATTAGAACTATCTGCTACATCACTTGCATTCGTTCCCATGATTGGTTGATTTGCTGTTGAACCTGAACCTACAGTAGTCGTACTAGAAGCTGTACTTGCTTTCGCGGCTTCTTGAGCTGCTCTTTCTGCTTGGGCTGCTTGAGCCGCAGCGGCTTGCTCTTCTTTTGCCTTTTGCTCTGCTTCTTGTTTTGCTTTTTCTTCCGCAGCCTTTTTCTCAGCTGCTTGTTTTTCTTTTTCAGCTAATTGATGATCTACTTTTGTTAATTGTTGTTTGAACGGCTCGGCAAGTTCTTTGTTTACGATTTTATCAACCGCTTCTTTCGCTACTTTGTATTGATCCCGTGTAGCTGAATCAACAACTTTTTCATTTTGATACACAACTTTTATTTTTTCTTTAGCTGTTTCAATTTGTTCAAGTTGTTTTTTTGCCTCTTGTTGTGCTTTTTGAATAAGTGCTCCAAAAGCTGAATCATCTGTTTCAATTGCCTCGATTTTATCAGTATTTTTTAGTACTGGCTGTTCAACTAAATGATCATCTTCAATCACAGGTTCAGTAAACAAATCATTTACTTTTTTGATACTGATTATCTTTTCTTGAATGTCGTTGTATGTTTCATTTAATTTTTGATAATCTTTTGTAGAGTCAACTTCTTTTAACTCTTGCTTGATTTTTGGCAAGTCTTGATTCAAGTGGTCTGTACGAATGAACTCATTTGTATCATCAACATAAAAACTAGCTAGTTCTTGTTTCATTTCAGAAACTTGCTTTTCTTGTCTGGCTACCTCAGCAATTCGCTCGGCTTCGACTTTTTGTTGATTGTCATAGTATGCCCAACCACCAACACCTAATAAAATAACTGCAGCTAATAAAAGATAAGGTCCTTTTTTAGCTTTTTTTGGTTGTTCAGTTGGTTGTTTTGTTTCTGACATTGTCGGTTCTGATTCTTTTTGAAAAGCTTCTTTATCTGTAGCGGATGTTACAGTTGGTTTTTCAAGCTTTTCAGGCTTCACAGTTGTTTGCTCAACCGTTTCTTTCGTTGATTGTTTCACTGCATCGGCATTTTTTTGAGAACTCATTTTCTCTTTTTTTACTTGAACTGGCACAGCTTTGCTTGTATTTTTTTTAGCAACTTTTAAGGATTCATCTTTTGTTGATTGTTTCTTAGAAACAACTGTTGGTTCTTCAGTTGCTTTTTCTACTGTTTTTTTTGCTTCGTCAACTTTAGATTTCTGGTCATCGACAACTTGCTCAACAGTTTTTTCTTTTGTTGCCAAATCTTCTGAATGTTCTATGTTTTTTTCTTTTTTGTCGTCACTCTTAGCAGAATCAGATACGATAGCTTCTGTGTCAGTACGGTTTTCTTCTTTGATATCTGCTACATCTTCTGCAATCTCAGGTGCCTGTTCAGCAGCAATCTTTTCGTGGATCATTTGCATTAATTCTTTTGATTGTTCTTCATCCACGTCTTCACGATGAGCCTGAATGTACGCTGCAAGAATTGACTGGTTATCTTCTTTTTCAACATTTTCTTTTAGCTGTGCAATGCGTTCTTGTTTTTCTTTTTCAACCGTTTCATCAATCGAAAGTTCTTGTTTCACTTTGGTTTCTTTTTGATTTTCTGGTTGGTTATCTTGATTTTTTTTCATAGGTTTGACAGCTTTCTCTTTCTTTTCTTCCAATTGTTCACCTGCAGTTTCTTTTACTGCTGTTTCTTCTGGGGTTTCAGACGTATCAAACAATTCCATAACTGATTCAAGTGGCAAATCTTTTAGCTCTGACCATTCGATTGGGTCATTTAACTCTGTATCTGGAAAATCTGGTTGATTATTTTCTTCAGGAATTTGTTCAAGAGATTGGTCTGTTGTTTCGACAACATCTCGTTCATTTTGAATGTGCTGATCATTTTCTTCAAGGCTAAAGCCGCAATCTGGACAAACTTTTTGGCCTTTAATTTTTTTTGATCCACATTTTGGACATTTTTTTTTCACTTAGTGATCGGCTCCTTTAACTAAGTTTAACGCTAACATTTAATCTATCACATTCTAGCCTATCAGCCAATAGTTTATCTTTACGATTTTCTAACAAATCAGTAAATCGAACGTTAAAAATAAGAGTTAAAAAAATTTTGTTAAGTACCAAAAAAATTTTTTCACACAAAAACAAGTTTTAGAAAGCAAAGATTATGTGAAAAAAATTATCCATTTGAACAACTAAAAAAAGCTGACACAAAACGAATTAACGTTTTGTGCCAGCTTTTTAGTTTTTATTCCAAGAAATCTTTTAATTGTTTTGAACGTGATGGATGGCGTAATTTTCTTAGTGCTTTTGCTTCGATCTGACGAATACGTTCGCGCGTTACACCGAAAACTTTCCCAACTTCTTCTAAAGTTCTTGTTCGACCGTCATCTAAACCGAAGCGTAAACGCAACACGTTTTCTTCACGGTCAGTCAATGTATCCAATACATCTTCCAATTGTTCTTTTAATAATTCATAAGCCGCATGTTCAGCAGGGCTTGTAGCTTCTTGATCTTCAATGAAATCACCAAGATGTGAATCATCTTCTTCACCAATTGGTGTTTCTAATGAAACAGGCTCTTGCGCAATTTTTAAGATTTCGCGTACTTTTTCTGTAGGTAGGTCCATTTCTGCCCCAATTTCTTCCGGTGTTGGTTCTCTACCTAAGTCTTGAAGTAGTTGACGTTGGATACGAATCAATTTATTAATTGTTTCAACCATATGAACTGGAATACGAATTGTACGTGCTTGGTCAGCAATCGCACGTGTGATTGCTTGACGAATCCACCAAGTCGCATAAGTTGAGAATTTGAATCCTTTACGGTAATCAAATTTTTCAACGGCTTTCATTAAGCCCATATTTCCTTCTTGGATCAAATCTAAGAACTGCATACCACGACCCACATAACGTTTTGCAATACTTACAACTAAACGCAAGTTTGCTTCAGCTAAACGTTGTTTTGCTTCTTGGTCGCCTTCTTCGATTTTCAAGGCAAGTGCTACTTCTTCTTCAGCTGTTAAAAGGGAAACTCGGCCGATTTCTTTTAAATACATACGAACTGGATCGTTGATTTTTACACCAGTTGGTGCAGATAAATCTTCTGTTTTTGCTTTTTCAGCTTTTTTCTCACCACTTTTTAAACTGTGAATTGATGGATCACCATTTTCATCGACAACACTGATTCCAGCATCCTCAACTTTTTGAATTAGTTTGTCCATTTCTTCAGCACTCAATGTAAATGGTGTAGCAAGTTGGTTTGATAGATCATCATAGACAACTTGTCTTTTAGGTTTGTGTTCTTTGATGAAAGCTGTCACTGCTGCTTCATACTTTTTCTTATCTGTTACATTTGCCATAAAAGAAGGCCCCCTTCAAGTAGCTATTTGGCTTGTTTTAACTGTCTCGTTAAATTAATGATCTCGATTGTCAATTCTAATTCTAACTGTTTATTACCTGTACGTCTGGCTTCTTGCTGCAATTGTTTTTTTTCGATTATTTTATCAGCTAAGCCAGATTTACTGATAACAGCCAGTAAATCTTGAATTTCTCGCGTAGAGCTTTCTTCAGCGACTCGCAAATAGGCAATCTCCACCACTAAACGCCTAATTTTTTCATCTTGCAAAAAGTTTAAAAAATCTGCAAGGTTAAACTCTTCATATTGTGATAAATACGCATCAAACAAAAAATAGATTTCTGCGTACTCATCGTGGATAAATTGAAACTCTTGTTCTTTCAGCAAATTCCGAACAGAAATTTCTTTAAACACCCGATACAACAACATTTGCTCCGCTTTTTCGACTTGCGTCAGAGGTTGCTTTTGTTGCGGTAACTCCTGCTTGACCATTGGTATATTCGGCTCAGCAGTCCGTTGCTGTTCTTGGCGGTTTGCTCGTTTCAATTCACGCAATTGTTTTTGAATCGTTTCACGACTAACTTGAAATTCACTTGTCAGTTGTGAAAGATACATATCTTGCTCAATTGGCGAGACAACTTTACTTAATTCAATCAACACTTCTTGAAGATAATCTAACTTATCTTTTTCATTATCCAAATTCTTATTTTGCTTTAGATAGCGTGTTTTGAATGTAAAGACTGTTTCACGACCATGTTGAATCAATTCCTGAAAGGATGCTTCACCATATTTTCGCAAATATTCGTCTGGATCTAGCTTTTCTGGTACAACTACAATTGATAACTGTAATCGACTATTTTCACGTAGAAGTTCGATTCCACGATTGGTAGCCTCAAATCCTGCTTGGTCACCATCATAACAAAACACCAGGTCTTTCGTTAAGCGCTCCATTTGCTGGATTTGTTGAGCAGTTAAACTGGTTCCCATTGAAGCTAAACCATTTTTGATTCCGGCTTGCCAAGCTGCAATTACATCCATAAATCCTTCAAATAGTAATATTTCACCAGTTTTTCGGATCTCGCTTCTTGCTTTATCCAAGTTAAATAAAACTTGACGCTTATTAAATAGTTCTGTCTCTGGACTATTTAAATACTTGGGTTGATCTTTTTCTTGACCTTTTTCTGGTGCTAACCACCGACCAGAAAAGCCAATCGTTCGACCTTGCGGATTGTTGATTGGAAACATGATACGCTGATAAAAGCGATCAGAAAAATGACCATCATCATGCTTGATAAACAATCCAGAATGCTCAAAAACATTACTTGATAATGATTCATTATTGAACACTTGAACTAAAAATGAACGTTCATTTGGTGCAAAACCAATCTTAAACGCTTCAATTAATTCCATTGTTAACCCACGATTCAGTAAATAATCGAGTGCAGGCTGTCCAGCTTTCGTGTGTAGTAACATGTGGTGATAGACCTCTACAGCTTTTTCATGTGCTGTAAGTAACTTACCTGTAGCTGAATTTGTTTCATCAGTAGCATACGTTTGTTGTTTCCATTGATCTGCTAAGGGAATTTGTTCAAATTCTGCAACTTTTACCACTGATTCTGGAAAAGTTAATCCTTCAAGTTCTTGAAGAAAAGTAAAGACATTTCCACCTTTCCCGCAACCAAAACAATGAAAAATCTGTTTGTCTTCAGCTACAGAAAACGAAGGTGTCTTCTCTTCGTGAAAGGGACAAAGTCCTAGATAATTTTTTCCAGATTTCTTTAATTGAACGTATTGTCCAATCACCTCAACGATATTCGTTTGACTCCGAATATTTTCAATCACTTCCTGAGGAATTCGCTGAACCATTGTTTCCACCCCCTCATTTGTATACTCCATAAAAATCGAGTAAATCTATCAGGAGAATAACCGGTAAAAAATCGCACCAACCGAAATCAGCGCGATTTTAAAGGACACAATTATACATGTTTGATTGTATCATATTCCTGTTCTTTTTCAAGTATAACGTTTTAAGAAGTTAATGAATTGTTTAAGCAAACTTATTCAACAGTTTTTCTTGAATATTGGCACGCCAATAAGCTAGACGAAGAACAATATTTATTGCCATGAGCCCAACGAATAAGCCAAGTTGATTTCCCACACCTAAATTCACTTCTAAAATGCCATGGAAAAGCATCGCTGCCACATAAATTCCAACAACCGTCGTAACAGCTAAGAAAATTCGTAATGGGTTGAAAGGATAACAAGCTTTGATTACAGCTAAACAACTAATTCCAATCAATAAATAATACATTAATGTTGTCGTTTCACCATTCGACCAATCCAATCGTTGTCCCAATAGATAAACTGTCACAACATTTAAGACAACTAAAAGTGCATTTGGTAATGCATTGATAAGCGCTGTTGGCAAGTAGCGATAATTGACTTTTCGTTTATCTTGCTCAAAAGATAAGAAGAAAGATGGGTATCCTTCAATTGCTAAGTCAATCAATGTGATTTGAATGGGAATGAATGGGAACCCAATCGCAGTAATCGCACATAAGATAGACAAGATGAAAGAATAAATTGTTTTGATAAAGAAAATTCCTGAAACCTTCGTCACATTGTTAACCACTCGACGACCTTCAAACAAAACTTCTGGCAACGTCGTGAAGTCCGAATCCAGTAAAACTAAGTTGGCGATTTGACGAGTTGCGCCATCACCTTCTGCCATTGCAATACTACAATCAGCTTCACGAAGTGCTAACACATCATTTACACCATCACCTGTCATCGCAACTGTTTTACCACTTTCCTTTAGCTCATTGACTAAGATTTTCTTTTGTTGAGGGCTTACTCGGCCAAAAACTGTATAGTCATGCGCAGCTTGTCGTACATCTTCTTCATTAATTAAATCAGAAAGATCAATATAGGCATCGTAATTCGGTAAACCTGCACGTCGCGCAATATTCGAAACGGTAAAAGGGTTGTCCCCAGAAATAACTTTTAGATCCACACCTTCTTCATGCAAGTAAGCTAATGTTTCTGGTGCATTTTTTCGAATAGGATCGTCAATTTCAAATAAAGCAATCGGATCAATACCGGTTGGTTTATCCTCTGATAATTTTTGATTAGGTGCAACACCTAGCATCAAGACACGATAGCCATTTGCTTGTGCGGACATTAGTCGATCTGGCAACTGATTTTCTGGAACTAATCGTTCTGGTGCCCCAACGTACACTACACCTAGTTCAGGAAATTCCATTGCTCCCCATTTTCGGTCAGAAGAGAACGCTAAGACTTCTTCTACTTGGTAACGATTGGAAACTGCAAAATAATTACGTAAAGCTTGCATCGTCACATTATTATCATTGCTTTCTGCTAAATAAGTACCAATTATTTCTGGAATTGCCTTTTCATAACGTACATCCAACGCCTCTACATGTTGGATACTCATTTTTCCTTCCGTAATGGTTCCCGTTTTATCTAAGCAAAGTGTATCGACATGGGCTAAGGTTTCAATTGCATACATGTCTTGAACAAGGATTCGTTTTTTTGCTAGCTTCGTAACTCCAGTTGTCAAAGCAATACTAATTAATAATACCAATCCCTTAGGCAACATTCCTAGTAACGCAGCGGCTGAAGCAACAACGGATAGTTTGATTGATGCATCTCTGATGAACAAGGCTTGTAGAAATAAAATAATCCCTAATGGAATAATGACAAAACTGGTAAATTTTGATACTTTTCTGATTGAGTCAACTAATTCAGACTGGATTTTCTTGTGCTTCTTAGCTTCGCTCGTCAAACGAACTGCATAGTTGTCTGCGCCAACGCGAATCACTTTTGCAAAGACTGAACCACTTGTTAAGAAACTTCCAGAAAGCAATTCTGCTCCAGCTTCCTTAATAATTAAATCTGATTCGCCCGTCAACAAAGCTTCATTTGCTTCTGCTCGACCACTCAACACTTCCAGGTCTGCAGGAATTTGCTCTCCCGCACCAATTTTTACTAAATCATCTAGTACAAGTTCTTTCGTCGAAATCGCTCGCTCTTTTCCATCTCGCACAACTGTTACTTCAGATTGAGAAACAATCGACAATTTGCGGACAAGATTTCTTGCATGAATTTCTTGGTAGATTCCGATAACGATATTCATGATAATGATTGCGATATAAGCCATGTTGGAATACGCACCAACTAATAGCAGGCAGACCCCAATTCCAAAGTTCAGGAAATTGAATAATGTCAGAATATTATCGCTGAAAATTTGTCTAGTTGTTTTTGAAGCATCTTCTTGATAGTCATTTTGCTGACCTAAAGCCAGCTTTTGCCTAACTTCTTCCTGTGTTAGACCAATCATTTTTTTATTTTCCATTTTTCGCCAACTTTCAAAAATAATCACGTCTTTAAGTCTAGCGGTTTCCAGACTTAAAAACAACTTGTTTTTTAGGGTTCAAACAGATTCTCAACTAAAAAATTAAAGTCTGTCCCTCGAATCTGTCTAAATAAAATTCAGACAGATCGTGCGTTCATTTTTGCTTAATTAAAGATTTCTTCATACGCTTGAATAATTTTTTCATTCATCGCAACAATATCCGCATAAAACATATTTCCACCATTATGGTAAAGGTAACCACCATTATATAAAACGGATTGGACTCGCCAATAACGATATTGTGTTTGCTCTTCATTTCCTAACAGTGGACTCAAAATTGTTTTAGAATATTTTTCAGCTAACTTAACTGTGTTTTCACCACCGTTTTCTTTTACATACGCAATATAATCCTTTCCAAAATTATACGCTTGAATCGCAGTCGCTAAATCACAACCTTGTTTTTTAGCTTCCGTTATCATTTCTGCCAGATAGCTTACACCTTGATTGATACTTTCTTGTGGGTTATCGATTACGTTAGCTTCCCCATGCGCACTTTCAGAACTCTGCATCAAATCTTTACCAGAACCTTTTGATTCCGTTAAAATGATTGCTTTGACTAAAGCTTCATAATTTTCCATTTGATATTTTTGCGTAGCTTCTGTTATTTCTGTTTGATAAGCTTCTACTTTTTTTACAGCTTGGTACGTCCGATTAGCAAAAAAGATTGCGCCTCCGACCAGCGCGAGCACTACTGTAAAAAAGAAAGCTTTCAGTATTGAAAATCTTTTTTTCTTCATCACACATCACCTAGTTATTTAGACATCTTTTTTTATCTTACTATTTCTTTTCAAGATTCGCCATTTCTTCCTTGTTTTCTGTAAATTACTTAATAAAAAATGAAATTTTCCAATAAAATTTGTCAACTTACAAAATTGATCGGTAAGTTTCAAGGAAAACAATTGTCTAAAAACAGAAAAAATCGTTATAATTTAAACAGTAGGTGATTATGTGGAAAAAGAAAAGAAATATGCAAAAATGGCAGATGGCAGTCAAATCTATTATGAAAAAAGTGGTAGTGGATTCCCTCTTTTTTTGCTTCACGGTAATGGTGGTAATGGAAACTTTTTTTCACAACAAGTACCGCTTTTTGAACAACACTTCACAGTTTATTTAATTGATAGTCGTGGGCAAGGACACTCAACAAACGAATCAGCCAATTTGAGCTTCAACTTAATGGCGGAAGATCTAGCAACCATTTTAGCTTTGGAAAATATCCAACAAGTAGACATTTTAGGATTTAGTGATGGGGCAAATTTAGCTTTAGTTTTTGCAAGTTCCTATCCCAAAAATGTTCATCGCTTGATTTTAAACTCTGGAAACACCCTGGTTCAAGGTGTTCGTCTACTTCCATTGATTGGTAGCTATCTTCACTATGGCATTATTTGGATTACTTCCTTATTTTGGCCAAAGTTGCGAAAAAAATTAGCAGTGATTTCTTTACTGTTACATAATGTTGGTTTGACTGAAACACAATTAAGTAATATTACGTGTCCAACACTGATTTTAGTTGGGAAAAAAGATGTGATTAAGCTCCAACACTCCCTTTTCTTGGCGAAAACTTTACCTAACGCCTCTTTTGTATTAGTAAAAGGAAGTGGCCATCAATTAGCGCGTCAGGATCCACAACGATTCAATCAAGAAGTACTCAAATTTTTAGAAGAATAGTAGGTGATTTATGTGTTAAAAACAGCCCTTCAATGGTTTAAAAATCATTTAGGACTATTTAAAACAATTTTTTTGATTTCTGTTGTTGTTATTATTTTTGGAGAACTCTTATCAATTGGTAAAACTTTATCTGTCGATCAGCTTGCTCAAACTTTCTCCGACATCCCAATTTGGAAAACATTTTTGATGTTCATCATCGGGCTACTTTGTGTCGCACCAATGATTGGTTACGATATAATTTTAAATCGTTTATTGGGTCAAAAATTATCTTGGAGTTATTTACTCGAAACTAGTTGGTTAATCAATTCGATTAACAATGTCGCTGGTTTTGGTGGTTTTGTAAGTATCGGTCTTCGTTCAGAACTTTACGGACAAAAAAAGGATGGAAAAAAAGTCATGCAGGCCCTCTCAAAAATTTTCTTATTTTTGATGGCAGGACTCTCTATCTATAGTTTGTTGTCATTTTTGCTGGTACTTTTTACGCCTGTCACTCCCTTTATCAAACAATATTGGATTTGGTTAATTGGCGGCGGATTATATTTCCCGGTTGTCTTGTTAGTCACCACCTTAAAGAAAGAAGGCTACTTAGGTGGGTTGACTTGGAAGCTACGTGGGCAACTACTTCTTGTTTCTATTTTGGAATGGACAGGTGTATTGCTAAGTTTTCTTTCGGTCGGTTTTTTGATGGAGATTCCGATTGATTTATGGCAAACAATTCCTTTATTTATTGCAGCTTCTGTCATTGGGATTGTGTCAATGATTCCCGGTGAGATTGGAAGTTTCGATGTAATGATGATTCTTGGGTTATCAGCAATTGGAGTTCCTCGTGAAATTGTAGTAGTCTGGATCTTGCTCTTTCGGATTTTCTATTACTTTATTCCATTTTTATTAGGCATCGTCTTTTTCTTCAAAAATATTGGTGCCTCTTTCAATCAAAGATATTCTGGCATTCCTAGACAACTAGCAACAGAAATCGCGCACAAAATTGTTGTCGTTTTACTTTATTTTTCTGGAATCATGCTCGTATTATCTGCTACAATTCCACAAGCTTTTTCGGAGTTTCATTGGTTACATACATTGAACCCGCTAAAATTCCATTTTATCATTCAATTTCCAAGCATTATTTTAGGTTTCTTACTATTGATTATGGGACGAGGAATCGCCGCGCGGGTCACTCGTGCCTATTTACCAACCATTATCATTGTAGGACTCGCTTTACTTTACGTTATTCTTGGTGATTTTACCTTAACTGGATCAATTTTCTTGACCTTATTATTAGTAATCATCATCGCTTCAAAAAATGAACTTTTCCGAGAACAATTAGTTTATTCTTGGGAATGGTTAACTGTCGATGGCTTGTTGATTGGCACATTAACTATTTTATATCTGGTGATTGGCGTCTATAATCTGCCAACCTTTCCACATCGGAAGCATCATTTTATTTCATTCTTTTTATTCCCATCTGAAAAAATTTGGCTTTCTGGTTTCTTAGCCATTGTTACCGTTAGCTTGATCATGATTCTCTTTGTTCACTTTTTACAAGGGAAAAAAAAATTAGTCGGTGAAGCTTTTGATGAAGAAAAAGCAAAAGCTGTACTTGTTAATTATGGAGGGAATTCTGATAGCCAACTGATTTTCTTGAAAGATAAACGAATGTTTACTTACGAAGCAAATGGTGAACCAACTGTATTATTACAGTTTGCTTCTTATAATAATAAATGTGTTGTTATGGGTGATCCTTCTGGGAAAAAGGAAGACTTTCCAAAAGCAATTGAAGCATTTATTACAGAAGCAGATCGTCTTGGCTACTTACCTGTTTTTTATGAGTCAAGTGAAGAACTTGTAATGATTCTCCATGATGTGGGCTATGATTTTATCAAAATGGGCGAAGAAGCGTATGTTGAGTTACCTGAATTCACAACTTCAGGTAAAAAGATGAAGGGCACGCGAGCAGTCATTAATCGAATCGAACGTGAAGGCTTCACATTCGAAGTCCTTTCTCCACCGTTTTCAGTAGAACAAATGCAAACATTTAAACAAATCTCAGATAACTGGCTTGGCAGCCGTAAAGAAAAAGGATTCTCTCTAGGTTTTTTTGCTGAAGATTATCTCCAACGCGGCCCCATCGCCGTTGTCCGAAATTCCGAACAAGAAATAGTTGCCTTTGCTAACATTATGCCAACTTATACTGATAATAAAGTTGGAACAATTGATTTGATGCGCTATGATCCAAAAAAAGCGCCTTCTGGTAGTATGGATTTCTTATTCATCCACCTATTCAATCATATGAAAGAACAAGATATTCAATGGTTCAACTTAGGAATGGCTCCCCTTTCAAATGTAGGAACGTCGAGAAAAAGTTTTCTTCAAGAACGAATTGCTTACTTGGTTTATGAATTTGGCTCCCACTTTTATTCTTTCCACGGATTACGTGAATACAAAGAAAAATATGCAACACATTGGACACCTCGATATACGCTTTATTCCCGAGATAGCTGGATTGCGTATGTCATGATTGCATTACTGATTATCGATAATGCTCCTGTCGAAAAAAATGGAAAAATGAATCCTTTACAAAAAGGATTTAAAAAATGGTGTAAAAAATAGCAAAAAAAGGATTCCAGAAATCATTTCTGGAATCCTTTTTAATTGTAACAAATTGTTTTTCTCAAAGTTTTTATGCTTCAATTTCAGTAACGATACCTGAACCAACAGTACGTCCACCTTCACGAATTGAGAAAGTTGTACCATTTTCAATTGCGACTGGGTGAATCAATTCTACGTCGATTGTTACGTTATCGCCTGGCATAACCATTTCTGTACCTTCTGGCAATACGATTGTACCTGTTACGTCCGTTGTACGGAAGTAGAATTGTGGGCGGTAGTTATTAAAGAATGGTGTGTGGCGTCCGCCTTCTTCTTTTGTCAACACGTAAACTTCTGCTTTGAATTTTGTATGTGGTGTGATTGAACCTGGTTTAGCAATTACTTGTCCACGTTCGATATCTTCACGTTGAATCCCACGAAGTAACACACCTACGTTATCTCCTGCTTCACCGTAATCAAGTGTTTTACGGAACATTTCAACACCCGTAACAACTGCCTTTTGCGTTTCTGGTTTGATACCAACGATTTCAATTTCATCACCAACACGAACGGCACCGCGGTCAATACGACCTGATGCAACAGTACCACGACCAGTAATAGAGAAAACATCTTCCACTGGTAATAATAATGGTTTTTCAGTGTCGCGCTCTGGCGTTGGAATATATTCGTCAACTGTATCCATTAATTCCATGATTGCAGCTTCAGCATCTGGATCACCTTGCAAAGCTTTCAAAGCTGAGCCTTTGATTACAGGTGTATCATCACCTGGGAAACCATATTCACTTAATAGTTCACGAACTTCCATTTCAACTAAGTCAATTAATTCTTCATCATCAACTAAATCTGTTTTGTTTAAGAAAACGATTAGATATTTAACACCTACTTGGCGTGATAACAAAATGTGTTCACGAGTTTGAGGCATTGGGCCATCAGTAGCAGATACTACTAAGATTGCACCATCCATTTGAGCCGCACCGGTAATCATATTTTTTACGTAATCCGCATGTCCTGGTGCATCAATATGTGCATAGTGACGTTTTTCTGTTTCATACTCTACGTGCGCTGTATTGATTGTAATTCCACGTTCACGTTCTTCAGGAGCCGCATCGATACTTGCATAGTCTTGAGGATTTGCTAGGCCTTTTTTCCCTAATACTGTTGTGATTGCAGCAGTTAAAGTGGTTTTACCATGATCGACGTGTCCAATGGTACCAATGTTAACGTGTGGTTTACTTCTGTCATAATGTTCTTTTGCCATAATTTACAAACCTCCTAAATAATATAGATCACTGAATTTTTCAGCTCTCACGCTTTTATTATAGTCCTTTTTTTATAAAATAAAAACGAATATGTCCTCCTTACTTTTTGTAAGGTTGGAACTATGATTATTATACGTCAAAATTGGTCAAAGTCAACTAAGAACACTTTCGCTGAACTTCTCTCTTCTACGCTTACCTTTTGTATCCTTTTTATAAATAAAAATTAGTTTGAGCGGATTCAATAGACGAATCACAACTTTTCAGGAATAATAGAGAACAGAGGTGAAATAGATGAAAAAATTAATTGGACTAATTGCCCTACTAGCCGTCTTTCTCGGTGGCAGTCTGTTTGCTTATGATTATTTTTATGGTGGCGAAACTTACTACACTGAAATTACTACAAATGGGGAAAAGCATACTGAACTCTCTGATAACGGAGAATCTTATACCGCGTATACGTACAAACAAAATGCCTACAATAAAAATGGCGAAAAGAAACGAGTTACTTTGAACGAAATGCGGGAACGTCCTTTAAAATTAAATGCCTATTTAAAACTTAAGGTCAATCCACGTAAAGGCGTCATGAGTTGGGAAGAAGTCAAAGAAACTGATGTTCCAAAAGAGGCTTTAGAAAAAATGGAATAATCCTCTCATGTTCTCGAAACAAAAAGCAGTTCAGAAAAATTTATCTGAACTGCTTTTTTGTTTACCTTTTGTCTATTGTTTCTCGTTGATTGATCAAATTTTTATTACAATCGATTCAAGACTTCATCAACGTTTTTAATCATTACAGAAATTGTTCCATCTGGATTGTTCACAAATTCAATCAAATCTGGATTGCGATAGACATCTACTGGAACGATCAATTCAATTCCGTTAGATAATTTGAACTTTTGCTTGCCAAATTTTTTCTCTGAGATTTCTTGTACTTCTTTCACAGGAATTGCTTCTGGAACAAAGCCATGTTCCTGTACTTCCTCCTTAAAAGCCATCTTGGCAGAGATATTTTCCTTGAATACTTTTTCGGCAATCATTTCATGATCCAGACGACCTTTTTCCTCAATGGTATCGTAAACAGCTTCTTTCAGATCAGCAACCATATCAAATTCATCAGTCTCAAATTTCTTGCCTATTTGTTTCGCCACTTTTTGAATTACTTTGACGTTTTGCTCTAACGAAGGTGCTGGTACACTTTCAATCACTTTTTCTGAGAAATACCACTCTTTTTTTCCAGAAAACTCATATTTTTTCTCTAAGAGTTCATACGATAGCTCTTTCAGATTCACCGCAATTGCCTCATCTGCCTTTTGAGATTTAGAACCTAAGATTGCGCGGTTCAAGATTAATTTATTTTCAATCCCAGTTTCATCTGCGTCAACGAAATGGGTATACGATTCACGATAATTCACCTTTAATAGTGCCACATAAAGTTCTGTGTCTAGTTCATACAACACAACAAATACATCGGCACTTGGCGCCTCTTCACTTTCTTGATAGATTTCATACCAACGCGCCACGATTTCTTCACTGGCTACAATGAAATCTTCAGAAAAATGCTGGACGCTTTTGGCAAATTGGCTTTCTTCTGCTAAGTGACCTGTTTTGGTTTGTGCAGAAGAAATTTTTTGAATTTTTTTTTGTAAAAAATCACGAATGAAGTCCTTCGTTAAGTCTAATTCTTTTTGTGAAAAAACAGGTGAACCTGTTTCGCGATCAATAATATGCAAGATTGCCTTCTTTAAATAAATATCCATGAGCTCATTCCCTTCTTGTCTAGTTTACCGAAAAAACGAAAAAAAGCTAGCTTGGTCAAAAACATTTTTGTTCAAGTTTTCTTTTTCCTTTTTCTCGTGATAAAAATCAAAGCATGATGCCTTACTTTTTGTAAAAAGTGCGCTAAACTAGATAAAGGAAAAAAGAAATGGAGATGTGAACATGGAAAACTTAACAAGCACGTATCGTTTAGCAAATGGTTATGAAATCCCAGTTGTTGGTTTTGGTACTTGGCAAACACCTGATGGCGATGTAGCAGTTGCCTCTGTAAAAGAAGCATTAGCGGCAGGTTACCGTCATATTGATACAGCACAAGGCTATAAAAATGAAGAAAGTGTTGGTCAAGCAATCAAAGAAAGTGGTATTCCTAGAAAAGAAATTTTCTTAACAACAAAATTGTGGAATACCAATCATAGCTATGATTTAGTAATGTCTTCTTTTGAAGAGTCTTTAGAAAAACTACAAACAGACTATCTTGATCTTTTTCTTATCCACTGGCCAAATCCAATTACTTTCCGTGAAAATTGGGAAGAAGCAAATGCTGAAACTTGGCGTGCTTTTGAAGAATTATATGAAGCAGGAAAAATCAAAGCAATTGGTGTAAGTAATTTCTTGCCTCATCATTTAGATACTTTAGCAAAAACAGCAAAAATCATGCCAATGGTGAATCAAATTTTCTTAGCACCAGGTGAACTACAACCTGAAGTAGTTGACTATGCTCGACAACATGACATGATTCTTGAAGCTTACAGTCCTTTAGGAACAGGAAAAATCTTTGATGTTCCTGAAATGCAAGCAATTGCTGAAGCACATGGAAAAACAATTGCACAAATCTCATTACGCTGGTCTTTACAACACGGCTTTTTACCTTTACCTAAATCGGTCACACCAAGTAGAATCAAAGAGAACACAGAGTTATTTGACTTCGAATTGACTGAAACAGAAATGGCACAAATCGATTCATTAGATGGTGTCGTAGGTAAAGCCAAAAATCCTGATACAACTGAATTTTAATTTAGTAGGTGATTGTATGAATCCCATTCAAAGGTTAGAAGCGTTACCTGAAGAAATTCTTCGGACATTTCATCCAGATTTTATCTTTTTGATTGAACCCGATAAAATCCAACACTTTCCAGCCAGAAATATGTCACATAATCAAAAAATCCACGAAGTCAAAAAGCGCTTGGATCATTCGTTGATGGTGACTCACTGGAACGAGCATGAAATTATCTACTCGCCGGAACTAACCGTTTTTGCGTTACTACCAAAAGAGTAAAAACAGCTTGGACAATCTCTTTGTCCAAGCTGTTTTTTTGTAGCCATTTATCTTCTTCATTATTCTTCTGAGCAGAACTTTTTTATTCGTTTTCCCCGCTTAATATTAAAAAAAACAAAAATTTTTGATAAAAATCAACAATTATTGGGTCATTATGCGTACTTACGCAAGTTTTTTCCTTTAAATCCTTTTCAATTGGCAAAATTTTTCTTATAATCGATAAGGTATGAGTGAAGGAGAGAAATCAAAAATATGAAGAAAAAACAAAAACAAAAATTATTAAATCAATTTCGTCCCTCTTTAGATGGAATTAGAAGTCAACTATTCAATTCATTAGAAGAAGAAAGTTTACGTCGTTACGGCTTACCTTTACAAGTAATGCTTGATCCAAAGAATCGTCAAATTTTAACAATTGGTTTGGCTGGAAATTCAAACGAATCAACTCGTATTAACGTACCAATTGATGAGAACTTTACGAGTGTGTTAAAACGCATTCGTTCTGGTGAACAAGATATCTTTGAACGTTTTCGTGATAACTTGTTGATTGAAATTGTTTCTTATTGGAACGATCAACGAATGAAAAACGATGAACCAACTGCAGAAGTTGTTTCAACTCCAGTCGCTCCTGTTGCTGAAGTGAAAGAAGAAAAAACAGAAAAATCAG
Organism: Enterococcus sp. C50; assembly: GCF_040887505.1. Taxonomy (NCBI): domain Bacteria; kingdom Bacillati; phylum Bacillota; class Bacilli; order Lactobacillales; family Enterococcaceae; genus Enterococcus; species Enterococcus sp. C50. Next base: position 19,109 of record NZ_JBFOFW010000008.1, on the reverse strand, counting down.
TTGCAACTGAAGAAGTCAACGCAGAACCTGTCACTGAGGAAGCACCAGCAACAACTTCTAACTTAACCTTTGATCAGTTTGCAGCCGCTGTTGCAGAATATCCAAAATTCTATGTTGAAAAAACAGCAGATGCTGCAATCGTTTTTGAAAAAACAGCAGATGAGCCACGCCAATTAGCTGAAATCTCAATGACTTCTGAAAACGAGTTTACAGTTGAAAAAGCACTTGAAAGAAAGTATAAAGTGAAATTAACGCTTGTACCATTAATTGAGCAATTTGCGGCAATGCCAATTGTTAATCGCTAATAATAAAAAAGATGACATCCATGCGTATGGCCCTTCCGTTAGACAAAAAATCTAACGAAAGGACAGACATGGGTGTCATCTTTTCTTATCTGATTACATTTATCACAAATTTTTGATTTGTTTTTCCTGTATATGGGTAAGTAATCAACTCACCGGATTGATTATGAACACTGTTTTTTACATCTAGGTAAAGATTACTTGCACAATTTTTTAAGTAGTATACCTTGTTCTTGCCATGTTCTCCTGCTGGAATAAGTTGCCATAATCCCCTGTTACTGTCGCCCGCACGTTCAATCACAACATTATATCGTGATGTATTATAAGGGGTAGTTGCTTGTCTTAGTGCAAGGTGACCATAGTCATATGTATGTATGCGATAGGCTTTTGTATTTGAATCGTACCACATTTGCCATTTTTGGTTACTTCCGTTTTTATTTGGATAAATAATACCCAAATCGTTGGCTTGGTTCCAGTCGACAATTTTATTTGTATCCAGTAAAGTTTGGATTGTTACAATCGAGCTATCGTATACTCCATAGTTCTCTGGATTTTTTAAAAGCCGTTGATTTAAATCAATAACGCTATTCACTAACTCACTGCTCGGATAATCAGCTATTACGATCCCTGCATGTTTCACTTGATTATTACGAATATAATCTACAACAAATGGATTCATTTTTCCTGCAAAGCCTTTAATTTGATAAAAGAAATTTGATGCACTTAAATAATTAATATATTTAATATTATCTGTTCCTCCACTCTTTGTGGATTTTACCAATTGTTGCTCAATTGCCCAGCGTTTATCTTCGGGATTCACTGGCTCCCAATAATCTTGAATATCAAATTGACTCGGATAGGAGATTCCAACACTATTTCCCAAAAAATTGCGTAAAATGACGATTTTCCCTCTCGTTTCGCCCAAAGTTGGATTACTATTTCCGTAATAAAAAAAATCTTTCCAACAACTATTTTTTAGGTATTTTTCATTTAAAACTTGATTGAATATCTGATCGTTTACTGAACTATTTTCTTGCTTCAGACGCATATAAACAACTTCACTTGGATTTTTTGTAAGAAAACTCGTTACTTGATTCAAAACATCGCCAAACATTTAATTCAAATAAAAACTACCATGATGCATCGCAAAAGAACCATTTGTTTCACACACACGCGCATCTAAAAAGCGGATTCCATTATTCAATTGTCTCGTGATATCAATACTTTGTGTCTTCACATACCCAAGTCCCACAGTGTGTTTGATAGCATGTGTTGCTGAATCGTGTGTTCCTGGAATTGACAGCTCTGAAAGGCGTGTATTATCTTTAAGTTCATTCATCCAGTATCTATTTTTTGCTCGACCTTCCCAATAAAAATCACTCATCTCAGCATTTACCGTTATTGCTGGTACTATACATCCCAAAAAAATTATTCCTACGAACAACATCTGCCATACTTTCTTTCTCATAGATTCTCTCCTTCATATTTATTTTTGTTGCTTTTTTATTTTATCATTTATACATTTAATTAAAAAAACGATAACTTAAGTAATGACAGTGTTTCAAAGAAAATAATATAATGTTATAAAAAATACAATCTATCTTATCTTAAGATATTAAAAAGCAAAAAAACTAAGACTATAAATTTGCCCCAGTTTTTGCCTATCTATCAAAAATAGTTTATTCAATTGATTTTATGTTGCTTGCTGAACATCAAGTAATATTTCTTTCGCAATTTCTTGGTTCATTTTTGCTTTACTTCTTAGTGCTTGCGCAACTTGCTCGATTTCGGCTCCTTTTGCACCAACAGTCATCGCTAATGTTCTTGCTTGAAGTGCCATGTGTCCTTTTTGGATACCGTCAGTTACTAACGCACGTAACGCAGCCAGATTTTGAGCCAAACCAACGGCTGCAATTAGTTGTGCAAGTTCTTTTGCAGAATCGACGTTTAGTAGCTCAAAAGACGCTGCAGCTTTTGGTAATACCTTTGATGCACCACCAACACTTGCCACAGCTAACGGCAATGTGATTTCTCCAACCAAACCATCCTCAGTTACACGCCATTGTGTCAAGCCTTCGGAGTGGCCATTTTTAGCAGCATAGGCATGGATAGCTGCGCCCGTTGCGCGAGTATCGTTACCTGTTGCTAAAATAACTGCATCGATTCCGTTCATGATTCCTTTGTTATGCGTTGCTGCACGGTAAGGATCTAATTTAGCATATTCTGCAGCTTGTTGGATTTTTTTAGCAATTTGTTCACCCATTTGACGATCAGCAGCTAACCGATCAAATGGAATAATACAATGAGCGGTTGCCAAAGACTCAGTGGCTAAATTACTTAAAATACTAAACAAAATTTCTCTTTCTGGAAACCATTCACGAAGTTTTGTCGCCACACCTTCTAGAATAGCATTAACAATATTGGCACCCATCGCATCTTTCACATCAATCAAAAAATCAATTGATAAGTAAGCTTGGTCTTCTCCCTGAAATTCGCGACTTGCGATTTCACGAACTCCTCCACCACGTTTAACAATGGATGGATAGCTGTCATTTGCGCACAGAATCAATTCTTCTCTGCGTTCTTCAAGTGCTTGAATGATGTCCTGATACGCTTGTTGACCAGCTAAAACAATTTGCCCACGCATCAATCGTTGTGGTGTTTCTGCCTTGATATCTCCACATAATTTTGCACCATTACTGGCTGCTGCAATCACTGAGGGTTCTTCTGTAGCCATTGGAATCCATTTTTTAATCCCATTAATTTTAAAATGCTGTGCAACGCCTAAGGGAATTTCAACTTCACTGATTTGATTTTCAATCAAGTGATTCGCTATTTCTTCGGGTAATGTTTGTTGAGCAAGCAGGTCAGCAGTGTTTTCTGTTAGCTCACCTTCTTCAACTAATTGATTTCGACGTTGTGCTGGCGTCAACTGATAGAACTTTTTTTTTTGTAAAAATTGTTCTTCATTCCATTCTAGATTTGCTTCAAGTAACATCGCTAATCCTAGACCACCACCAATGCATAATGAAGCGACACCATAGCGTTCTTCTTCTCTTAATAGCCCATAGCCTAAAGTTGTCAAGATTCGAGCACCACTTGCACCGATTGGATGGCCTAAAGCAATGCTACCGCCATAAATATTGACTTTGTCACTTTCCAACTGAAGTTCCTGATTCACAACAAATGAAGAAGCTGCGAAGGCCTCGTTGATTTCAAATAAACCAATTTCTTCTAAAGGAATATCCGTTTTAGCCATCAAATGATTAATGGCAGTAATTGGCGCAATGCCCATCATTGATGGGTCGATACCGACTTCCGCTACTGCTTTGATTGTCGCCAAATAAGGAAGATCATTTGCGATAGCATATTCTTTTGAAGCCAAAATTAATACAGAGGCTCCATCATTTAATGGCGAGGCATTTCCTGCCGTTACTGTTCCATCCTCAGCAAATACGGTACGCAATGTTCCTAATTTTTCTACCGTACTGTTTCCGCGAACAGATTCATCTGTTGCTAACCAGTGCGTTTCCTCAACTTCAATTGGAATAATTTCTTCCTTAAAAACGCCTGCTTCTGTTGCTTTAGCTGCTTTAAGTTGTGAAGCAAGTGCATATTCATCTTGTTCTTTTCTAGTAATGTGATAATGTTGGGCAACATTCTCAGCTGTTAATCCCATATGCGTATTTGAAAAAGCATCGGTTAATCCATCATTGACCATGCTTGAAATTGGTTCACCATAACTATTTGTTTCAGATTCATAAGGTTGAAGCAAAGGTGCTTTGGACATACTTTCCGTCCCACCAGCGATAACGACTTGTGCTTCACCTAATTGAATCAATTGGCGTGCTAAAATAACTGCTTTCATTCCTGAACCACATACTTCATTGACTGTCATCGCGGGGACACTTGTAGGAATCCCACTGTTGATTGAAATTTGTCTAGCAACATTTTGGCCATTACCGGCTTGCAAAACATTTCCAAAAATGACTTGGTCAATTTGTTCTTTGTTGATACCAGTTTTTTTCAATAATTCTTTCGTAGTCAAAGTTCCTAATTCGACAGCAGAAAAACGGCTCAAGCTCCCACGGTATTTACCTATAGGGGTTCTTGCAGCATCTATAATTACGACTTCTTTCAAGTAAGCCACCTCCTACAAAAATATAACATTCTTTCAAGTAAAAACAAATAGCTCACTACTATCGACAGTTTTTTCCGCTTGAAAATTTTAACAATCCTTAAATATTATCTTTTTTATATTTCTTTTAAACATTTTGTGATACTTTATTAAAGTAAGTTTTAATTATGAGTGAAGAGGTGTTGAAATGAAAATCGGGATTGATCGTCTTTCCTTTTTTATTCCAAATTTATATTTAGACATGACAGAGCTAGCTGAGAGTCGTGGAGATGATCCTGCCAAATATCATATTGGTATTGGACAAGATCAAATGGCGGTTAACCGCGCAACAGAAGACATCATCACTTTAGGAGCGAATGCTGCTAGTAAATTAGTTACAGCTGAAGACCGTGAACAGATCGACATGGTCATCGTTGGAACAGAATCTGGTGTTGACCATTCAAAAGCCAGTGCCGTCATTATTCATCATTTATTAAAAATCCAACCATTTGCTCGTTCATTTGAAGTAAAGGAAGCTTGTTATGGAGGGACCGCTGCTTTACATATGGCAAAGGAATATGTCCGCAATCATCCTGAACGAAAAGTTTTAGTGATCGCTAGTGACATTGCTCGCTATGGTTTAGCAACTGGCGGAGAAGTTACTCAAGGGGTCGGAGCTGTAGCGATGATGGTCACTGCCAATCCAAGAATTCTTTCAATTGAAAATGATAGTGTCTTTTTAACAGAAGATATCTATGATTTTTGGCGCCCAGATTATAGTGAATTTCCTGTTGTTGATGGTCCATTATCAAATGCGACATACATCGAAGCTTTCCAAAAAGTTTGGCAACAACATAAAAAACAAACTGGTTTGACCTTAGAAGACTATCCAGCATTATGCTTCCACATCCCTTATACAAAAATGGGAAAAAAAGCGTTGCAAAGTGTTCTAGATGAAACAGATGAAGCAAATCAATCACGTTTGCTGACTCGTTATGATGAAAGTATCCAATACAGTCGTCGTGTTGGCAATTTATATACTGGTTCTCTTTACCTTGGCTTGATTTCCTTACTTGAAAATTCATCCGCTTTGCAAGCAGGTGATCGCGTTGGACTATTTAGTTATGGTTCTGGAGCAGTAAGTGAATTCTTCACGGGAATTTTAGAAGAAAATTACCAAGATTTTCTAGACAAAGAAGACCATCAAGCTTTATTTGATAACCGCCAACAAGTTTCTGTAGTAGAATATGAACAAATATTTAGTGAAACTCTGCCAGAACATGGCCAACATGCAGCATATAACAGTGACGTACCATTCTCAATTTATAAAGTAGAAAATGATATCCGTTACTATAAAGAAGCAGAATAAAAAGCAACTGCCCCGTACCAATCAACAAAAAATTGGTACGGGGCAGTTTTGTATTCAATCATGCGGATACGCTAAAATAATCAATTATCTTTTATTCTGATTACAAAAAGTACTATTCATTCTCACTAAGTTTTTGGGGACTAGTCCCGTATCTGCCACAGAAGCACGCGATACGTTACTGTCGTTGTACTGATTTGTTCAGCTTTTTGGCTAAATAACTGTGAAATTTTTTCTTTCAGCTCAGCTGTCATCTCTGCTTCATAATATTCAGTTAACAGCTCTCGTGAAATCGTCTCTTTGATCTGATAAGTAAAATCTTTTTTCTTAACTGGAATTTCTTTACTCTGTAAAAATTTTTCTATTTGGTTACTAATGAAGGGTGTGGTGTTTGGATCTCTCACTGTTATACCTAATTCGTCATCTATAACTGTGAAAAGATCATCTTCTGATTGGATTACTCGTACCATGACACACCATTTTTTCGCTTTCTTCATCAGTTTTTCAACTTGTGTTGTTTGAGTAAAAGCTGGATTTGCCGCTGAAAAAATCACCTCGTACTGCTCTTTAGAATCCAAAAACTTAGCAAAAGTTTGTTTCTTGAACACCACATTTTCTGCTCCAGAACGTTTTGCTTTTTGTTGCGCGTATCGTAACATTGACGCTGAAAAATCAATTAACTCATACTTAGCAACCTGTTCAGCAAGTAATGGTAGATACCGACCTGATCCACCGGCAACATCTGCTAGTGATTCTGCGGGCAGTACAGATTCCTTGTATAAAAAGTCTACGATGTCCGCAACGATTGGCACTTGTGACTCTTCTTGAACTGCGTAGTATTCTTCTGCAAATTCGTCCCATGCTTCTTCATTCATTTCTTTCACCCTTAATTTCAAAAAAGAAGTATGCCAATCACTTAGCACACTTCTTTTTGTTTTTCTAGCTAACTACTCTATGACTAATCGCTTGTTTATTCTTTTTCTGTTCCATTTTGAACATGAACAATAATTAGTTTTGTGATTTCCATTAAAAGAATGGTTACAAAAGCAATCCCTAAACAAATCAAGATTTCTGATACGCCAAAAGCTGTTGGAATAGAAAAGACTTCTTTTAGTCCCGGGATCATTGTTAAGCTAAACAAAGCACTACATACAACTACTGCAATCAAGACAACTTTATTGGCAAAGAAGCCTGCTTGAATTGCTGTTTGCGTATTTGAACGTGCAGGGAATGTTTGTAACGTACGACACCAAATCAATGTTGTAAATGACATTGCTACACCAAATTCAGGTGAATGCTGCATCCCTAACCATTGTGCAAAGATAACCGCAATCCCAATCAAGATCCCACGATAAGTCACTGAAACCAATGTTCTACCTGTAAAGATCCCTGTATTTGGATCTCTCGGTGGGCGACTCATGGTTGCAGGTTCTGCTTTTTCTGTTCCTAAAGCAATTGCAGGTAAAGAGTCATTTACTAAGTTGATGAAGAGCAGCTGCAATGCTGTGAATGGATTTGACCAATCAGCAACCAATGCAAAGATGATTGCAATGATGGCACCTAAGTTTCCAGCAAATAGATAAGCAACAGCTTTTTTGATATTATCAAACACATTACGTCCAACTTCTACTGCACTAACAATTGAAGCAAAGTTATCATCTGTTAAGACCATTGCCGCTGCATCTTTGGCAACATCCGTACCAGTTCCCATAGCAATCCCAATGTCTGCTTGTTTCAATGCAGGAGCATCGTTGACACCATCACCAGTCATTGCAGAAATATGCCCCTTCGCTTGCCAAGCGCGAACAATTCGAATTTTATTTTCAGGAGAAACACGTGCGTAAACGGTCACGTTTTCTAAGATATTCATCAACTCATCTTCTGATAAAGCATCTAGTTCTGTACCAGTTAATGCTTGGTTTCCTTCTTCAAAAATACCGATTTCTTTTGCAATTGCAACAGCTGTTGTTTTATGGTCCCCAGTAATCATCACTGTTTTGATTCCCGCGCTACGAGCTTCTTCAACAGCTTGTGTTACTTCTTTTCTTGGAGGATCAATCATTGCTAAGATTCCGACTAAAATCAGATCATTTTCATCATCAAAAGTTAAGTCTAAGTTATCGATTGGACGATAAGCGAAAGCCAACACACGTAAAGCACGATTAGAAAAGGCTTCGTTTTGATTTTGGAAATTGGTCATCAATTCATCTGTCATTGGTACAACTTCACCATTCAACAAGACTTTTTTACTACGGTTAAAGACGATGTCTGGTCCACCTTTAACCAACAAATATTTTTCATTGTCAAATGTATGTGCAGTTGACATCAATTTACGATCTGAATCAAATGGCAGTTCTGCTTCACGAGGAAAGTTTGAACGGATTTCTTGATAAGGTTGATTTAATTTTTCACTAAAATCAATAAAAGCAACCTCAGTTGGATCACCTAGTTTTGTTCCGTCTTCACTGATTGACGCATCGTTTGCTAACACAGAGATTTCAATCAAGCGACGTTCATCATCAGACCATTTTTCTGGATTGTCTGTAAAGTCTCCGGAATTGCCATTTGCCAAGTAATAATCAACAACCGTCATTTTATTTTGAGTCAAAGTACCTGTTTTATCGGTACAGATAATACTTGTCGAACCTAATGTTTCTACTGCCGGTAACTTACGAATAATCGCATGACGTTTGGCCATCTTATTTGTTCCTAAAGATAACACGATTGTAACGATTGACTGCAACGCTTCTGGAATCGCAGCAACAGCAACGGCAACAGCAAACATCACCGCATTAACAATATCAGCAGTTAAGTCACCTGTACCTTCACCAAGGAAAATACGTAATAACTGGATGCCTAAAATCAGCAATGACAAAGCAAGAATTGCTAAACTTAACTTCTTACTAAATTTATCTAATCCACGTTGTAATGGCGTTGCTTGCTCTGTTGTACTTTCCAACAAACCAGCAACTTGACCAATCTCAGTGTTATTTGCAGTTGAAGTAACTAAGAATTTACCACGACCATATGTCACAATGGTTCCACTAAAAACCATATTTACACGATCACCAACTGGAACAGTATTTGTAATTTCAACAACTTCTTTTTCAGCTGCAGTCGATTCACCTGTCAACATACCTTCATCTACTTGTAATGAGCCAGCTTCTAATAAACGACCGTCAGCTGGAACGTAATCTCCTGCTTCCAGTAATACTAAATCGCCAACTACTAATTCTTTTGCTGGTACTGTTTTCTCTTTGCCATCACGAATGACGCGAGCGTCGGGTGCTGAAAGATTTTTTAATGCTTCTAATGAACCTTCTGCTTTTTTCGCTTGGACCACACTGATAACCGAGTTAAGCATCAATACCGCAAAAATAACGAAGAACTCAACATATTCGCCCATGATCATTTGAATAAGCGCAACAATCAGTAACACAATTACCATCGCATCTTTAAATGTTTCTAAGAACAACTTCCAAGTCGGCTTTTTCGGTGCTTCTTTCAATTGATTTAGTCCGTCTTTTTCCAGTTTTTCTTTTGCAAGCGTCGTGCTCAAACCATTATTTGAGCTGTTTGTTTGCTGCATCAACGAATCAATTGGTTCTTGATAAATCACTCGTTGTGCTTGTTCTTTGTTTTCCAAATTTCATCCCCCATTTAATCTTTTTGCTCCTAGTATTATTTGACTGAAAAAAAAGAGACCCAAGACAAATCAACATTTGTCTTAGGTCTCACCATTTCATACAATACCAGAAAACCAATTGGTTAACTTACTGTTGATATTATCGCAACGATTTGTTGCCGGTTACTCCCCTAAGGAGATATTCAACTGTACTAATATCCTATCGTATTAAATGACAAAAAGCAACTATTTTATTCAGTTTATTCAACTAATTCACTAGGTTTTCGTTGATTGAAGGCAGTTCTCCCACATAGGTTTATTTTTCGACTCATGTTATACTAACACTATTGAAATAAAGGAGGATAATTATTTGGTAGGATTTATTGTTTCAGCAATTTATTTAATTAATGCCGTCTTTGCATTGATAACTATTTTAATCAAGCCACGTGATGTCGCAGCAATTTGGGCTTGGCTACTTGTTCTGTTTGCATTACCTATTGTTGGATTTGTTCTATATTTATTTTTTGGACGCGGTTTAACAGACAAGAAAAAATTCTATTTACGACAAAGCGACTTAAAGGAACTAGAGAATTTTCAAAATTTTCGTGATGATACCATCGAGCACTATGATTCTCAAACAAATGAAATCGAAAAACAAACCTTTGTTGACTTTTTCTCATCCTTGAATCAGATGCCTTTAACTCGAAAAAACGGACTTACATTACTCACTGATGGACAAGAAAAGCTAACCTCTTTACTAAAAGATATTGAAGAAGCCCAACATTCTATCCACATTGAGTATTATGCATTTGTAACTGATGAGATTGGCAATCAGATTTTGCGTTTATTAGAAAAAAAAGCAGCGCAAGGAGTTCAAGTTCGCCTACTTTATGATGCGTTTGGCTCACACGGTACAAAAGCAAAAGATTTTAACCAACTAATCGCTAATGGTGGAGAAGCTCAAACCTTTCTAACTTCTCAAGAAGCCCTGCTTCGTTTTCGTTTAAATTACCATGATCATCGAAAAATCGTCGTAATCGATGGAAAAATTGGATATACTGGTGGCTTCAACATTGCCGATCAGTATGTCTACACAACCAAGAAATTTGGTTATTGGCGCGATACTCATATTCGAATTTTCGGTGCTGCTGCTTCACTGCTTCAACTTCGCTTTTTAATGGACTGGAACGTTTCCGTCTCAGAAGAAAAAAAAGTTGGCTATCATTTGGATTATTTCTTTAAGAAAGTTGACGAAAATAATGAACAACATGGTAACGCTGACATTCAATTAGTTTCAAGTGGCCCAAATAATGAACGCGAACAAATCAAGTTAGCTTTTATCAAACTGATTACTTCAGCCAAAAAGCGAATTTGGATTCAAACACCTTATCTCGTTCTTGATGAGAGTGTGATTGCTGCATTAAAAATTGCTGCTGCTTCAGGTGTCCATGTTAAAATCATGATTCCAAATAAACCCGATCATCCATTCATTTACCGTGCTACACAATATTATGCACGACAATTGATTAAGGAAAACATTGAAATTCTAGTTTATGAAGCTGGTTTTTTACACGCAAAAACATTGATTATGGACGATGAAATCTGCATGGTTGGTTCCGCCAACCAAGACATCCGTAGCTATCGTTTAAACTTTGAAACCAGTGCAGTCATTTATGATCATAAATTTTTAGAGCAACTTTCGAACAAGTTTCTTGAAGATGAAGAAAACTGTTCTGCTATGACAACAGAGACAGTCAAAGAAATGTCGACTTGGCTGTTATTCAAACAACAAATTTCCCGACTACTATCACCAATTTTATAAAAACGACGAAATAAAAAAAGCAATCCAACAAATTGACGTATCTTATTGTGAAGCCACTAATTGGCTCACCTTCGTCACTTGTTGTTGATTGCTTTTTTTACTCTTTATTTTACTACTAACACATTGCATGACGCATGGTTCACCACGTATGCAGTAGTCGAGCCTACCAAAACACGTTCCACTGCATTTAACCCAGTTGATCCCATAATAATCAAGTCGATTGGTTCCTTTGACTCATTGAAGTTAGCAATAAGTGTCTTAGGATAGCCATAAAGGATATACGTTTCAATATCTGTCCACCCTTTTTCAATTGCTAAATTTCGATGAGCTTTCATTTGATTTTCTGCTACTTCATCGAGCTCTGCTTGTAAATTAGTTGTTACAAACGCAAAATCACCAAAATAATTCCCTGTTACTTCATTAACATATAAGATGTGCAAAGTTGCTTGGTTTCGTTTTGCAATCGCAATGGCTTCAAGAAATGCCTTTTCTGCTTTTTCTGAGCCATCAATTGCAACTAAAATATTTTGATATGTGTCCGTCATTGTAAACGCCTCCTTTTTCTTTAGTTTATCACTGTTTTTTTCTAGGGACAACCAATGTGGTCCTATTTAATCACCTAAATCAAAACGCAAAGTCATTTGTGTTGCTCCCTTTTCAACCATTTGACCTAGCAACGCAACCGTTCGATTGTAGCATTCTTCCGCAAGTTGTTGGTTGATTTTTTCTAAATAGTCGGTGCTAAAATTCTTTGTTGCTTGTGCATCAGCTAGCAACTGTTTATTTCTAAAAGAAGCCATACTTTCTTGTTCATAGTCAGCATAAATATCCGTAAAGCGGTCATAATCATAATCCCCAATCAATGCTGCCATGCAGAATAACCAATACGGATGATTAAAATCAAAACTAGTCGACGTGTCAGAATAACGTGCAGGTGTTTGTTCAACATTGGTATAAAAAGGAACCAACACATTAAATGTATTAGGCCCAAATGCTAGCCATTGAATACCGGAGATTGATTTAGGAACATCATTTCGCAATTGTAAAATATGACATTGGATATTGCGATTGATACCAATTGGACGGAAGCTTTTCTTTTGCTGATCTGTTCCCACGCCGTACGCATCAAATACAGTATCTTGATAATGTGAACTCAAAACAAATTTAATCTCTTCAACTGATATTTTTCGATTTGCATAGCAAATGAACGGCAAATCATCATCCATTGGATCTTGCACGATTTCTGGAGTGAAATATTTTTGGCCATACCAAGCACGTGGATTATTATAATGATGATCTTTGATTGTGGCACTCCCAAAAATGTGGCGCAAATTAAGTGCTTCCTCTGGATTAGGATTCAAGTGATTGTTTTCGATTAATTCAACTAAATCTTCAGAGCACATTGTATTCTCTGAATCCACCTCAAAAGTATCAATATTCATTCGGTTTGGTGCAATGACATACGCTTCATCAGGAATCTTGATTGCTGCCCAATGATGCCCGCCGATTGTTTCAAAGTACCAGATTTCGTCATTATCTGAAAACGCAAGGGCATTAGGCTCGTAAGTTCCATATTCTTCTAATAACTGACCTAGTCGTGTAACTCCTTCGCGGGCACTGGAGATATAAGGTAAGACAATCGTTAATAGATCTTCTTCACCAATTCCATTTTCTACATATGGATCAACACCTAAAATTCGTGAATTCGAAGTAATTGTTTCCGTTGCTGTCATCGCTACATTTGCTTGATTGATTCCTGCTTCACCCCAAATTCCGATTGAATCATCTGCATTTGGGGTGGCTGTGTATCGCAAAGGATTTTCAGGTAAGGGAATTGATACATGACTAATCTTAGACTCATAAATTTTAGGTTGAGATTCCGGTTGAACAACGATAAAACGTTTAGGTTCGATTGCTTTCTCACTGTCTTCATTTCGAGCAATCATTGTTGAACCATCGATGCTCGCCTTTTTACCAACTAAAATTGTTGTACATGAACTTTTTACTTTATTTCGCATGTTCTCCACTTCTTTCTCATTCGTTCTACTATTAGTCTACTGCGAATATTCCCAGAAGTGAAATGATACCCTAGCAAAAAATTAAACTGGAGGAAAATTTTGACATTTCCTCCAGCCTTTCACATTCATAATTTACTTCATTGCTTGGTTAATCAATCAAATCCATGATCATCAGCTACTTGTTTAAACCAATGACCAGATTTCTTGATGGTACGCGCCCCTTCTTTATCTAAATCAACAGAAATGAAGCCGTAACGATTCTTATATGCATTTGTCCATGACCAATTATCCATGCACGTCCACATATGATAGCCGACACAATTTGCTCCTTCTTCAATTGCTTGATGAACATATTTCAAATGATCTTTAACAAATTTGATACGATAATCATCTTCAATTATACCAAACTCATTAACAAATCGTTCTTCTCCTTCGACGCCCATACCGTTTTCTGAAATGAAACATTTGATATTACCATAGTTTTCTCGCGTATTCGTTAAAATATCATAGATTCCCTTTTCGTAAATTTCCCAACCACGATAGGGATTCATTTTTCTACCTGGCATTTCATAATTATCAAAGAAGTCTTCTGGCATTGGTGATACTACATTGACCAACGGTGTTTCTTTTGCTTTGATCCGTCGTGGTTGATAATAATTGATTCCTAACAAATCAACAGTATTGTCTTTTATCAATGTTAGATCCCCTGGAACAATTTCGGGAAGCAAGTTTAATTCTTTTATAATTGTAACTAGATCTTCTGGAAATTCTCCTTTGACAGCCGGATCCAAAAAGGAACGATTAAAAAACGCATCCGCAATTTTTGCTGCTTTGACATCTTCTGGATTAGCATTATCCTTTGGATAGCTTGGTGTCAAGTTTAAAATAATCCCGATTTCTCCTGATTGATTCAGTTGATGATAAGCTTGAATTGCCTTAGCACTCGCAATATTTTCATGATAACCAACTTGAATTGCTTCCTTCAAATTAATATGGTTTGGAAAATGAAACTGATACAAATACCCTCCCTCAACAGGTACGATTGGTTCATTATGCGTAAACCAGATTTTAACAATATCTCCAAATAGCTCAAAACAGGTTTTAGCATAGTTCGCATATGCATCCACTGTTTCTCGATTGAGCCAACCACCTTTTTCTTGCAAAGCTAAGGGCATATCAAAATGATATAAGTTTACAAATGGTTCAATACCATTTTCTCGTAATCCCTGAAAATATTCTCGATAAAAAGTGACCGCAGTTTGATTAATCTCTCCTGTTCCCTTTGGAATTAATCGACTCCATTGAATAGATGTTCTAAATGAATTATGGCCTGTTTCTTTCATCAATTGGATGTCTTCTTTGTATTTTGTATAAACCTGTGATGTTTTATCTGGGCCAACCTCATTAAAAAATTTTTCTGGTTCCTTTGTATACCAATAATCCCAAATGTTTTCACCTTTGCCGTCTCCAGCAATGCGTCCTTCTGTTTGTGGGCCGCTTGCAGCAGATCCCCACCAAAAGTTATTTGGAAAGTTATATTTTTTCATTTTAAAGGTCCTCGCTTTTTAGTTGATAACGCTATCTTATCTGAGGAATAAATAAAAATCAACACTTTTTATATAAATGACTAGACATTTATATAAATAGATGCTATATTTTGTTTGTAATCGATTGCAAAAAACTCAGAGGTGAAAAATATGAATGGATTTATGGACAAACTTTCCGAAAAAATCATGCCCTTAGCCAATCTCTTAGGGCAAAATCGTTACTTGACCGTTTTACGTGATGCTTTCATGCTTTCTTTTCCATTAACAATGTTTGGTTCAATTGTTGTAGTTATCAATAATCTTCCATTTTTCAATGATGCGACCAAAGGAACTTTATCTACTCTCTTTGGAAATGGACAAAATGCAACAATGAGTATCATGTCAGTATTTGTTACTTTTGGTATTGGCTATTATTTATCTAAATCTTATGACGTTGAAGGTATTTTTGGTGGAGCTGTTTCTTTTGCTAGCTTTTTGATTCTTACTCCGTTTGTTATGACTACAGCTGGTGGTGAGGAAGTTTCCGGTGTACTTACACTTGATCGACTTGGCGCCAAAGGAATGTTTATTGGCATGATTGCTGCCTTCTTAGCAGCGGAAATCTATTGTCGTATTACAAAACGTGGCTGGCAAATCAAAATGCCTGATGGTGTGCCACCTGCAGTTACGAAATCTTTTGCTGCTTTGATTCCTGCTGTTGTAACATTAACAGTCTTTTTATTTATCAACGCACTTGTGACTGGTATGTTCAATACTAACTTACACGATGTTGTTTACGAAGTAATCCAAAAACCTTTAACAGGACTTGGTAGTAGCTTGCCAGCAACTTTACTCGCTTTATTTTTTGTTCAATTTTTATGGTTCTTCGGGCTTCATGGACAAATCATCGTCAACTCAGTAATGGATCCAATTTGGAATACTTTAATGTTAGATAACTTAGAAGCTTATCAAGCTGGTAAAGACCTTCCGCACATTATTACAAAACCTTTTATGGAAACATTTACTGTTGGACTTGGTGGATCTGGAATGACTTTGGCCGTAGTTTTGATTATGGCTTTCTTCTTAAAGAAAAAACAGTACCGTGACGTTGGCCGACTTGCCCTTGCACCTGGTATTTTTAATGTCAATGAACCAGCTATTTTTGGCTTACCAATTGTTTTGAATGCAACAATTTTAATACCTTGGGTGATTGCACCACTTGTTGTGACCACATTGAACTATTTAGTAATGGCAGCTGGAATCGTTCCTCCTCCAACCGGTGTTTCTGTGCCATGGACTGTCCCAATCGTTGCTAGTGGTATTCTTGCAACTAATTCATGGTTGGGTGGTCTTTTACAAGTGATTGATTTCATTATTGTTGGACTAATTTGGTATCCGTTCCTGAAAGTTTTAGATAAACAACCCGTGACTGATATTTAAAACAACAAAATTAAGACCAAAGCATTGGATAGTGTCTAATGGATTTGGTCTTTTTCTTTTCACTTCTTTCTTCTAGTAGTTGTCCGTTGTTCCAACTTTCGCTATACTCAAAGAGAGGTGAATGTCGTGCCAAAATATGAAGATATAGCGAACACATTAAGAGATCGTATTCGCTCAAAAAAATACCCACCAGATAGTTTTTTACCAAATCAAACTGACCTAGTCAAAGAATTTGATGCTAGTCGTATGACAATCAAAAAAGCAATCAATATTCTCGCAATGGAAGGTCTCGTCTATTCCCAGAGAGGTTCTGGAACAAAAGTTTTGAACCATCCTTTTTTCAAAAAAGATACTTCTCCAGCCAATGAATACGAGGGGCTTAGTCATCAGATGGCGCGACGTCAGCAGTCATTAGCTAGTCAAGTTATCCAGTTCGACGTTGAATTTCCAAATGAACAAATACAAGAACATTTAATGATTCAGCCTGAACAACCTGTCTACAATATTCAACGATTACGAATTTTAGAAAATGAACCATATATATTAGAGCATACCTATATGCCTATCCATCTGGTTCCTGGTTTAAAACAAGAGCATTTGCTATCTTCTATCTATGATTATTTACATCAGTCGTTAAATATTTTCTTTGCTGGTGCCTACCGAACAATTTCTGCAGATAAAAGCACAGAATTTGATCAAGAATACTTGAATTGTTCTGCAACTGATCCTATTTTAGAAGTTCAACAAATTGTTTACTTAAAAGATGGTCAACCAATTGAATATTCAACAAGTCGTAATCGTTTTGATGTACGTAGCTATTCGATCTTAGATGTTCAATCAAACTAAAAACGGACCCAAGCTGGGTACCGTTTTTTTTCTTTTGCTAAAAGGACAGAATAATTGCATTATCTGCAGATTCTTACTATACTAGTGAAAATCAAACTTACTTTTTGTAAGTGTTTCTTGGAGGAACAATTATGGACACACAAATTAGAGGCTTACATCATGTTACAGCTATGACTTCCAGCGCAACCAAAATTTATCGTTTTTTTACTGATGTTTTGGGCTTGCGTCTGGCAAAGAAAACAGTTAATCAAGATGATATCGAGACGTATCATTTATATTTTACCGATGAAAATGGCGCACCTGGAACAGACATGACTTTTTTTGATTTTCCTTATCAATCTAAAGGTTCTAAAGGAACAAATAGTATTTCTCGCGTTTCTTTCCGTGTTCCTGACGACTCTGCCTTAAATTTTTGGCATGAACGTTTATCAGAGTATCAAGTTGCTCATTCAGATATTAAGGAACGTTTTGGTAAAAAATATTTAGAATTCGAAGACTTTGATAATCAATCCTATCAATTGATTTCAGATCAACAAAATCATGGAGTTGCTGCTGGTGTGCCTTGGACAAAAAGCAATGTCCCTACTCAATTTGCACTTATCGGACTTGGACCAGTTTTTGTTCGAGTCAGCCGACTAGAAAATATTGAACAAATTCTCAAAACATTACTTGGATTTCATGAAACTGCTAAAGAAGGAAATTTCCATCAATTTGAAGTTGGCGAAGGAGGAAACGGCGCAACCATTATTGTTGAAGTTCGTAATGATTTACCCGATGCAATCGAAGGTTTTGGAAATATTCATCACCTTGCACTCCGAGTTGCTGATAAGCAAGCTTTGCGCTACTGGATTCAACAAATTCAGCAAGTAGAATTGCCTGATTCTGGTTTTATTGATCGTTTTTATTTTCAATCTGAATATTTTTTAGCCTCTTCACACGTGCTTTTTGAATTGGCAACAGACGGTCCTGGTTTCTTTGAAGATGAAGAGAAAAATCATGCAGGGGAAAAGCTTTCTTTACCACCTGCTTTTGAAGAAAAACGTTTGGCCATCGAAGAGATCGTTAGACCTTTTGATACTAGCGATGCGAACATGCAACGTTAGCAAAAATAATAACAACTCGAGGTGAGCAATATGAACTACATTTTTGAACAAGGAACAAAAAATGCAGCAAAATTTATTTTACTGCATGGTACAGGCGGAGATGAACATTCTTTACTCGAACTTGCGAGATTTATTGATCCAGATAGCTCAGTTTTATCGTTTCGCGGAAATATCCAAGAAAATGGAATGAACCGTTTCTTTAAGCGACATGGACTCAACCAATTCGATCTCAAAAATTTAGAAGAAGAAACAGATAACTTATTAAAGCAAATTAAAGAAATTAGTGTAGAAAAAAATATTCTGTTAGAAGACTGGATACTACTTGGTTACTCTAACGGAGCAAACATTGCTGCGCACCTATTACTAGAAAGAGAACACGGACTATCTAAGGGAATCTTTTTTCATCCTATGTCACTGGGTGTAAAGAATCACTCGATTGACGGTAAAGATAAAACAGTCTGGCTTTCTTATGGCAATGGGGATCCAATCGTTTCGAAAGAATCTTTTGATGAACTAGCTAATGCTTTTGAAAGTAACGGTAGCCTCACTTATGTCTATTCTTCAAATCAAGGTCATGAGTTAACAATGACAGAACTAGAATCAGCTAAAGCATGGGTAAATAACTTATAATGCAAAAAAGAGACTGGCAACACTAAAGATACAGTTGTTCTTAACGAATCCTTCAATTAAAAAAACCTAAAATCCGCGTTTTCAAAAACGAATTTTAGGCTTTTTTTAGGATAATTTTGTCCTAGATGTCTTTATTTCATTAAATATAATAAATAAATATTTTCTATAAAAAAACACCAACATATTTTTTATGTTGGTGTTTCATTGATACCGGCGGCCGGGGTCGAACCGGCACGACCTCGCGGTCACTGGATTTTGAGTCCAGCGCGTCTGCCAATTCCGCCACGCCGGCATATTAAAACTTATTTTAAAAT
>NZ_JBFOFW010000007.1:0-150788 GCF_040887505.1 Enterococcus sp. C50 | reverse complement strand
ATCAGCGCTGATTTCAACTGCTTTTTTTATTTGTTTTTCAACTATTCACAGCTTTGGAATACTATCTTGTCCCTTATGCCAAAGTTCTTCTGCAGTGTAGCGATCGGTTTCATTCAACACAACCGTTCCATCTGGTTGAATTTCAGCTTTACTCCCAATCCACATATTTGTCGTTGTTCCTAAAAGGTTTTTACGTACCCCTTTGCTGTTTAGTTTGAAAGCATCTCCGAGATCTTCAACCCAGTGTGATTTTAGGTATTTGGTCTGACCATTATCAAAATCTACTTTCAAAATATTGGCTACATTTTCCACTTTGATTGCTTTCGGTATCTGTTCTTCCATTACTACTCCTCCAATCTTTTTTCAGATATCCCCCACACCGCAAAAAAGAAAGCGCTATCTTACACTAGTTTAACACGTTAGAAATCTTCCTACAATCACTCAAAAAAATAGACTAGAACCTTTACAGGTCCCAGCCTATTTTTCAAACAGTTGGTCAAACAACTGTTTTTGTCATTTATTTTTCTTTCACTTCTTGAATCAATTTGGCAAATGCTTCTTGTTGATAAGCAGCTGTCAATTTCTTGGTTAGCGCCTCTTGCTCAGATTGATTCATTTGTGGATTATTCATCATCGCTTGTTTCAAGCCGTCCTGAACATAAGCTTTTGCTTCACTTTCCATGGTACCTTGACGTTCTTTGGAAAGTTTAGCTAATTTTTCTGCTTGATCTGTACTTAAAGTAATCCAGTCTTTTGGTAACTTAAACGTATTGACGCGTTTGTCAAATTCGTGATCATTATCTGCTAAATTAAACCAAAATTTATAATGGTCGTTCTTGTATACCCAGTAAGTCGTTTTTGTGACTTTTTCAGCAGCTCCAGTGGTTGTTTCTACTTTGTTCGTTACATTGTCTGTTCCAGTAGCTGTTGGTTTTTTCTGACTGTCTTTGGTTTTATACAAGTAGATTTTTTCAGTGCCATCACCAAGTTCTTTATAAAGTAGCAGATTGGCACCCGAATCAGCACTAGAAACAATTTTTTTCGTTGTTGTTTCCGTCACTCTTTCCATTCCAAAATGGTTAGAAACATTCGCTACAATCAATCCTAAAGCTCCAACAAAAACGGCACCAAAGATTAATGAAAGGACTGTTTGCCATGCTTTTTTGGCAAAAACATTAACCAAAGCAAAGGCAAGTAAACTAATAATTAAAACACCAATTATCATGCTTGATCCCCCTTCACTGAAAGTTCTTTAAGTGGTTCTTTTTTCTTTAAGAAGAAAGCAATGACAAAACCAATGATTCCAAAAATAATCGCAACAACAAACGCAGCATGATAGCCAGATAAAGTTGCATTGATTGCTTGATCTTTATAAGCCAACGGTGTTGCTTTTAATATTTCTTTGTCAGGTAAATTATCTTTTGTAACATTGGTCAAGACACTAATCAAAATCGCTGTCCCAATAGAACTTGCAATTTGACGGAATGTATTATTAACTGCCGTACCATGGCTAATCAAATTATTTGGTAAAGCATTCATTCCTGAAGTTGTAACTGGCATCATAACCATTGAAATACCAAACATCCGAATCGCATATAAAATCACGATATAAACAATTGGTGTTGTTTCTGTTAAAAATGCAAATGGTGCAGTGGCAGCAGTTAAAATAAACATACCCGTGATAGCTAAGCGTTTCGCACCATGCTTATCAAAAATCATCCCTGTGATTGGCATCATCGCTCCCATGATCAATGCACCTGGAAGTAGCATCAATCCTGAGTGGAAGGCTGATTCTCCACGAATATTTTGAATATATAATGGAACAACCATTTCAGCACCAACCATCGCCATGTTCGTTACACCAGCTAAAATGGCTGCAATGGTGAAAGTTGCTGATTTAAAGACACGAAGCTCTAAGAATGGATGTTCTAGACGTAACTGACGTAATGAGAATAAGATAATAAAAATTATCCCAACAATCAAGAAACCAATTACTTGGACACTTCCCCAACCTTCATTACCTACACTAGAAAATCCATAAAGCAAACTACCAAATCCAATTGTTGATAGAATTGCTGAAAGTATATCAATACTTGGATTAGATAACGGAATTACGCTCTTCATCAAGAAGATTGCCAAGACTAAAACCAAAAGAACAATTGGAATAATCATTCCAAATAAATCACGCCATTGGTAATTATCAATGATATAACCGGATAATGTTGGTCCTAATGCTGGTGCAAGTCCAATAACAATTCCAGACATCCCCATGGCCGAACCTCTTTTTTCTGGCGGGAATATCGATAACATAATATTTTGCAATAATGGCATTGAAACACCAACACCTGCAGCTTGGATTAAGCGACCAATCAACAATGTTGAAAAGTTAGGTGCGATATAACAAGTAATCGTTCCAATTAAAAACACAGTCATCGCTGAAAGGTATAAGCTTCTTGAGCTGAACTTGTTAATCAGCCAAGCTGTAATTGGGATCATGATCCCATTCACTAATAAGAATCCGGTTGTTAGCCACTGTACATCGGAAGCTGTAATATCAAAAGCTTTCATCAATGTAGGAAAAGCTGTTGTCAACAGCGTTTGATTCAAAACGGTACAAAAGGTACCAATTAGTAAAACAACCACTAATAATGAGCGGTTATATGGTTTGCCGTAAATATCTACGGGCTGTTTTTTACTCATGTGTCTCCTTCTTTCTAATTATTTTTGCGAAATCACTAGAATACTTTATTCCTAATCAGATAATTTGTCAATCTGCTTGACACGGAAGTCAACAAAAGTATAATTAAGGAAAGAAGAAGGTCAAAAGGAGTGACAAAAATGATTTATAACCACCTCAAAGAACTATTAAAAAATGATCATTTACTTGTTGGTATTAGTGAACTTAGTGAACTTGTTGGTGTTTCTCCACGTCAATTGCGTTATTGGGAAACGAAAGGTTTTATTCAATCTGTCGAAACCGATTCCACTGGGCCAAGAAAATATCGTTTGCCTACAGTTGCTAAGGTTGAAATTATCAAACAATACTTAGATGAAGGATATACTTTGACGAAAGCTGTTGAAAAAGCAACTGCTCATATTCAAAAAATGCATCATGTTCGTAAAGTTTTTTCAAAATGTATCAAAGAAATCGAATTATTCGATCAACGTTATACAGCGATTTCATTTGGGGATTTCAAAGAAGATGACTCTCAAATTTATATTATCCATGATGATGAAACAGATGAATTAACGTACAAAATCGTCCCTGTAGCTGAAAACGTAGACATTAAAGAACTAATTAGAGAAGCTTAGTCTTCGATCGCTCAAAATAAATTTCAAAAATTTGAAACACTCATTTTCTTCTTCAACTCAATTTATTTTGAGCACAATTAAGTGAGTGGTTCTTTTTTTTGCTTTTTTATTCTTCTTCCACATTCTCATCGTCAAATGCACGCAATTCATGACTTATCACCTTTGTCTGACCATAAACTTGTTGATAAATCGAATAAATTTTTTGATATGTTCGAACATTTTCGGTGATTGGTGTTGCTACTTTGTGATAACTCACAAAGCTTTTTGCACAAATTTCCAGTGAGTCAAACCAACCAACACCCACTGCTGCAATCATTGCAGCACCCATACTTGGTCCTTCTTCAACAGCCAAGGCAAAAATTTCTGCATCAAAAACATCCGCTTGAATCTGTGCCCATTCTTTATTTTTAGCACCTCCTCCCACAGAAATAATTTCAGTGAACGTTTTTCGTAGCATTTTTTCAAGCAATACCTGAACATCTTTCAAGGAAAAAGTAACACCTTCTATCACCGCACGCATAAAATGTGAAAATGTATGCTTCGTATCAATCCCTAAAAAGCTCCCTCTAATTTGTCCATCTGGATAAGGTACCCTTTCTCCAACAATATATGGAGTAAAGAGCAACCCATTTGCTCCTGGCAAAACCTTTTCAATTCCTGATAAAGCTTCTGGAAAGCTCTTCTCTTGAGCAAACGTCTGTTTCATCCACTGCAAACTATACCCTGCCGCTAAAGTAACACCCATCAAATAACAGCTAGCAGGAACTGCATGATTGAACCAATGAAGCTCCCCAGTGACTGGTTCCTGCCCCTCTCCACAAGTCAAAAATACGCCCGACGTACCAATACTTACTAAGCCTTTTTCTGAGGAAAAAATCCCCGCACTTAACGCTGCACAAGCGTTGTCCGCCGCGCCAGCCATAACTTTTACTTTTGGACTAATCTTTACATCGCCTAAAGACTCGGGCAACAACGTCCCAACACACTTTAATGATTCGACTAATGGTGGAAAATATGTGAATGGAATGTCAAAACTTTTTGCCACTTCTTCTGACCAAACTTGTCGTTCGAGATCCAGTAACAAGGTTCCTGCTGCATCTGAAAAATCTATGTGCATTTTTCCAGTTAATCGATATCTAAGATAATCTTTTGGTAATAAAATATGGCGAACTCTCGACCAGATTTCTGGTTCATTTTTCTTTACCCATAATAGTTTTGGAAGGGTGAATCCCTCCAGAACTTGATTTTTCGTAATTTCTAAAAGCTGTTCCCCCAGTTTGTCCTTAATCTGTTCACATTCTCGGCTTGTGCGAACATCATTCCACAAGATAGCTGGACGCAATACCTGCTTCTTTTCATCTAATAATACTAAGCTGTGCATTTGTCCTGAAAAACTTATTCCCTTTAGATTTTCGCTAAAATTTGCTACTTCTGCTATAAACTTCCTTAACACTTTTTGTAACGCAATGAACCAATCATCTGGATTTTGTTCACTCCAACCAGTCTGCTTCTGAAAAAAGGAATAATGCTCACTCGCACAAGCGATTACCTTGCCAGCTTTATTTGTCACAATTCCCTTTAACGAACTCGTTCCTAAATCAATCCCTACCACATATTCCATCAAAAACACTCCATTCTTTATTCTCTCTAACTGACAGCTTTCGATCCCCTTCATCATGTAGTTACGTCTTTTTTTATTTTTGTGTGTCAAAAAGTAAATTTTTTTACAAAAAAATGCTGGAACAAATAATGTGCCCATCACTTGTCCCAGCTTTTTATTTTGATTTTATTCGACGATAAATTTTCGCTTACCAATTGCTAACTGTTTAACTCTTTTTCTTCTACTAATGAATAACATAGCTGATTCCTTCTTCTTTTTCACACCAAACTTAATCCTGCCGTCGTTATGGGAGACATCTACTAATTGATATTGTCCACCTGGCAATTGCTTAAATTCTACCCGTCCAAATGGATCACTCGTTGCTTCAACAGGTTCTCCCTCTCTAAAAACAAGTCGTCCTTTTTGCATTAAACGAAAAGTAGTTTCTGTTATTGGCGCCTCAGACGTATCAAGCACAGTAAAAGAAAAATCAAATATTTTTTTACTCAATTGATGGTGATAAACTAAACGATAGGCTAAATAAATTAAGGCTAACGTGGCAACAAGCACACCAACCAGAATCAAAACATACCGTAAAACTCGCCATTGATTTCCTTTTGATTCAGTTGCCTGCACTGCTTCGTTGTAAGGAATGCGGTACCCCGTCACTAATAAACGATGGGAATTAACCATATAAGGTGTACAAGTTAACAATGTAACCAGATCTCTGCCTTCTTGAATCGTTAAGGACGAAGTATCATCTGGCATTACCACTTCAATCGCATCGACTTGATAAGCTAATTTTTTGTCTAAGACAGTTAAGATAAACTGATCACCAATTTTTAATTCTTCTAAATCAGTAAAAAACAAGCGATTGGGTAAGCCTGAATGTGCGGAAATAACCGAATGTGTTGACTTTCCGCCGGTAGGAAAAGAGGTTCCCTGTAAAACTCCTGCACCAATTTCTAAAACATCAGTAGTTGTTTCATCGTAAAGTGGCAAATTGATGTTGATTTTAGGAATATTGATACTGCCAATCAATTCGGCTTGCGTGCTCTCTACCTTTTTTTCATCTTTAAAAGGATCTGCACCAGGATTGAGCCCGTTTTTTTGTAAACGTTCGTTCTCCGCTGTCATTTTTTGTTGAAAGGCATTCGTTTTTTCGACAGATTTCTTTTGCGCCTGTTCAATTCTCTTTTGATCAATCAATCCATTCAAAGAATCAACATAAAAAGGGTAGAGGGCTATCAGCAACCCAACGAGAATCAACAATAACATCGTTATTTTCAGGAATAGCTTTTTTATATTTTGTTTTCTTTGAGTTGGCTTTTCATTTTTCATACACACGCCTCCTTTGGTACCCTTTTCATTTATCATTACATAGTTAATAACCTTTTTCAACAATAGACAGTTGTTTCAATTTCTTTTCGAAATTCTTGCCTCCATTTTCAATTGGTTTTATCATAGAACTAATTCATTCAAATGAAAGGAGATTTCCCTTTGAAAAAAATCAGACCTTTTATGGTGATTGGCTTGATTGCGTTTATTTTTATTCTTCCACATTTGTTCACACACCAACTGATTCTTGGTGCAGATGCTTCGTTTCATTATAATCGCTTTTATGAAACAGCTCAGCAAATTAAAAACCATAATTTTCATTACTTTATTTCCGTTTACGGATTCCAACAAAGCGGCCGGATTGTCAACGCTGTTTACGGGCCATTTTTTGCTTATTTTCAAGGATTACTTGTACTGATTTCTGGAAGTTGGTTCCATTATCAGATAGTTTCTAATTTTATTTTGTATTTGATCGCTGGTTGCTCTATGATTACTTTGTTGAAGTATGCAAAAATAGCGGATTTGATTGCTGTACCAACTGCTGTCATTTTTATGAGTACTTATTCTATACAGTATTGGACAATCAATCAAGGATTTACTAGCTGGGGAACAGCCTTTTTGCCTTTATGTTTACTACCAATCGTTGATTTTATCGTTAATAAAAAGTTTCCTTTGAAAAAAGTAGCTGTTTCCATAGCTTTAATGACTCAGATTCATTTACTTTCAACTATCATGCTTATTTTAATGTACGTGCCTTTTTATGTAGCTTTCTTTTTTTCGCAAACCGATCGAGGAAATCAATTACTACAACTTGGAAAATCAATTTTACTTTACTTTCTTCTCACTGCGAATATCTGGGTTAGTCTACTAATTGTGTACTCTGGAAATGACATTTTAGCACCGTTCGTTAATAAAAACATGAGTGAAAAGGCAATTAATCTCGGTGGAAATTATTGGTTACACTATCCAAGAATATTTCCTATTATTTTAGCTATAGGTGTTCTGTTACTAGTTTTATTCCGAAAAAAGTTAACTTTCTTTGATAAATTACTCTTTGGGACAAGTTTGTTTTTCTTGTTACTCTCAACCAGTCTGGTACCTTGGACGACCCTGATAACAAAGGGTGTCCCTTTTATTCGTTTGATCCAATTCCCTTTTCGTTTTTTCGTGCCCTTCACGGTACTGTTCTTACTACTCCTTGCATTGGTCTTCAGCCATTGGCATTCCCAAAAATGGTTAAAGGTAATCGGTGTATCTTTGGTAATTATTTGTACTGTTCAAACTATTCAAACACTCTCTAGTCACTTAGCCCAGTGGGAACAAACAAAATTTGTCAGCAGACATACTTATTTATTTGAAGACCAAGCTACCACCAGGAAAACATTTTTTAATAAAGATTTAGAAACTAGTTTATTTGCTTTTCAAAAAACAACGCCAGATTATCTACCAATCTATCAAGAAACTAGTGCAAATAAATATGACCGTTATAGTCAAGACATTCTAGATAATGAAACAAAATATATCAAGAGCTATTCCGACGGTGCTTTAACTGTTACGTGGAAAAACACGGGTACCCAAACAGTAAAACTGCCAATTATTGTCTACGATCGAACAAAATTAGTTCGAAATGGCCATACAATTACAGACTATCAATTAACTGATATTGGTACGCCAATCATTAAGCAACACAAAGGAATCAATAAAGTAACAGTTCATTACTCACCACCGTTTTATTTTTATTTTTCTTTCGTTGTCTCCCTTGTTACTTGGGGAATCTTATTATTGTTTTTTGGGTATCAAGTATATAGATCCTTCCGCAAAAGCAAATAAACAGTTAGGAAATTTTTTTAAATAAGAAACTATTCTCATGTATAACAACTGAATCAAAAAACACCCCTATGATAGCTGACATTCTCAGCTATCATAGGGGTGTTTTGAGTCAATCGTCTAATTTTATGCCAAGTAAAACGACGTTTAATCCTGTAAAAAGCCAGTCATTTTATAGGTGGCGAAATAAGTAAACCACTACTTCATTTTCTTCGTCTCCTTCCCAAAGCAAATAAAACTGCAATAATAATCAAAATGATTCCTGCTACGACCAATTCAATATAAACATTTTCTCCAAAGGACGCGATGGATTGTTTCCCTTCACTCTCAATCAAGTTTTCTTTACTAGATGAGGGATAACTAGCCGAACTTTCTTCCACCTTGCTCTCTACAGATGACTCATCAGTCGTTTCTTCTGTTTCCGGAACATAAAATTTCACTTTACCTTTTGTATCCGTAGCAACCAATAGATTATGCATTCACTACTCCCTCCTTCCAATTTATGAAAGCTTCCTCTCATTCAAAGTCTTACCAGTTTTTTATCTTTTGACTACTGCAAAACCTCCACTTAAAATAAAACGTTATTGTTTAACATAGACAAACTTCTTTTAAAACGATAAAAAGTCCCTTAACCTATGACTCAACTAAACCAACCTGAAATGCTCACTACTCACAGTTACTCTACGTCCTTCGAGAGCATTTTTTTTGCATACATATTCTATTTTATGTATTAAATTTACCATACACACGAAGAAAGAAATATCTTTATGCTCATAGATTATTCTTAGTTTTATACTCTAAAAACAACGTCTTAAAGCTAGCTCTGCGAAAAAAACAACGCACAAAAAAACTACCGACCAAAGGTTTCTAGTCAGTAGTTTATTTGTTATTGTTTCTTGTTTCATTTCATCAACGCGTGTGCTGCTTAAAATTTAGTAATTTCTATTTCAACACCAAAATGATCACTAACAACTGGCGCATTTTTACCATCAAATACGACTTGGTGTGCGTCAACAGTACTAGTTGCCGGAACAAAAATATAATCAATTCTTAGTTTCCGAGTATTTTCTTTCCAACCATCAATGGCTTGCTCTACCGTTGCTTCACCGCTCTTTACTTTTGCTATAGAATAGCTATCTCTTAGAGCAAGTGGACTTTTTTCAACGAGTGAGTAGCCTGCTTCTTGCGCTGGATTATTAAAATCACCAAGTAAGAAAAGGGGATTAGTTTCTGTTAATAATCGTTTTTCTAACTGATGCCATTCGAAAGCAAAGCCAGAATTTTCATCCTGCCACCAAGAAAAGTGAGTACTTACGACGCAAATTTCTTTTCCTTGGAATAACGTATTGCCAATCAGTAGTTTTCTCGTTCGATAATCTTGATAATTACTTGTTTCAGACACAACAATTGCTTCACTTGTCAAAGGATTTTTTGAAAGCAGAGCATTTCCTTCTTCATAAATATCATAGCCAATATGACTCATGTCCCAGCTCCAATAATAGGTCCGCCCTTTCATTGCCAACTTTTTGACTAAACAATAAGCAAAGTTATCTTCATGAATACTTTTTTGCCCACTTACTGGGCAAAAACCAATAAGCTCACTTTGAGAAACAATAACTGAATCCACTAATTGATTCACTTCTTGTAATGCAATCACCTCATAATCAGCTTCGATAATTTTCTCAACTAATTGTTGTAACTTTTGTTCAGCCTCTTTTTCTAGCCAGCTATGTGTATTTAGTGTGAGCAAATTCATTTGTCTGACTCCTTTTTTATTCCACAGATTTTCCCTTTAAATATGGATAGTTCCAACCACTTCATTCGCTTGAACATTTCCAAAACGTGGGATTTCTAACGTTTCAATTTTATCACTGTTAGTAAAAACTACCATAATTGTTTTTTCTTTACCCGCTTTTTCGACAACAGCTAGATTCATCGATGCAAGTTTTGTTCCTGCAGTAACTGTTTGTCCTTCTTTAACAAAAACTTCAAAAGCTGTTTCCGTTAATTCAACTGTATCAATCCCCATATGAATTAAGATTTCAATGCCGTCTGCTGTCTGCAAGCCCATTGCGTGTTTGCTTGGGAATATACTAATGACTTTCGCATCAACTGGTGCTACAACAGTTTCTTGTGCTGGAATAATAGCTAATCCTTCACCCATCATTTTTTGAGAAAATACAGGATCATCAACATCTTCTAGCGCAATCAGTTCTCCTGTTGCTACCGCATGAATCGCTTGCTCTTTGCCTAAAAAAGTCGTTTGTTCTTCTGTTGAACTTACTAGATTATTTTTTGGTAAAGGAATAGTTGCACCAGATTGTAACAAATCTTCAATATCAGATTTCAAAACATCTGCTTTTGGTCCATAAACGGCTTGCACTCCATTGTCTTTTACAATCAATCCCATTGCTCCAGCACGTTTCCAAGCATCTTCTGCTCCGACCTTTTCGCGATCATTGACACTCACACGTAAACGAGTCATACATGCGTCTACTTCACTAATATTTTCTTTACCACCTAACAAATGAATGATTTGAATAACTTGTTCGCTTGCTACACCTTCACTTGTAGTTGCCGTTTCCGTTGCTTCCCCGCCGTCATTGTCATAATTTCCATTACGTCCAGGTGTCGCAAAATTGAATTTTTTGATTAAAAAGTTTGCTAAGAAATAAGTTCCTACACCAAACACTACGACACACAGAACAAAGTTAAGTAGATCGCCACCTAATCCTGCCTTGATCGCTAATGGTGTCCGTGTCAATAACTCAATATTCCCAAAAGAATGTACTCGTAATGGCAAGATATCTGCCATTGCAAAAGCTGCCCCTTGGATAAAAGAATACACAATATATAAAGGCATTGCTGCAAACATAAACATGAACTCAAGTGGCTCTGTCACACCTGTCAAGAAAACTGCCAATGCTGCTGAGAAATACATTGATTTATATTTTGAGCGTTTGTCAGCATCCACATTACGATACATTGCCAAAGCCAAGCCCATTAAAATACCAGACGAACCAATCATTTGTCCGACTTTAAAACGTGCAGGTGTCCAATTTTCTAATACAAAAGCATATTGTGATGTGTCACCAGCACCTTTAAGGTTGACTAAGTCCGTTGCCCAAGCAAGCCATAATGGATCTTGACCAAATACTTGAGTTCCAGCTTGTGCACCAGATAAAATTTCATACGTTCCGCCCAATTGTGTGTAATTGATTGGAATCGTTAACATATGATGCAAACCAAAAGGTAAAAGTAATCTTTCAAGTGTTCCGTATAAGAATGGTGCTAAAATTGGCGCACTATCTTGTGATTGAGCAATCCATAGACCAAAGTTATTAATCCCTGCTTGGATATTTGGCCACACAATAGCAAGAATCAAAGCAACAATTGTAGACCATAAGATTACAACAAATGGGACAAAACGTTTCCCATTGAAAAATGATAATGCATCAGGTAATTTTCGATAATTGTAATATTTATTGTAAGCCATCGCACCAACAAATCCGGCGATAATCCCAACAAAAACCCCCATATTTAAAGCAGGCGATTCTAAAACACTAGTGAAGAAACCTTTAACCATGATTTTTGTACCAAATAAGGTATGAGTAAATGCCTCTTCATTCGCCAACATATCAGTAGTAACACCAAAAATTGCTCCAGTGATTCGATTGATTAATACAAATGAAATCCCTGCAGCAAATGCACCGCCTGCACGATCTTTTGCCCAACTACCTCCAATAGCTAATGCAAATAAAAGATGTAGATTTCCAATAATTGCCCAACCAATACTCTCAACTACACCACCAGTTGTAACTAGTGGTGCAAAATCTGGATTGATTAGTGGTAGTGACTTCCCAATACTAATCATTAACCCTGCAGCTGGCATCACTGCAACAACAACCATCAATGCTTTTCCGAATTTTTGCCAAAACTCAAAACTAAATAATTTCTTCATGTTCTCTCTCCTTTACGCAATCGGTTTCGCTACATTACCATTATAGCTTGGGTTTTATTTTTTGTAAATGCTTTATTTTTAATCAGTACCAAAAAAATTTTTCCTACTTCTATTAGTCTCTTTCCCTGCTAATCACATTATTTTTTCAAAATAACCGTAAACGCTCAGTATTCCGTGCTTTTCTCTTACTCCGTTTAAAATAAAAAGATTTCTTGAATTATTTTTATTGACTAACGCAATCGGTTGCGTTTATTATGGACGTATCAATATGAATTATCTAGGAGGCAAATCATGAAACAAATCAAACGTCTTTTTCAAATCGACCCATGGAAAATCAAAACGAATCAACTAAACAAAAATGAACTACGTCTACAAGAGTCCCTTACTAGTATCGGAAATGGTTACATGGGTATGCGTGGCAACTTTGAAGAAAGCTATTCTGGCGACCATCACCAAGGAACATATCTTGCAGGGGTTTGGTATCCGGACAAAACGCGAGTTGGTTGGTGGAAAAACGGCTACCCAGAATATTTCGGTAAAGTAATCAACGCCGTGAATTTTATCGCAATGGATCTACTGATTGATGACCAACCAATCGACTTAGCGACACACCAGCCAGAAGATTTTTATCTAGAATTAGATATGAAGAACGGGCTACTATCACGTCAATTTACGATCACTACTGACACAAATAAAGTACGCTTTTCTTTCGAACGTTTTCTAAGTATATCTAAAAAAGAAGCTGCGTTTATTCACTTGACTGTTGAAATGCTTGAAGGCACAGGTACAATCAAGCTTCGTTCAAAATTAGACGGAGATGTTCAAAATGAAGACAGTAATTATGAAGAACATTTTTGGTTGCCAATAGCAGTCGGTTCAAAAGAAGCGATTGGCTATTTAACTACCGAAACAATCCCTAATAACTTTGGAATTGAAACTTTCACTGTAACTTCTGCCATGCGTCATTTAATTGATGGTGAGCTAGCTTTACCAACATATGAAGAAACTGAATTGACTTTATCAGCAACATTCACCAAAACATTACAAGCTGGCGAATCGTTCACTATTGATAAAGAAGTCATTGTTTTAACCAGTCGCGATGTCGAAAAAGAAAAACAAGTTCAACGAGCAATCGAGATGCTTACTCAGCTTGATCAAACCTATGCACAAGAAAAATCAGATCAAACAGCAGCATGGGCAAAACGTTGGGAACTGGCTGACGTTGTCATCAAAGGTGATGATGAAGCACAGCAAGGAATCCGTTTCAATCTTTTCCAACTATTTTCAACTTATTATGGAGAAGATCAACGATTGAACATCGGACCAAAAGGATTTACTGGTGAAAAATATGGTGGTGCAACTTATTGGGACACTGAAGCTTACGCTGTACCACTTTATTTAGCTTTAGCTAAACCAGAAGTAACAAAAAACCTTTTGAAATATCGTCACAACCAATTGCCACAAGCTATTCACAACGCGCAACAGCAAGGATTAAAAGGCGCACTTTATCCAATGGTTACCTTCACAGGTGTCGAATGCCACAATGAGTGGGAAATCACTTTCGAAGAAATCCATCGAAATGGCGCGATTGCTTATGCTATTTATAACTATACAAATTATACTGGCGATCAAGAATACTTGAAAAAAGAGGGCTTAGAAGTCTTAGCTGAAATCGCACGTTTTTGGGCAGATCGCGTTCACTTCTCAAAACGACAAAATAAATACATGATTCATGGAGTTACTGGACCAAACGAATATGAAAACAATATCAATAACAACTGGTACACGAACACGATTGCTGCTTGGGTCTTACGTTACACAGCTGAAAAGTATTCTGAGTTCAAAAAAGAAGCGACTGCAACGATTTCTGACGAAGAGTTAGCGAAATGGACAGAAATTGCCACAAACATGTACTTCCCGACAGATCAAGAATTAGGAATTTTTGTACAACATGATACTTTCTTAGACAAGGATCTACAACCAGTAACAGCCCTTTCTCCAAATGACTTACCTTTGAATCAACATTGGTCTTGGGATAAAATTTTACGTTCTTGCTTCATCAAGCAGGCAGATGTTTTACAAGGAATCTATTTCTTCAATGATCAATTCACAACTGAAGAGAAACGTCGTAATTTTGATTTTTATGAGCCAATGACCGTTCATGAGTCATCTCTTTCTCCAAGCATCCATGCCATTTTGGCTGCAGAATTGGGGATGGAAGATAAAGCAGTTGAAATGTACCAACGTACTGCACGTTTAGATCTGGATAATTATAATAATGATACCGAAGACGGGCTTCACATTACTTCAATGACCGGCAGTTGGTTAGCGATCGTTCAAGGTTTTGCGCAAATGAAAACAGACCACGAAACATTAAGTTTTGCACCATTTTTGCCTAAAACTTGGGAAGCCTATTCTTTCCATATCAATTATCGGAATCGTTTGATCTCTGTTGTTGTTGATAACAATCAAGTCACTTTCACTTTACTAGAAGGTGAACCGTTAACTTTCGTTGTCTATAACAAAACCTATGAATTAGCAAATACACTATCTCTATCACTTAGAAAGGAAGATGAAAATGTTTAAGGGCGTTTTATTTGACCTAGACGGTGTTATTACTGATACAGCTGAGTATCACTACCACGCTTGGAAAAAACTTGGTGAAGAAATCGGTATTTCAATTGATCGCTCATTCAACGAGCAGTTAAAAGGTGTTAGCCGTGAAGACTCTTTATCTTTAATGCTACGTTATGGAAACAAAGAGAACGATTTTACAGCTGAAGAATTTGCTGAGCTGGCTCAAAGAAAAAACGATTATTACTTGGAAATGATTCAAGCAATTACGCCCAAAGACGTTTATCCGGGAATTTTAGAACTACTAACAGACTTAAAAACAGCGAAGATTAAAATCGCTCTTGCTTCAGCAAGTAAAAACGGGCCTTTCTTACTTCAAAAAATGAACTTAACTTCTTATTTCGACGCAATCGCAGATCCTGAGAAAATTGCTCATGGTAAGCCAGCACCAGATATTTTTTTGCTGGCTGCTAAAGAAGTAGGCTTAACAACAAAAGAATGTCTTGGTATTGAAGATGCGCGAGCTGGAATCCAAGCAATTGTGGCGAGTGGCGCTCAACCCGTGGGCGTTGGTCAAAAGAAAGACCTGGGTGAAAATATTCCAATCGTTTCTGACACAACCGAATTAACACTAGCTTACCTTAAAGAAGTGTGGCGAGAACATGAATAAACCGAACATCCGCGTTACACCAATTACTCACAATTTAAAAAAAATCACTTTGAAGAACGACTTTTTAACAGTCGTTCTTCTCAATTATGGCGCTCGTCTTCATCAAATATTTGCACCTGACAAAGAAGGAAACGTTGAAAACATCTTGTTAAGTTATGATAACTACGAAGATGTTTTAGCTGATAAAAGTTTTTTTGGTGCAACTGTCGGCCCTGTCGCGGGGAGAATCCGCGACGGCAAATGGAAAAATCACCAACTTGAAAAAAACAATAGCACACATCACATTCACGGCGGAACAAATGGCTGGTCTTTTCAATATTGGGACATCGAAATTTTTGAAGAACCTGATGCAATCGGCGTGGTCTTTTATTTAAAAGATACTTTTTCTGGTTACCCAGGCCCAATAAAAGCTACCGTAACGTATCGTTTACAGAATAATCAGCTTGAAATGACCACGAAAACAACCAGTAACGTGACCACCATTACTAATCCAACCAACCATGCTTATTTCAATCTTTCAGGTAATGGACAAAGAGATATTTTAACGCATTCTTTGACGCTAAACACCTTAGGAATGTTGGAGTTAGATTCTGACAAATTACCCACAGGAAATTTACTCGAAGAAAGCGACTTATGTATAAACTTCAAGAAAAAAAATTCGCTAAAACAAATTCTCGATGCTTACCCAGTTGGTTTGGATGATGTTTTTTTATTACGTTATCCTAAAGTAACTAAACCTTCACTTCTTCTAGAAGAAAAGCAATCAGGTAGACAGATGGCTGTAGCAACTTCTAACAAAAGTGTGGTATTATTTTCTACGACTGGTTTTCATGCTGATTTTAAATTGAATGGTCAGAAAATGCATTCAAACTACGGATTAGCTATTGAACCACAGGAAGTACCCGACATCGTTCACTTTCCAGAATGGGGATCTATTACACTACATCCTGGTCAAGAACGCGTTACCCAAACAATTTATCAATTTATGACTACCTCATAGTTACAAGAAAGGCGTGGCAAAATAATGGCTATCACTGTAAAAGATGTCGCAAAAAAAGCAGGCGTTGCTACTTCAACCGTTTCGCGTGTAATCAACGATCACCCAAGCATCTCGGAAACAACCAAGAAAAAAGTCCGTAAAGTGATGGATGACCTTGGCTATGTTCCAAACATGACTGCCAGAAATCTCGGAAAGCGGACATCCAATGCCGTTGGTGTTATTTTGCCCCCACTGGATTCTAAAGAAAGACTTGGCAATCCGTTCTATCTTGAAATTATGGAAGCAATTAATGACGAAGCTCGGCTTTATGACATGACAACAGCGATTGCAACAGCTAAAAGTTTTGAGCTTTTGCTCGAGAACGTCAAACGCATGCACCTCCAAAAGCAAGTTGATGGCTTCATTCTCGTTTATTCAGATAGCGCTGATCCAGTGATTGAGTATTTATACGAGAACCAGATTCCGTTTACCTTGATTGGACAACCTTATCAACATGAAAATAATATTGTTTATGTCGATAACGACAATCAACTACTTGGAAAACAAGCAACCGAATTTTTAATCCAAAATGGGCATCAAAATATCTTATTTGTCACAAATACTACGCATGAAAGTTTATACTTTGAGCGGTATTTTGGTTACCAAAAAGCGCTGATGCTTAATCAATTCCCCACTTTCCCTAGCGTCGTCTTGGAAAAGCCAGAAGACTATCTGACTTTTAATGATACGTTAGCGAAAACAAACGCGACTGCCTTGGTTGTCATTGATGATATTTTTGCACTGCGTACCATGCAGCTTGCAGAAATGTATGGCTACTCTATTCCTGATGATTTGTCAGTAGTGAGCTTTAATAATTCGATTTTTTCAACATTAACGCACCCTTACCTAACAAGTATTGATATCGATATTTCAGAATTAGGTAGAATGGCTATGCAGAAGCTAAGAGAGATCATCCATGATGAATTAAGCAGTGGCGTTCGCATGGTAATTCCTCATAAATTAATTAAACGAGAAACAGTCATTCCATTGGCTGAATAACCAAATAATTGAACAAAATAAAAAGCGTTAGGACGTCCATCCTAACGCTTTTTGAGACTGCGACAAAACTACCAGCCGTTCTTAACACCTTTTTCAATTTAAAGAACGCCTAAAATTAACGTTTTCAAAAACAAATTTTAGGCTTTTTCTATTTGGGCTCCTTTTTCCCCAGCCCCCTTTTTTCTGTTCAATAACAGTTGATTTCTTTTAGTTAGACGATTAACGCAAGAAACTTTATACTGTTAGATAGAACGATTGTGAAAATCAAGGAGTGTTTACATGGAAAACGAAGAAAAAAGAGAAAAAATTATTGGGCACATCGGGCGTGTTGCATCGGTTCTTTCTGTGATGATGTACGTTTCCTATATCCCACAAATCATGGATAATCTAGCTGGTTCAAAGGGAAATCCTATCCAACCTCTAGTAGCAATGGTCAACTGTATTATTTGGACCATTTACGGTACGTTCAAAAAAGAAAAGGACTGGCCTATCATCGTTGCCAATGTTCCAGGAATCTTTCTAGGTGCTATCACTTTCTTTACTTCACTATAACAAAGAAATGATTCAGTTCTTATTTAGCTATCTGTTCAACAAAAATAATCGGCATCCAGGACAATACATGTCCTAAATGCCGATTATTTTTATTTTTTCAATTTAATTCTCTTATTCAAAAGAAACCCAATTGCTATTGTAAATATTGGTGCAAACAACGGAAAATAAGCAAACGGTAGGTACTGTAACGCACTGACTTTCATCGTGCCCATAATAAACGTACCGCTAACTCCCCATGGAACTAAAGAATTGACCGCAGCACCCGCATCAGCTAACGTGCGTGTCAAATAGGTCTTACGTAAACCAGTTTGCTCAAACGACTCTTTAAAGGTCTCTCCCGGTAAAATAATCGATAGATATTGTTCACCGACAATCAAATTAATCCCGATGCTGCTTAACGCTGTGAAGCCAATCAAACGTGAAGGTCGATCCATTTTCTCGCGCAGCGTTTGAACGATCGTCCCAACGATTTCATACTTGATTAGCAATCCACCTAATGCCAAAGCTAACAAAATCAAACTGGCAGAACCAAGCATACTCATAATTCCTCCTCGAGAAAGCAATGTATTCAACTTTTCATCTGAGGTTTGAGCAAGATAACCATTCATCAAGATATCAGCGACTTTTTGAATCGTTATTTTTTGATGGATAAATGCCAAGACAACTGCTGCTGAAGAACCAACTAATAAAGTTGGAATAGCTGGAATTTTTTTAATTGCACCACCAAATAAAATAACTAGTGGAATCAACGTCCAAGGAGAGATCCAAAAACTCGTCTGCATCTTATCAATCATTCCAGTAATATTTGATAAATCTGCCGAATGGCTGTTTTGGCCTAACAATGTATACAAGATTAAGGACACAATAAACGCTGGCAAATCCGTATAGCGCATCGCTGCAATGTGGTCAAATAGATTTACCCCACCAATTCCTGCCGCTAAATTTGTCGTATCAGATAGTGGTGAACAGTTGTTTCCAAGGAATGCCCCAGAGACCACAGCCCCTGTTGTCATTGCGTCAGAAAATCCTAACAAATGACCAATCCCCAAGAAAGCAATTCCGATAGTTGAAATCGTCGTAAACGAACTTCCTACTGTAATCCCCACAATTGTACAAACCAAAAACGCCGTAGGTAAAAAGAAACGGATAGAAATCAATTGGAAGCCATAAACCATAATTGTTGGGATTGTCCCTGCTAAAATCCATGAGGCAACTAACACACCAATCAACAAAAAAATCAAAATTGGAATGATTCCCGGTGTGATTCCTTGCACGATTCCTGCATGGATGTCATCCCAAGAAAAACCTCTGATTTTACCATAAAATAACAAACCCATAAAAACGATTAAGATGGGAATATGTGGTGTCAAATGAAACCCAATAATCAAAACGCCTAATATTGCTAATAGTACCACCAACACAGCGATACTTTCTTTTATCGAACTTTTTTTATTCACTTGTTCTCACTTCTCCATTATTTTTTCATGAAAAAAGTCCCACCTCGAAAATATTATTCTCTTGGTAGGACAATCTGGATTAGTGACTATGTGTCACTTGATCAGAGTATTCATCTAAATTTTCTTCTAAACTTGCTTCAACTGCAGTATTCCAAGAATCTTTCTTGAAATGATTGATGATCAATGGGATTACAAACATAACAACTGCGATAGCTGTTACAAGTAATGCATCCCCCATTGTTGCTGTTCCTAATGTAGCAAAAACAACGACAACGATTGAGAAAATCAACATACAACTAACAACCCAAGCAAAGAAGTTTCCTGACTTACCAATACGATAAGGTCGGTTCAATTCTGGATGTTTTTTTCTCATTTCAAGTAAAGAAATAGCAATCAACACATAAACAATACAATAAATAACTGTAGTTGCGTTTGTTAATGTCAAGAAAACAGCACTAACATCATCCATTACACCATAAAGAAGTGCAAATAATGAAATAACAATAGATTGTGTTAACACGACATTTTTAGAAACACCATATTTGTTTTCTTTGTGGAAACCAAATTTTGGTGGTAAAAAGCCTTCTCTGGCCACTTGGATGATTGTTTTTGATGGTCCAGTAACCCAAGCAGATAATTGTAACAACACACCAATAAAGACCATGAAGCTAAAAATATTTCCGATTACTTCTGGTAAACCTAAAATTTGGCAATCAATCAAGATTGGTTGTGTGATGTTTGCCAACTCCATTTTTCCATTTGGAACAACGTTAGCAACTAACATCGCATTGATGACATTCAATAAAACTAAACCAATCAAGGCAATGAATACACCTTTCGTATAGTTTTTCGTTGCATCTTTTAAGCGAGGCATATAAACCGAGCTCATTTCAATCCCTACAAAAATAAAAGTGATACCAGCTAGATATTTTAATGATTCCACGTGTTCTAAGTCTGGGAAAGCTTTTGACCAAGAAAATGCACCTAGATAGCCGTTTGAAACCAAACCAACTTTAAATGCTGCCAATAAACCAAGCACAAACATAATGACAACGGGAATATATACACCTAACCAAACACCGATATTTCCGCCGACTTTTGCCATATCAAATTTTAAATTCAATAAAGTAATAACCCAATAAATAACTAGAATACAAGCTAATACGAACCAATGATTATTTCCTAGTTCAACATTCCCAAACGTATTTCCAAGCAATGGGCCTAATGTTGAAGCAACCATTACCATACCAGGGAACATTTGAACCCATAGCAACCAAGCAACGACAAATCCCCATTTACTACCCAAAGCTGTTTTTACCCATAACTGTGGGCCGCCTTCTTGAGGAAGCATCGTTGAAAGTTCACCAGAAACCATTGAGATCGGACCAGCAAAGAATAAAACTGCAAAAATCGAATAAAAAATTAACGTCCAACCTACTGCTGCCAAAGTCGGAATACTTCGGACTGTAGCACACAATGCCATTGTCAGACCAATAAAGGTTCCAAGACCCATCTTACTTACTTTAGATTCACTCACGGTTGACACTCTCCTTGATTTGTTGGATAAAATAGTGTCTTTGAAGCAATCTAAGTTTGGCAATAAACAAAAGTAATTCCATCGATTCAAAGTTCGGTTTCATGCTTCAGCCTATCGCTTAAACGACAATGCTCCAAAGACGACCTCAAAACTAAGAAATGGAGAAGTGAAGTCTGGGCAATCATTCCCAGACTTCTCCTACCTTCACGAAATAAACGGGTACTCCATCTCGATTAACTTATTTTGCTTCGCTTGCCAATAATTGGTCTGCGTAGATTTTTTCCAATTTTTCTTGAAGAGCAGCTTTAATTTTTTCAGCATATTCTTCAAAGTTTTCTGCTTTATTCATATATGGTGTCATTACACTTGCGCGTAAAACTGTTACTTTTCCAGCACGGTTCCATTCTTCATCTGAGAAGCCTAGTTGGTTCACAAATTGTAATGGGCTGTTACCGTAATCAGGAATAGCAAAATCAGTATGTGAAGTTAAGAACTCATTTCCATAGATGCTACCTTTCACATATGAAGAGTAGTCATACACGTCATGGTTTAATTTATTCATAGAAACTAGATCATCATTTCCTTTTTCTTTGAACACATAATCAACCATGTTGAAATCTGGATAAGTTAATGGATGAACTTCGATTTCTTTATCGCCAACTTTAAATGACAAGTTGTTTAGGAAATTGAAGAAACGATGTGCCCCTTCAATTGATGCACCCATTAATTTTCCGTAACCAGTTACGTTTAAAGGTAATACATGGTGAGCAGCCCAAACACTAGCAGCAGTTGCCCCAGCTTTTGAACCTTCAAGAATGTACGCACCAAGTAAAGCAGGAATATCTGCTCCTTTTTCAAATACGTAAGTAGCAAAGTAAGAAATAACGTCTCTCATGCGGATATCTTTAATAACGATTCCACCAGCTGAATAAGGTACATAACCCATTTTATGTGGGTCAATTGTTACAGATTCAGCTTCAGAAATTGCTTCATATGCATGATGAACTTCTTCTAAAAGATAATTTTTGTTTTCAGTAAAGACATGATGTTTCGCATGAACATCTTTTAATTCTTCAAAAGGAATAAAGTTGTTGTCTTCGTCTAAGAAAATTGCGCGACCATATCCACCGTAAGCAGCATCTACGTGCAAGTAGAAGTAAATTCCTTCTTTTTCTAAGACACGACGCAAAGCAACGATTTTATCAATACTATCAATTGCGCCTTCTTCAGTTGAACCAACAACTCCGACTACACCTAAGATTGGTGTTTTTTCAGCAGCTAATTCACGAACGATTTTTTCTAATTCGTTAATATCCATGCGATAGTTATGATCCACTGGTACTGGAATAACTTGGTCTAACCCAACACCGATGATATCGGCTGCTTTTAGCCATGAATAGTGTTTTGTTTGTGGCACTAACCATTTACCTAATTTTGTTAAATGTTTACCACTACGTGCTGAATGAGCTTTGATATCATCAATTTTT
Organism: Enterococcus sp. C50; assembly: GCF_040887505.1. Classification (NCBI taxonomy): domain Bacteria; kingdom Bacillati; phylum Bacillota; class Bacilli; order Lactobacillales; family Enterococcaceae; genus Enterococcus; species Enterococcus sp. C50. The sequence continues at coordinate 128,435 of NZ_JBFOFW010000007.1, read as the reverse complement.
TCTGGAACACTATCTAACAGATTCATGATTTCTTCTGTTGACATGTTCATTAATTCCCAATCGCTCTTACCAGCAACTAATTCAGGTGTTACTTCTTGCATCGCAAGAGGTAAAGATTTGATATTACGAGCATACCAAAGACCTTCTAAGTTTGCTAAAGAACCATCGGCAACAATGTGTCCCCAGCCATCTTCATAGCTCATTAATTTTGCAAATTCATGTCCTACTTCTTCTTCCATTTGACTTGTTGCTGGAGAAGATTCGTAGGCAACGTTATTACCATTCCATAACATTGCGAAATTGTACGCTAGTAAAGATGGCATTAATGTTTCAGAGTTCATGTGTCCCCAATAACGTCCGGCATTGTGCCAAGGAACAGAATGGGTACGCATACGTGCTGAAATTTCTGATAAAACGTCTTTCGTTTTATTTACAGTGTGCTCGAAACTAGCACTACTTTTTTCTTCCGGCGTAATAATAGGCATGTCTTGAGGCATGTAGTTTTGACGCCATCCTAAATGTTCATCAACTAACTCATTTAACAAAGCTTTATAGATTTGGCCGTTCTCCGCTTTGTCACCAATGAATAGTGCATTCAGGTTTAGATCATTTGACAATGATTCACTCATGTGAAACCCTCCTAAAAAAATATTTAAATTTTGTCGAGCCCTACATTACACCTGTTCTTTAATTCTGTAAACTAAAAATAAGTCGATTTTATAATCATTTTCTAATAATATGTAATTGAACGAATTGTATGTGATTTTAAAAAAATTTAAAAAAAGGAGGGAATTTACAAAAGTAAATTCCCTCTTAAAGATTGTATTAACGACAACCGTCGTTCCCTTTTAGGATGGGTTTCAAAAGTTTGAATCTTGTAATAGAGCTTACCTTTTTCAAGGCAAAAAATTACTAAATTCTAATCAACTACTTTGGCCAAAAAGTAATTTTTCTTACCTTTTCGAATAACCACAAACTTACCATCGAATTCATCTGATGGATTTACGACAAAATTTAAATCGGTAACACGGTCACCGTTAATACTAATAGCTCCGTTTGAAACATCTTCGCGTGCTTGACGTTTTGATGGTTCAATTTTTGTTGAAACAAGTAGTTCCACGATATTTTCAGGTGTGCTTGAAATGTCAACGTTTGGCATTTTACCAAAGCCTTGCGCGATTTCTTCAGCATTTAGTTCTTTAATGTTTCCAGAGAACAAAGCTGCTGTTATTTTTTGCGCTTCTTCCAAGTCTTCTTTACTATGAACAAAAGCAGTTACTTCTTCTGCTAAACGTCTTTGTGCTTCACGTTTTTCAGGTTCCGTTTCAACTTTTTTAGCTAAGTCATCGATTTCTTCTTCTGTTAAGAATGTGAAGAATTTCAAGTATTTCACAACGTCACGATCATCTTGGTTTAACCAGAATTGGTAGAATTCAAATGGTGATGTTTTCTTAGGATCTAGCCAGATTGCTCCACCAGCTGTTTTCCCGAATTTTGTTCCGTCTGCTTTTAGCATCAATGGAATTGTTAGTCCAAAGGCTTCTGCATCAGGACCTTCTAGTTTACGGATTAAGTCTAAACCAGCAGTGATATTTCCCCATTGGTCAGCGCCACCGATTTGTAATTGCACATCAAATGTTTTGTGTAAGTGCAAGAAATCAATTGATTGAAGGATTTGGTAAGTGAATTCAGTAAATGAAATCCCTACTTCTAAACGACTTGCAACGATATCTTTTGCCAACATTGTGTTAATGTTGAAGTTTTTACCGTAGTCTCTCAAAAATTCTAGTAAAGAAATGTTTGATAACCAGTCGTAGTTATTTACAAATGTGATGTTTGCATCTGCGCCAAATAATTTACCCATTTGTGCTGAAAGTGCATCAACATTGTGTTGTACTTGTTCCATTGTTTGTAAAACACGTTCTGTTTGTCGTCCGCTTGGATCACCAATTGTTCCTGTTCCGCCACCAATAAGAATATATGGATGATGGCCTGCCAATTGAAATCTTTTCATCATCATAAAGGGAATCAAATGTCCGATATGCATAGAATCGCCTGTCGGATCAACGCCACAATAAAGTGAAATACTCTTCTCTTCAACGAGTTCGCGAAGTCTTTCTTCGTTTGTTTGTTGATTAATGGCATCACGCCAAGTTAATTCATCAATAATATTCATTATATTGACCTCCGTATAGTTTTTTATGAAAGCAGGAACCTGCTAGCATTCGTAAAATTAGTAAAACTTTTTTGAGTGAACAAAAAAAGTCCCTTGACTAATAACTAGTCAAGGGACGAAAATTCGCGGTACCACCCAAATTATATGTTCTTCAAGAACATATCTCTCAAACATTTAACGCTGTCGCGTGACAAAAACTGTCAAAGACTCCTGAAATGTAATTCGTTTTAAGGCTTGTACTAGTTCGCAGCAACCACTAGCTTTCTGAAACATCGACCTTAATCACTACTTCGTTTCGTTCTTCGTCTTGTTATCTATTAACATGTGTCTATCATAGAGCCCGTTTTTTTCTTTGTCAACACAAAACAAATATTTTTTTATTAAATAACAAAAAACATTAATAATTATGATGAGTAAAATCACATTCGAGCAGTTTTTCGAATAATTTTATAACATATCATTTTTTTCGTCAGAATTGATGATAAAAATAGCTGATTTTCTCATAAATCAGCGTATCACTTTCACTTCTTTCCTGTCTTCGTTACAATAAAAGAAACAAAGTTATTCTATTATTTGAGTAAAAGTGTAAAGGTAGGGGTATAAGTTAATGGAACAAAAACAAAAAAAGATTCTTGGAGTCACTGCTGGTATAACAGTGCTAATTTCAATCTTCAGCCTATTTTTGATTATTCATGCAACTTCTAATGAAAAGTCAGCTTCTTCAACCACGGCTGAACAATCAACCGAAAGCCAACCAGCAGCTGTCAATTCCGATGATAAAAAACTGAGTGAAGCACAACAACTAGTCAAAAGTTATCACTATGATGAAGCGATCAAGCAACTAGCTGACGCTCATTCCGATGAAGCGAAGGCGTTCCTTCAAACCATCAAAAAAGAAAAAGAACAATTAGTCAAATGGGATGACCCAACAAAAATTTCTCATTTGTTTTTCCATAGCTTGATTGTTGATCCAGCTAAAGCATTCCAGTCACAACAAGCACAAGGCTATAAGGAATATATGGTCACAATTCCTGAGTTCAACAAAACGATTGAACAGCTTTATAAAAATAATTATGTTTTAGTAAATTTACCCGACTTAGTTACGATTGATGATCAAGGAAATGTTTCCTTTGTAGGTGTTTCTTTGCCTAAAGACAAAAAGCCACTCGTCCTTTCAGAAGATGATGTCAGCTACTATGAATACATGAAAGATTCAGGTTTTCCTGACAAATTGGTCATTGATAAGGACAAAGTGAAAAATGTGTATGTTAATAATAAAAAAGAACAAATCGGTGATTTTGATATGGTTCCCTTAATCGATACATTTGTTGAAGAACATCCTGATTTTTCTTATCAAGGAGCTAAGGGAACACTCGCATTAACTGGCTACAATGGTGTGCTTGGTTATCGAACATCAAAATCAGAATATGGAGATAACGAGAAAACAAATACAGAAATCAAAAAAGCGAAAAAAGTTGCTGAACAATTGAAAAAAGATGGCTGGACGTTCGCTTCTCATACTTGGGGGCATCTGAATATGACGAATGCTTCCCTAGAAGATGTGAAACGCGACAATGAACTTTGGCAAAACGAAGTCGCTCCAATCTTAGGAAAAACAACCATGTTGATTTATCCTTTTGGCGCAGATATCAGCGATTGGCACGACTATACAGCTGAAAATCAAAAATTTGATTACTTAAAATCACAAGGTTTTTCAATTTTCTGTAATGTCGATGCCTCTACTCCTTCTTGGGGACAATTAGGTGCAAACTATTACCGACAAGCACGGATCAATATTGACGGCATTCGCTTTGAATCTGAACTTTCGGGTCAAAATAATGTCTTAGAGCAGTTCATCAACGTGCCTTCTGTTGTTGATAAACAAGCTCGTGGGTTAAGCTAATAGAAGCATTCATCCAAAGAGAGTCAGAAAAAAGAAACATCAAGAAATAAATTTTTTCAAAGTAACAACTCTTTCTCACTCTGTCACAAATAAGAGTGTGGGACAAAACTAGATAGCCAGTCGTTCTCAACAAATTTCCACAAAAAAAGCCTAAAATCAACGTTTTCAAAAACGAATTTTAGGCTTTTTTCTATTTAGGCTACTTTTATCCCAGCCTCTACGAATAAATGGTGTTCCCAAAGCAGCTTCTTCGGCTATAAGTCTTTTTTTTCACAAAAATACGAGAAACTATTTCTAGAAAAAATCCTTATTGCTTGAAGCTATTTACTTTGAGCCACACCCTTTTTTTATTTTGCTTCTACTTTTCCGATTACTTCATTTCCATGAACAGAAGTCACCGTGTCTACTATGACTGTTTCAATTGCTTCTCCGTTTGTGAAAACAACAATCATATCGGTTTTTTTCTCATTCACTGCTAACATGGCTAGATCCACTTCTGCAATCAATTGTCCGCGCGCAATGTGCTGACCTTCCTCAACATAGATCGTAAACGGTTCTCCTTTTAAGTCAACCGTGTTGATTCCCATATGAAGCAGCACTTCGATACCACTATCCGTCTTGATACCAACAGCATGTTTCGTTGGGAAAATACTTGCAATCGTTCCAGAAACCGGTGCAAAAATTTCTCCTGAAGTTGGGATAACCGCAAAGCCATCTCCCATCATTTTTTCAGAAAAAACCGCATCTGCAACTTCACTAATTGGAATCAATTTCCCATTTGCTACAGCGTACAGCTCATTTGTTTTTGCAACTTCCTTATCAACTGGCGTTTCATCCTCAAATGATTGTTTTGGTACGTTCATCCTCTTAGCTGGTGCTGATTGTCCATGTAGTTTACCCATTTCATCAGCAACAAATTGTACCTCAGTTCCAACAATAACTTGAATATTTGTATCATCAATTACTTTAACTCCTGGAACACCGGTTGCTTTGATTTTTTCTTGATTCACTTGATCAGTATCTTTTACTTGTAAACGTAAGCGGGTGGTACAATTATCAATTACTCGAACATTGTCACTACCACCAAGTGCTGTATAAATTTCAGTTGCTAGGTGTGAAAACTTGTCTTCTCCGGTGGCAACTTCTGGTGTTTCCTCTCCAGTTCCCACTTCTCTTCCCGGAGTCATCAAATTGAACTTTTGAATAGCAAATCGGAACCCAAAATAATAAATAACTGCAAACGCAGCACCTTGAACAAGCAACATCAAAGGTTGATTTGCGACTGGGTTTTTCAATGACAAAAAATAGTCAACAAAACCTGCACTGAAGGCAAAGCCTGCCGTCCAATGGAAAAAGGCACTAACTGCCAATGAGATTCCCGTAAAAATAGCATGCAAAACATACAACGGCCAAGCAACAAACATAAATGAAAATTCTAATGGTTCCGTTACGCCAGTAAAAAATGAAGCAAAGCCTGCTGCAAGCATCAGGGAAGCCGTTTGTTTTTTCTTTTCAGGACGAGCACTTTGATAAATAGCTAACGCTCCAGCTGGTAAGCCAAACATCATTACAGGGAAAAATCCTGCTTGATACATCCCCGTTTGTCCAACAATTGCTTTGCCAGTATCCAACGCTTGTTGTCCGGCCAAGAAGTTTCCAATGTCATTAATTCCAGCTACATCAAACCAAAAAACCGAATTCAACGCATGGTGTAATCCAGTAGGAATCAATAAACGGTTAAACAAACCATATACGCCGGCGCCAATGAATCCTAAACCAGAAATCCCTTTACCAAATGCAACTAACACATCATATACACTAGGCCAAATGAATAATAAAATAGCCGAAACCACCAACATTCCTAATGCTGACATAATTGGAACCAACCGTTTCCCACTGAAAAATGATAAAGCCATTGGTAACTTGACTTGACTAAAACGATTGTACATTTCAGCAGCCACTAAACCAGCTACGATTCCCACAAAAACATTGTTATCCATACTATTGAACGCTGGATTGACGTCAGCAAGATTGGTTAAGCCCAACAATCCTTGAACAGAAAGCGGAGCTAAAACAGTTTGTGGAACTAAATAAGCAACTAAACCAGCTAAAGCAGCCGAGCCATCCTTATCTTTAGACATTCCTAACGCTAAACCAACAGCAAATAATAGAGCCAAATGATTTAAAATAGCTAAACCAGCATTCATCAAAAAAGTTGTTCCCGCGTTACTGATCCCCATTCCTACGATCCAATTCGCAATCCCAACTAAAAGTGATGCCGCTGGCAAAACTGCAACGGGTAGCATTAGCGAGCGACCCATCCTTTGCATATATGCTTTCATTCTCTTCCTCCCCAAAAAAAACAGACCATTTATTTCCCTTATCTAGTCCAAATTATTATTGATTTTCATTCTCGGAAAGTTTTCATGAAAAATAAAAAATCAACAAAATAAAGTATACCACTCCAAATAAAAAAAAGCATGAAAATTTCACCAAACAAGAAAGATGCTCCTCATCCAGCTATTTTCATACTTAAAAATAAACTTATATTCGATTGTAAAAATAAAAACGCGCAAAACCAATCTATACCAATTTCAATTGTTAGGCGAGATTCCTTTTAATAATAACTCTGTCCACTCCGCTGTGTAAGGTAATAATTTACTGTAAATAGCAGGTTTAGAAATCCCTTCGATCATTGCTTGAAAGTACAGCAACAAAAATTCATCTGAGTATTTCAAGTCCACTTTTCCTTCTTTTCGTCCACGATGAAAAAGGTCTAGCATCATGTTTAAACTCTCTTTCGTATATTCGTCCATCATTTCTGAAAATTGTTGGTTATTTCTTTTCGTATAATAAGCCATTAAATCAAGATAAAATTGTTGATCTACTCGTTTTAAGTAATCGATCTTATTTTCACTCATCTTGATTAAAGTTTCTTCAAACGAAAGATTTTGTTCCATAATTCGTTTTGCTGAATCTTTTAACTCATCCATAAACTCAAAGAATACTTGATAAATTAACGCTTCTTTGTTTCCAAAGTACTTAAAAACTGTTGCTTTACTAACAGATGTCCTAGCAATTACTTCATCAATCGTTAAACCTGCTAACCCATTTTCAGAGTTGATTATATCGAATGTTGCTTCAACAATTTGTTTCTTTTTTTCTTCTGTTCTTTTTTCAAAACCATTCATTCTACCAACCCCTTTTTAAACTTTACTATCAGAAATAGTTCATTTTTATAATTAAAGGCATTATACACCAAAAAAATTAAACCAACAATAGTATTTTAGTTTTATTTGCGCAATGATTTTTATTGACAGTGAAAAATAAAAGGAATATCATCAGTGACAAGATTCACTACAGTTAACCAAACATGAACCTGTAGTTGAATGTGAAAGGAGTGACTTGGGGATGTCAGAAGTTGTTAAGGTACAGCATTTACAAAAAAAGTTTGGAAAATTCGAAGCACTAAAAGACGTGTCTTTTTCTGTGAACGCTGGTGAAGTTGTTGGTTTTATTGGCCCAAACGGGGCAGGAAAATCAACAACTATCAAAACATTGTTAGGAATCATTCGTAAAGATGGCGGACAAGCTGAAATTTTCGGCAAAGATGTATTTAAAGAGAGTCTTGTCATTCACGAACGTCTCTCGTATGTTCCAGGAGATGTTGCTTTATGGGGAAGTTTGACTGGTGGCGAAATCATTGACTTGTTTATGAAATTACATGGAAATGGGAACAAAGAAAAACGTGATGAGTTGATTAAACGTTTTGAATTAGATCCTAAGAAAAAAGCCAAAAATTATTCAAAGGGGAACCGCCAAAAAGTTGGATTGATTGCTGCATTATCCGTAGATTCTGATTTGTATCTGTTTGACGAACCAACTTCAGGTCTTGATCCGTTAATGGAAGCAGTATTTCAAGAAGAGGTCGAAAAAATCAAACGTGCTGGGAAAGCAATCTTGCTTTCTTCACACATTCTCAGTGAAGTGGAACGCTTGGCAAATAAGATTGTTATTATCCGGCAAGGAACAGTTGTCGAAGAAGGTTCGTTAGCCGAATTAAGACACTTGACTCGCTCAACAATCACTATTGAAACACAAGGCGATGTCGCAACTCTTGCAAGTTTGTCTGGTGTTCACGACTTTGTTCAAAAAGAAAATCAAGCACATTTTTCTGCGGATACTGAACAACTCAATGAAATTTTACTTGCCGCTACAAAATTAGGAGTGAAGAAGTTTGAGTCTGTCCCACCAACACTCGAAGACTTATTTATGCGTCATTATGAAAATTAAGTCACAGGGAGGTTTTTTATTATGAACGAACGTTTTTCACGTTGGTCTGTTCTTTTCTTGCAGTACCTCAAGCGTGATTGGAAAAAAATAAGTTTTTGGGTCATTGGTTTGGGTTTATTTTCTGGTGCTTATGTTCCAGCCTTCGAAGAGATTGCAAAAGGAAATGGTCTAACAGGAATGTATGAAACGATGCAAAACCCTGCGATGATTTCAATGGTCGGACCTTCACCTGTCCATTCATCAGCTGACTATACACTAGGTGCGATGTACGCAAACGAAATGTTACTTTTCTGTGGGTTATTTGCAGCTGTGCTATCCATTTTACACGTGGTCGGCCATACAAGAAAAGAAGAAGATCTTGGCTTAGCAGAATTGATTCGTTCCTTCAGAGTTGGTCGACAAGCCAATTCATTTGCTGTTTTAGCTGAAACTTTGTTAATCAATTTGTTACTAGCAGGACTCACTGGTGGAATTATGATTGCCTTTCAAGCTTCTTCTATAACAGTGGAAGGATCCTTGCTGTTTGGTTTTTCCGTGGGAGCTGCTGGTTTTTTAGGTGGTGTGATTGCTTTATTCTTTGCTCAACTCATGCCGGTTTCTTCAAGCGCGACTGGCACATCACTTTCACTATTAGGTCTGATGTACTTAATGAGAGCCTGGACTGACGTTAGCAAAAGTGATTTGTCCATGCTTAATCCTTTAGGTTGGACCTATTTAACGTATCCTTTTACTAAAAATAACTGGATTCCACTCCTTTACCTCCTTTTGTTTAGTATAGTAATCAGCGTTGGTGCGGGTTTATTAGAAGAACATCGTGATTTGAATTCTGGTTATTTTCCAGAAAGTGAGGGACCTGCAAGAGCCAAACGCTCGTTATTATCCGTTCCCGGTCTGTTTTTCCGTCTAAATCGAGGAGTCATTATCAGTTGGCTCGTAGCTTTTACTGTCATGGGTGCTGCTTATGGTTCGATTTATGGCGATATGCAAGATTTTTTAGAAAGTAATGAGTTAATGAAACAAATGTTTATGCAATCAGGTTCCTCTATAGAAGAATCATTTACTAGCACGATTATGATGGTCTTAATTTGCCTTTCGGCCATTTTGCCAATTGCGTTAACGAATAAATTATTCTCAGAGGAAACTCGCGGGCACCTGGATCAATTGTTTTCAACTAAGACTTCTCGTAATACATTTTATTGGACTACAATTATTTTGGCTGTGATTGCCGGCGTGTTAGCAACTTTGTTGAGCGCGGGCTCTCTCGGGGTAACAGCATTGTCAGTGATGACTGCCACATCACCAATGACACTAGCTACTTTTTTAACAGCTGGGTTTAATCTTTTCCCGACAATTTTGTTTTTCATTGGGTTAGCTGGATTGTTCTTAGGTTGGGCACCCAAACTCGGCAAAATTAGTTACATCTATTTAGGTTATTCGTTCATGCTGAATTACTTCGGCGGAATTTTAAATTTGCCTGATTGGTTTGCCAAAACGGCCATCCAAAGTTGGTTTCCTAAGATGCCAGTGGAAACATTTGATTTTTCAACGTTTAGCACGATAATGGTCATTAGTATAGGTATGATTTGCTTAGGTGCCCTTGGCTATCGTCAAAGAGATTTCATTGTCGATTAAAAAGAGGATGAATCCAAACCATCAGTTTGGATTCATCCTCTCTTTGACATTCTAATAATAGTTACAGTTCTTCTAATCCCTCGATGTCAGTCAGTTCAATGACTCGACCTTTTCGTTGAATTAGTTGTTGTTTTTCCAACAACTTGAATTTTCTGGATAATGTTTCAGGGGTAGTTCCCAAAAAAGCAGCTAGCTCTTTCATTTTCATTGGGAGGTTTAATTGAACATTTTCTTCTACTTGAAACAGGTCAAGCAAATACGTGGCTAAGCGTTCTTCCACTTTTTCCATCATCAAAAATTGTGTTTGTTGCTCAATCTTCGCCATTTTTTCTGCATTAATTTCTAACAACTTTAAGCTTAATTCTGGATAATGAAGTAACAAATTTGAAAAATCTCGTTGTCTTAACAAGCAAATTTCTGTGGGCTCCAATGCTTCAGCAAATAAGGAGTCATTAGGAACACCAAACAATTGGCTTTCTCCCTCATAACTTCCTGGCAAAGAAACACGCAACAACTGCTCCTTTCCACTAGAAGAAAGCTGGTACACTTTCAACTTTCCTTGAGCGACAATCACTAATTGAGCCTCGTCAGCTGGTGAAAAGATTTGTTCACCTTTCTTAAACTTTCGGTGGCTCACTAATTCATGGATTTTTTGTTGTTCTGCTTCAGCCAGATGATTGAATAATGGTACGACTGAGACACACAAATGTTGATGTTCCACGTAACTCCCTCCTTATTCTTCCTCCATTAACCCTTCTCGAATATCATTTCCTAAATAACTTTGCCAAGTATACAATTGGTGATTAAGCCAAGCATATAATCCTTTGAGCCATTCTGCTAATCCATATTTATTTTCTTTTTCTGCTAAAACAATTCCACGAGTAACAAATAAATTTTGAGTTGCAAAATCAGCGACCATCTCGGTCAACATTTTTTCAGGAGATTCATATTTCAACTGACCACTTTCCTTAATCATTGTATAATCGACAAATTCCGTAGTCGTTGTTGGAATGAGTTCCCCTTCATCTAATACCAATTGACTTAATTCGTCAAACAACTCATCTTCTTTCGCGATGATTGTTGGTAACTTGGTTTCTAAATAACTACGTTGGTTACCTTTAAGGTACGCTCTTATCTGTTTAAGTTTTGTACGATGAATAACTAAGTTAGACAGAATATGACTAATCATTGCTGCAGCAGTTGGCGTATGATGATCTTGTTCACTTTGAAGTTTTTCTTGTTCATATTTTTGAATTGAATTCATCTTAAGCTAACTCCTTTACTTTCATTCCTTCGACATCATAACCTAACGCTTCGATTTTCTTGCTTAAATCTTCTGGTTGAATGTCTTTTTCATTTATTTCAACTTTTACTTTGCTGGCATTAAACAAAACTTTTACTTTTTCAACACCAGTTTGTTGACTAAGTCCTTGTTCGATTTTTTGCATACAAGATGGACAAGTCAGTGTTCCTAATTGGATAATTACTTTTTTCATGATAAATCCTCCCTTTCACTACATCTCTAGTTTAATTCCTCTGTTTCTTTAAATAATTGATTTCTATCAAGTTTTTTCTTTTTTTGCCGATAAGATAATAAACGCATACCATTAAAAACGACTAGTAGAATACTTAATTCATGAAATAACATACCACTCGCCATATAGACATAGCCGAAAATCAATCCGATTAGTAAGAATAAAACTGTTCCTAACGCAATCCCAATATTTTCTTTCATATTCAAAACTGATTTTTTGGTTAAATCAAACGCATAAAGCAATTTTTTAAAATCAGACTGCATCAACACAATATCGGAAGTTTCCACCGCAACATCTGTCCCGTTCCCCATTGCAATTCCAATATCTGCAATCGCTAAAGAAGGGCTGTCATTGATTCCATCACCAACAAAAGCAACTACTTGACCCTCTTTTTGTATTTTTTTGATATAGTTTGCTTTTTCTTCTGGTAATAGGTTTCCATGTATTTCCGACAGACCGATTTCTTTTCCTATGCTTTCAGCAGTCAGTTGATTATCACCAGATAACATCACGAGCCGTTTGATCCCTTTTTCTTGCAGTTTCTGTAAAGTTTCTTTGACGCCCTCACGAAGTTGATCCTTGATTCCAATCAATAAGACGACCTCATTTTTTGTTGCCACAAATACTAAAGAATTACCTTCTTGTTGTAGTCGTTGCTCGTCTGCTTCAACCTCTGACAGAGAGATAGCTTGATCGCTTAACAATTGGCGATTACCTATAAATAGTTTTTCTCCTGCTACTGTCGCAATAATTCCTTTTCCTTTGATTACAGTGGTATTTGTTACTTGGTACTGTTCAATATTTCCCATCTGTTTTTCCACATACTTTACAATTGCCTGTCCCAAAGGATGATCTGATTCTTGCTCGATTCTAGCGACGAATGGCAGAACATTCGTCGCTGATTTACCATAAGACTTAACACTTGAAACACTTGGTTTTCCATTAGTTAACGTTCCTGTTTTATCGAAAACCATGGTATCTACTCGGCTAAACACTTGCATTACTTCGCTACCTTTGACCAGCACACCGTTTTTTGCACCGTTCCCGATTCCAGCAACATTGGAGACAGGAACACCTATGATTAACGCTCCTGGGCATCCTAAAACTAAAATTGTGATTGCCAAACGAATATCTTTAGAAAACACCCCAATTAAAAGTGCAAGAATCAACACAAACGGTGTGTAGTATGTTGCAAATCGGTCAATAAATCGTTCAGTTGTTGATTTAGCATCTTGTGCTTCTTCAACTAGTTCAATAATTTTCCCAAAAGTTGTCTCTTCACCGACTCGCATTGCCTGTACTTTCAATGTTCCATTTTCTAAAATTGTTCCAGCAAACACTTGATCCTTGGCTTTTTTTGCTACTCGCTGCGCTTCACCGGTAACGCTTGATTCATCAATTGAGCCTTCACCTTCTATAACTACCCCATCTACTGGAACTTGGGCACCAGTTTTAACTAATAACAAATCATCTTCCTCGACCTCATCAATCGGAATCTTTTCCACCGTGTCTTCAAAAAATTTCCAAGCTGTCGTCGGGGCTAATTGAACAAGACTTTGAATAGCAGAACGTGTTTTTTCCAATGTTTTTTGTTCAAGAAAATGACCAAATAAAAACAAGAATGCAACAATCGCAGCTTCATTATACTCACCAATCGCAAACGCACCAAAAATCGCAATTGTTACTAACAGATCAATACTGATAACTTTCACTTTAATTGCTTGGTATGCTTGAAGTCCAATTGGTAAAATCCCAAAAAGAGCCGAAATCGCCATACTTAAACGATACCCTTCTTGATACGAAAAAAATTTAGCAACAAGCGCTAAAAAGATGAAACTCCCACTAATTACCATCAATTGTTTTTTATGACTTAAAATTATTTTTTGACTATTCATTCTAACTCCTCCTTTACTTTTCAATAACAGAATAATCAAAAGAGAAGCGAAAAACATTGATAGCTATCAAGAAAACAAAAAAGGTTGCAATGAGCGGTCACACTCATTACAACCTTTTATCCTTAGCTTTAGTCCAATAATCTTTTTTGTCCTTCAAGTGACTGGATTGGTGTCACATCTTGGGTTACTTCTAAACAACCAAGATAGTCGTCTGCTTCGTTTCTTAACGCAAAATAGCGAATATAGATTTTTTTCCCACGCATATCAATCCAAAACTCGGCTTCAGAACGGGCACCTGAACGAAAATCATCTAAGATTTGCTGCACAATATGCATGCTCTTTGGTGGATGACAATTTACTACTTCTCGCCCAATCACTGACGTCGTTCGTGGAAAAACACGTTCTTTTCCTTCAGAGAAAAAGCGTACTCGATCGTCGTTATCCACAAAGGTTAAATCAACGGGTAGAACTTGAAACATTGCAATCATTTGTTCCAGTTTTAACGTTCCTGTTGGTAGGACAATTGGCTCAGAAACTTCTTTCATTTCGGCTTTGTCTTGTTTTTCTACAAATACTGGTACGCTATCCGTTTCGTTCAACAAGCTTTCGGCAATTCCGTCTGTGGTTGCTTTTGCTTGTTGGATTGCCAACTGACGAGCTGGTTCGCGTTCGCTTTCTTTTTCCAATGCCTCTTGGCTTGGTTTCCAAGGAAGCGGTTCTGGAATAAAGGCAAAACCAACATCAAAACTATCTGCTGCGATTTTTTCCCAATCAGATAAACTAAACACATCCAGCGTCATCGGCGCCATGATTTCTTCTTCTTTAAAAATCATTTCCTCGATTTCGTTTTTCGTTTCTTCCCATTTGGTAGCAATGGGGTTATAAGCTGCTCGTTCGTCTTCCGCTAGCTGAATCAAAGCTTTTACCATGTCGCGAATATCATCATCCACGCCCCACATCACTTTGGGTGGTGCTGAGATTCCATATTTTTCCATGTAAGAAAAAATCAATGTTTCTTTACGTGCATAATGCTTATCAATTTGTCTTAGATCCTTGAGCGCTTTAAGCAGTCGTTCTTTTTGTGTCCAATCGCCTGCTTTGATTTTTAACAATAAGTCATCAATTTCATCTGTTAACAAAGATTGTAACACTTGATTTTCTAACTTCAGCGTATGAATAGGATGCCCAGGTTGTTCATGCTCCAAATTCGATCGATGAATCTCATTAATTGATCCCTTAAATACTGCCGCATGAATGTTACATAATCGTTGGATTTCTTGTGGATTTAAGCCACTCTGAATCAATGCTTTTTCAGCTGCTGTGATTTCTGTCACATCCACTCCGTCAAACTCTTGATTGAACAATTCTTTCGCTGCTTCAAACGAACCACCTTCATGTAACAACGTTAAAATTTCTACAATGCGTTCTTGTCGTTGCTGTCTTGTTCGCTCCATCACTCTACTCCTTTCACAATAAATCCATTTTCTTCAAATAATCCGATCACTTTTTCTAAAGGAATTTTTTTCATTTTTGCACCTTTAGGAATTGTCATATAACGACCCGCTGTTTGTAACATTCCTGGTTTTGCAATTGCTTCAAAACCTAATCTATACATCAATTCCTTTACTTCGGGGTAAAGGGAAACTAGTTCAAACAAAGACTTTGATAAATCCAATTCTTTCATTGACATCCTCCTTTTTAATCATGAATGCTCGCTTATTATACGCCTCTTTACTATTATTTTCATTCAAAATTAACACACTTCTTCACAAGCCTTGCTAGAAAAGACAGGGACAGGTTTATTTTTTTAATGCAAAATACAAAGGTGCTAACTCTTTTAACGCTTTGATTGTTTCTGCTACAAGATTTTCTACTGGAACCTCTGTTTCAAAAAACAAGCGACCAATCTGAAACGAGCGATTCCCCATTGCTTCTCTCAATTTTTCTTGCCCTTTCGAATCTGCTAAATAGGTAGCCAAAGGTAAGTGATCCTCCAACTCGTGTTCCACTTGAGGCCAAATGTAATAGTGTTCTATCGCAACTTGTTTGCTCCATTCTGGTAATGCAGCTAGCAACTCATTGTATTCTTCCACTCCACCACTTCGCTCTTCACTTTTATACTGTTGAAACATCAAATAAACTTGAAATTGTTTTTTATTTAATAACACAGCCAAGCATGCATTTTCTCGCTGGCGATCTTCGCTACGGTAAGCACTCCAAAAATGACTTCGTAAATTCCAGCCATTCGTCCAACTTTCAATTTTGGGTTTTTGCATCCCATATCCTACAGGTAACGCTGTTGCAACTTCTAACTGTAACGTTTTCCACTTTTGCCACTGTTTTTTATAATCTGCTTTGATTTCTTCGATTTCTTGTGTTGAATACTGTTCTTTTAATTGCTTGAAAGTATATATTTCTCGATCAAATAATTGAAAATCAGCTTGATTCAATTCCATGTGCGCACCTCTTTCTGTCACCAGTTTTATTGTAAACAGCTCGAGTCAAAGTTGCAATTTTTACTTAGATTTTCAACACTTCCGCTGAAAAAGAGCGCTTTATTAAAAAATTTGCTATACTTTTGCTAAGAAAGGAGTGATCGAATTGATTACAACAACTACAAATAGTGTTGAAGGAACAACAATCGAGGCTTATAAAGGAATCGTGTTTGGTGAAGTAATTACTGGTATCAACGTGTTTAAAGATATCGGTGCAGGATTACGAAATGTATTTGGCGGACGCTCAAAAAGCTACGAAGATGAGCTATTACAAGCTCGAGAAGAAGCGCTAGCTGAAATGGCACGTCGCGCGGAATCCCTTGGTGCTAACGCCATCATTGGTGTAAAAATGGACTATGAGGTTCTTGGTAGTGACAACGGTATGTTAATGGTTACTTGTAGCGGAACTGCTGTAGCTACCCGATAAACAGCTTTTCTACAAGTTAGAACGAGACAAAAGCATCGCTTCTCAAAAGAACGACTATTTTTGAGAAAGCGATGCTTTTATTCTGTTTCTAAAAATGAATGGATGTGCTATAAAAAAACATCCAGGATTATTTTAAAGTCAAGTTTTTTTTCTGACGAACATGGTATACTAACAAACGACAGTAGAGTTTATGACGGTGGCTATCCAATTAAAAGTGAGGGGGGATGCGTATGTGCGTACTTCCAAAATCCAGAGAGAGGAGAAGCCTTTTTGCCTGTTGAATCAGCTTTGGAGCTAATGATCGGTTTCGGTTCGTTAATCGCAACGATCATTTTTGGCATCCTAGCAGTAGTCAACCAAGACAAAAAAAAATAACCGTCTACTGCTTCTAACCAGGACGATTATTTTCTAAGATTATTACTGGTCACCGTCTTAAACGGTGCTGTTAGGGAGTTGTTGACGCAACTCCTTTTTCTATGTTTATTTTAGCATATTTTCGTTTGAAACACTAGAAACAATTTTTTCCTACTTAGCCTAACTAAAGCTATTCAGGCTCTTTTTTTCATTAAAATAGCTGTGAAACTAACCAATCCTAATCCTAAAACAGCTAACCCAATTGATTGTTCGTCATTCGTTTTAGGTAACTCTTTTACCGTAGAGCTAGCTGCTAAAGGTTCCACACTTTGTTTCGTGTCTGCCGCATAAACTTCTTGGTTTTCTACGTTAGAACCAGCTGAGTGTAAAATAGACTTGATTCGACCGATACTTGACTCAAGATCTGTTTTCTTTGCCTTTGCGTCTTCAATCGCCGCTTGTGCATCTTGAATTTTCGCATCAATTTCAGCACTCGCTGTTTCAATATCTGATTGTGTATTGGTTAAAGTAGTAGATGCGTCTGTCCCCAATGAATGGATTTGTTCTTGAATCTCTTTGGCTTTTTGAATTTTTCCGTCAATATCTTTTTGTGTCGCATCAGCAATTTCTTGTGCATGCGCTAAATTTTGTTCCAATTGTTCATGATTTTTTTGTGCGTTCTCTTTTAGTTCAGTCAAATCTTGATGAATTGTTTCTTGATTTTCTTTCAATTGATTCTTAGCATCTTCTAAAGACTGTTCGATTTCTTTTCGTCGTTCTTCCAACTTTTGAAACCAATCAGGGTCGAATCGCTGTGTTGAAGATTCTGTATTTTCGATTTCATCAGAAGTGATCATTGATTCTGTTGACTCATTTGGTTGTGTTGCTGATTGTGACTCACTCGTTGTCACCGTGTCCTCGATACTTGTCGAGCTAGTTGCTTGTGTTATTCCCGTTGTTTCTGCTAAGACTGGTTGTGCTAAAAAAAACAATCCCGAAGCAGTAACGGTCACTGCTAGACTTGTAACAAATTTTTTCATGCCTGGATCCCGTCCTTATTCTTCAATATTCGTTTTAGTATAAAACAAATCAAGAAAAAGAAACATAAACATTCGAAGGAATCTGTCTAATAAAACCAAGTTACTAGCAATCCACTCTTACACTATTATCAAATTGAGTAGCTATCAGCTAACTGTTTATTTAAATCACTAATTAAAATCATTTACTGAGATCATTTACTGAGATCACATGCCAAAGAAAAGCAGTCACTAAATTCTATCACTCAGTTCCATCTAAACCAGACGATCTGGCCAAGCTGAAGTTCCCCCCATTACATTGATAACATCAAATCCTTGTGAAGCTAACCAATTACAAGCAGTTGCTGAACGTCCGCCTGATTGGCAGATGACATAATACGTCTTCTCTTTTTTCAACTGTGAGCTGGCAGCTTCTAGCTCACTTAACGGAAATGATTCCGCGTTTGGCACATGCCCCATTTGATACTCAACTGATTCACGGACATCAATAACAGGTATACTTTTCTTTTTTGTTTCTTGATAAAATTCTGCTGGACCAATACTTCTATACATAACTAATCTCCTCTGGTAACACCATTTTATACAGCGCAAACGCACCGTCTAAATTTTTCACTTTAAAGCCTGCTTGTTTCAAAATACGCTCCGCAAGATAACTACGCAATCCACTATGACAACTCACAATATATTCTTTGCCTTGATCCAACTCACCTAAACGCTCTCTCAAATCATTTAGTGGAATAGTGATTGCTTCTTTAAATTTCCCGTGAGCTAGCTCATTTTCATCGCGCACATCTAAAAGAATTTTCCCGTTTTCTAGCTCTGTTGCAAGTTCGTGCCACTGAATCGTTTCACTCACTCCTTCCGCGATATTCATCGCCGCATATCCTAATAAATTCACTGGATCTTTTGCCGAACCAAACGGTGGCGCGTACGTAAATTCTAATTCAGGTAGATCAAAAATCGTCAGTTGTCCTTTGATTGCTGTTGCCAAAATATCTAGACGCTTATCAACTCCTGCAACACCCACACCTTGCGCACCATAAATTTCACCAGTCATTGGATTAAAAATTAATTTTAACAACAACTCAGTTGCACCAGGATAATAAGAAGCATGACTTTTTCCAAGCACATGTGTCACTTGCACTGGCAATCCAGCTGCTTTCGCACTTTTTTCGCTCAAGCCAGTTGAACCTGCAGCTAAATCAAACGTTCGAACAATCGCTGTTCCAATACTTCCTTGATTCGTTCTCGGCAACCCAGCAATAACATCAGCAACTTGACGCCCTTGACGATTGGCTGGAGAAGCTAACGAAATCAGTGCATCTTCACCAGTAATTTGCTGTTTGACTACGATTGCATCACCCACAGCATAAATCGCAGGGTTGCTTGTTTGATAGTTTTCATTCACAACGATTCCGCCACGTAAGCCCAGTTTTAATCCAGCATTTTCAGCCAACGTACTTTCTGGTTGAACACCCACTGATAAAATCGTCAAATCAGAAGCTAACGTTTCACCATTTGCTAAACGAAGTTTCTTCCCTTTTTCTTCAAACCCTACAACTGATTGACTTGTTAAAACTGCTACACCTTGTTTAATTAATTCTTGTTGGACATAGACTGCCATCTCTTCGTCAAGCGTTGGTAAGACGTGTGGCGCCTGCTCTACAATCGTGACTTGCAGTCCACTCTTTTGTAAATTTTCTGCCATCTCTAAACCGATAAAACCAGCACCAACAACAACCGCTTTTTGAGGTTTCGCTTCCAATGCACGCATTACTCGGTCAATATCAGGTACATTTCTGATTGAAAAAACATTTTCAGCTGTTGAAATTCCCGAAATATTAGGAACAAATGGTTTTGCCCCTGGAGATAGAATCAGTGCATCATATTCAACCGTTTCTTTCTGTCCATTTGCTACCACTTCTACCTGCTTCTCTTCTGGAGAAATGTTCACTACTTCATGATTTGGTCGGACATCTAAGCGAAAACGAGCAGCCAATGCTTCTGGTGTTTGAACCAATAACTTTTCTCGCTCATCAATTTCTCCTGAAACAAAGTAAGGTAATCCACAGTTTGCAAACGAAACAAATGGACCCTTTTCAAATACGATAATCTCTGCATCTTCCATCAAACGTCTTAATCTCGTAGCAGCAGACATCCCACCAGCTACACCACCGATAATAACAATCTTCATTTTACTTTCCTCTCACTTTCGTTCCACGCCATTGATTCATACCACCACGAACATTCACAGCAGAATAGCCCGCTTTTCTTAACTTCTTAACAGCTTGTTTACTCCGCATACCAGATTGACAAATCACATAAACCGTTTCTTCTTGATTTCCGCGATAATTATTGATTTGCGCTAAAGGAAGATTTTTGGCTTGTCGAATATGCCCCCCTCGGTATTCAGAACTTGTCCGAACATCAACAATTTTAGGATTAGTTGGTAATTTTTCAGCCAATTCTTGCGTAGTGATTGTCGGAATAACCTTAAAAAATGAAAACATTCCTTTCCCTCTTTTCTTTTTTAGAAATATACCTCATGGGGTATATTTAACAGAAGTATTTCAAAACTGTCAAGAAAAACAATTTTGTTAACTTTGAAAAAAAGATTTTTATTTGCAAAAAATACCCACCTGAGGTATATTTCATTTATTATCATCAAAGGAGGACGTCACATTGGAAAACGAAACCAAAGAAACCAAAAAAATCATGAATCGTCTCAAACGAACCGAAGGACAAATCCGTGGCATTCAAAAAATGATTGAAAATGAACAAGAGTGCATTGACGTCATCACTCAGCTAACCGCCGTCCGTTCAAGTATTGATCGGGTGATGGGAATGATTGTTGCCGACAATCTTAAAAATTGTTTTGAAAACCCTGAAACCAATCCTGAAGAACAGTCAAAAAAACTAGAACAAGCAATCAATATGATTATTAAAAAATAAAGATTGTTGGTTCCTCTCCACAAAAAAAGGCTATGACAATATTTTGTCACAGCCTTTTCTTCCGAATAAATAGTGTTCCCAAAGCAGTTTCTTCGACAATAAGTCCTCTCTTCTTAAAAATATGGAAAGCTATTTTTAGAAAAGCATCCTTATTGCTTGAAGCTTGACGCTTTGCGCCACAACCTTTATTCACGGTGTTCCCAAAGCAACTTCTTCGGCAATAAGTCTTCTCTTCTTAAAAATATGGAAAGCTATTTTTAGAAAAGCATCCTTATTGCTTGAAGCTTGACGCTTTGCGCCACAACCTTCTCATAAAACATTCAGTTAAGTTTAGTCGAACGTAACATTTTTCGATACTCTAAGGCATATAGAACAAACGACAACATCAAGCATATAGCAATTACACCGAAGATTACACTTACCCACGTTTCCGCCAACTGAGGACATACTAATAAGATTATCATCCCTAAATAAATCACTGCTGTCGCCAATTTGCCATACCATTTGGCTCCACTTAATTTTACCCCATGTTTCAGTCCAATTATTCCTGCAATCATCATAAAGCCTTCTTTGATCACAAATAACCCCAGCAATAACCAGATCCATGGTCGATACCATGCCATTGATAAAATCAATACAAATTGAGTAAGTTTATCAGACAAAGGATCTAATAATTTCCCTAATTCAGTAATTTGGTTGAAACGGCGCGCGATATAACCATCCAAAAAATCAGTTAATCCTGAGACAGCAATCACTAACCCTGCCAAATAAAAGGAACGTTGCCAAACAAAATAAAGATATACCGGCAACAAAACGATTCGAAAAAGCGAAAGCCCATTGGGAATTGTTTTGATTTCTTCTCGCCAATTTTGCGTAATTTTCATCTGTTAACAACTCCTTTATCAAAACTTGTTCCATTTTATTTTAACTTAAGCTCTACTAAAACACTACCGTAGTGGATTACGCTTCTTAGTGATAGTAACTATCTGTTTCTTTTTTCTTTTGATGCTGTCGCGTACGCATTTCTTTCAGCAACTCTTTATGCGCCTTTTTTGATCCTCTTTCTAAATCACGTTGTTTTTTTCTCGTTTTAAAATCAATAAACAAACTATCTAAATCGTAACCTTCAGGATATAGTTCACTTGCACTTCGTCTGAACTGCACACGTTGACGAAGAACTGCTATCTTTTCGTTGTTGAAATAAATCATTACTTTTTCTGAACCGTCATCTTCAAATACTAGTCCCTCTTTTTGATGTTCTGTTAGCCATACACGATCCCCTTTTTCAAAATGCCGTTTAGCTAATTCGTTCTTTTTATTCTCAAAGATTTGACCCAAATCAGCAAAGTCTTTTTTCTTTGTTTGATACGTTTTTTGTTGGATATACGTTTGTGCTTGATCGATCAGTTTGGAAGACATCTTCATTTTTTTCGCAATCCACAACGCTTGGCTATCCCCTGTTTCACCTACTTGTAATAAGTATTTCGGTTGTAAAGCATCTCTATCAAATGCCATCGCTGCAGGAATAAAATCTTCATGCTCCTTAGCAAACTTTTTGATTTCACCATAATGGGTCGTCGCAACTAACAAGGCACCTTGCTCATACATTGTTTCCATAATCGCAACAGCTAGTGCCGCACCCTCATTTGGTTCTGTTCCACTGCCAATTTCATCAAGTAAAACTAACGTATTTCTGTTCACCCTTTTTAGAATTTCTGCAATGTTTTGCATATGACCTGAGAAAGTACTCAACGCATTTTCTAAATTTTGTTGATCGCCAATGTCTACGAATAATTCATCGAAAATAGCAAGTTCGGTTCCTTCTTGTGCTGGAACTTGCAAACCAAACATCGCCATCAATGTAAATAATCCTACTGTTTTTAATACAACTGTTTTCCCACCAGCATTCGCGCCTGTAATCACCAATCCACGATAATCAATTCCTAACTCAAAGTCTAATGGTACTGCATTTTCAGCTAAGAAAGGATGTTTTCCTTGCTTGATTGAAATTCGTTCTGACTTATTGACGCGTGGCGTGATTCCTTGTAATTCACGGCTATACTTCGCGCGGGCAAAAATGATATCTAACGCTGTAATTGTTTCAATAATCAAACTGATTGCTTGCTCTTCTTCTGCTAGTAACCCGGTTAGTTCAGCTAACACTTGGTATTCTTCCGCAATTTCTTCTGCTTTCAGCAACTGGTACTGCTCGTTTGACTTAGCGATAACCGTGGGTTCGATAAAAACAGTCGTTCCTTTATTTGATTGTTCAATAATCGTTCCTGAAAATTTATTTTTATAACTTGCCTTGATTGGAATCGTGTAATGCTCACCCTTTTGAACAATCATTGCCTCTTGAATCATTTCTTTATGATTCGGATGCCGTAAAATTTTTAGTAAGCGTTCTTGAATTTCTTTTTCTAAATTCTGTAATTGTTTTCGTACTTTTCTTAAATTTCGTGAAGCGTCATCGCTTACTTGTTGATTAGTTATTTTTTGATAAATCATTTCTTCAACTGGCAATAAATCTGGCAAATGATTACTATACACATGTAAAGTGGGTGTTTGATATTGATTTTTCTCAAAAAACTTCGTAATCATTCGACTACTTCTCAAAAAATCAGCATATTCAACCAAGTCTGCGGGTGCTAAAACCAAGCCTTTTTTTACTTGATCTGTTAAATAACCAATTCGACTAAGTCCCATAAATGGTACATGTTGGTTACTTTCCAAAATCATTCGTGCTTCTTTTGTCTCGATTTGCCAAACCTGAACAGTTTGCAAATTTGTTTGAACAGTTGTTTGTTCAATTCGCTCCTTGGTGTATTGCCCAATCGCACGTTTTTTTACTTCTTCTTTGATTTCATTAAATTGTAGTTTTTCAATCATTTGATTATTCATATTCTCTCCTTTTCTGCGAAGAGATACCCGTCTCAAAATAAATAAACACCTAGAAACATTTCATTGCACAAAATAAACACTTACTTCAAGCCCTTTTCAAAACTCATTGGAGCAACGCAACCCACATTCGCTTATGACGGTCTTTTTTCGTACAAAAAAAGGACGCAACACAGCTTAGAAGTTGTGTCCCATCCTTAAAAGGTCAAAAAGTATGTTCTTCTGACAGGTATCACTCATAAGCACACCAAATAAACCTCTAGTGGTTCATTGGTTATTCAACTTACTAATTAGATACCTGCTACACTCACAAAAATTCCCCATTCATCTAGGTTTATTTATTTTCTACTTAAATATAGCAAGCGAATTTTAGTTTGTCAATTTTATGCATCAATCTGTGGATTTCTGCCAGTGATTCTGACTTGAATTCCATTTGGATCAAAAAGAATCAATTGTCCTTCTTCATTTTTTTCATAGTCGATTGTTTTTGTTTTCCAATGTTTCTCTAGACGAGTCAATTCAGCTAGTGGTACTTCAAACGTATAGTAATTTAAGCCAAGATCATTGGGCTCCATCGCTGGGATATGTGTTCCTAACCAAATGTTGCTACCAATATGATGATGATAAGAACCTGCCGCAAAAAATTTTGCTTGGTTACCAAAATCATTTTTCAAACTCAAACCGAGCACTTCTGTAAAAAATGTTTGTGTTTGGTCTAAATCACTAACTTTTAAATGAACATGACCTACAATCGTACCCTTAGGAAAGCCTTGCCAGTGCCGGCTAGCTGCTTCCAGTACACCATCGCCATCCAACTCTTCCGTTACTCCGACGATTTCACCATCTTCTTTAATCGTCCATTCACTCATCGGTTTATCTCGATAAACTTCGATGCCATTTCCTTCGGGATCAGTTAGATACAATGCTTCGCTATACCCATGGTCACTAGCACCCGCAATCGGCGCTTCGATTTGTAAATAGTGAAGTAAAGCATCACCCAACGCTTCTCGTGTAGGTAATAAAAACGCGACATGATATAACCCAGTTTTTCGAGTAACGGGTAATGGATTTTCGATTTTGGTTAAAATCAATAGCGCTTGATCTTTCACGCCCAAAACACTTTGATTTTCTGTTGATTCAAGTAACGTTAATCCGATGACACGTTCATAGAAATCAGTCATTTTTACTAAGTTTGAAACATTTAATGCAACTACTCCGATGTGTGCCGTAGCTGTTAATTGAAAATCTGGTATTAAAATTGTCATCGCACTTTCCTCTTTTTCTATTTATTTGATTACATCCAGTATACAACTTACTTTTTGTAAGTTAAAATAAAATGCTTGTCCGCAAAAAAAGTGTGAGGCAAATTTTCACCTCACACTGATAAAGATTCACGATTTAATTTGTCTAATAATCAAACCATCAATGAAAAGACACCGACAGCTACGATGGCACCAACAACTGGTCCAAGAACTGGTACCCAAGAATACGCCCAGTCCGAAGTTCCTTTATTACCAATTGGTAACACGGCGTGAGCAATACGCGGACCCAAGTCACGAGCTGGATTGATTGCATATCCCGTAGGTCCACCAAGTGATAGACCAATTGCTAAAATCAAGCCTCCAACAGCAAATACGTTCGTTCCAGCAGCAAATGTATTTTCACCAAATGCTAGTAGACCTAAAACTAAAACAAAGGTCCCAATCAACTCTGTAATAAAGTTTGCAGGATAATTTCTAATTGCTGGTCCAGTGGCAAACGTTCCTAAAATAGCACCTTGATCTTTCGTTGCTTCCCAATGTGGTAAGTAAGATAGCCATACCAATACTGCACCAAGAAATGCACCTAACATTTGAGCAATAATGAATGGAAAAACAAGATTCCAACCGATTGCACCTGTCATCGCCATTGCAATACTAACTGCAGGGTTTAAGTGGGCTGGTCCCATAAACCCAGAAATATAAACAGCCATCGTTACTGCCATCCCCCAGCCTAAGGCAATGACGATCCAACCAGACGCTTGTGCTTTACTCTTGTTCAAGTTAACAGCTGCACAGACACCATCACCAAGTAATACTAAAATCAACGTACCAATAAACTCTCCCATGATTTGGGTCATTTCTGCGCTCATTTATTCTCCTCCTTTAATTCACGTAAATCTGACTCATCGACCAATTGATTGAAGCGACTTGTTTCTTGTTCTTTTTCTTCTTCAGACCAGTTGAAATAAGTAGCAATTGCGTCAATCACAGGTTGTTTTAATTCATCTAACTGATCGCGTTCAAACAACATATGGTTTGTTCGACGGATGAAGTAATCACCTGGTGTTAAAACCATTTCATTTTCTAACCCGTAACGTAACCGAGCAGATTCTGCCAAACTCAACCCAGCATATGGTGTCATTTCTTTAGCTAATTCAAAGATTCGTTTAGCATTCGTCCCATAAAAATCAGCGATATAACGTGCATCTTCTTCAGACAAGCCAGCTTCCACACCGCTTTTTGCTAATTCTTCGACTGTTTCTTCTAGTTTTGTTGGATCAAAATCGCCACCGGAAATAGCATAGGTTTTTGAATCAATTTCTTTGAAGGTCAAGTCATATTTTTCTTGTAATAGTTTGCGAATCAAGGTCAATGCCCCTTCAGACATCTTGCGGTAATCGGTAATTTTCCCACCTGACAAAGTTACTAATCCATCTGGTTCGATTTCAAGAGAACTTCCTCGAGAAATGGCAGATGGTGCTAAATCTTTTTCGCCACGACTATTTTCTAAATGATTCAAGACATCTTCGACTTCAATTCGAGAAAGTTGATTTTCTTTAAATTGAGTTACTGCATCAATCACTTGATTAAAACTTTTATCTGAGATGGAACCATTATCGCCACCATTGTAATCTGAACCAGAATTACCAATCAATAATGGACGCAATCCCGCCCAGCTTGCTTCAATATCATCTAAAGTAATCGCTGCTTCTGGATAACGATGATTGATAACATCTAAAAGATAGTCAACATCTTCTTGTGTTACTTTTGGATCAGTATATTCTCCTTGATAATCCGTATCTGTTGTTCCAAAATACGTTTTGTTTTCACGAGGAATAGCGAAGACCATTCGACCATCTTGCTTGCCAGTATCAAAGTAAGTTGGTTGTGGTACTGGTAATTTCTTGCTATCAACAACTAGATGAATCCCTTTTGTCGGACGCATTTTTGGTACAACTGCCCGAGAGAAATTCATATTACGAACTTTATCGACCCAAGGCCCACTTGTATTGATTACAACTTTTGCTTTGATTTCAACTACTTCGTCGGTCAATAAATCTCTTGCTTTAACGCCAACGATTTGATTTCCTTCATACAAAAAGCCAACCGCTTTCATTTTACTTACCAAGTAAGCACCATCTTCAGCTGCTTTTTTGATGTTGTCAATGACTAATCGTGCATCGTTGTTACGAAAATCAAGGTACACGCCCGCACCTAACAACCCCTCTTTTTTCAAAAATGGTTCACGTTTTAAAACTTCATCTGGCGTCAATGTATAATTTTCATACTTTGTCCCAATCACATTAGCCAAACGATCGTATAAATCCATAGCAATTTTGACAGAAAACATATTGAAAGTCGTTGCACCTTCATCTTCATAAATAGGTAGTAGCATTGGATCTGGCTTAGGAATGTGTGGTGCAATCTGCTGTACCACAGCACGTTCAGTAACTGTGTCTGCTACAACTTCGACATCAAAATTTTTCAAATAACGAATTCCACCATGAACTAGTTTAGTTGAACGTGAAGAAGTTCCTTCAGCAAAATCTTGCATTTCGATTAAACCAGTCTTCATGCCAGCCGCAGCAGCTTGCACTGCTACCCCAGCACCAGTAATCCCACCACCAATAATGAGTAAATCCAACTCTTCTTTTTGCATTGCTTGAATACTTGCTTGTCGTGTTTTCTTTGAGAACATGGTTTTTCCTCCCTTATTCAAATACGCGTGTTGCTTCTACAGCTTTTTTCCAGCCACTGTAAAGTTTCTCACGTCTTGGTTCTTCCATTTGAACCTCAAACATTTTTCCAGCTTCGTAAAATTCACGAATTTCATCCATATCTTTCCAATAACCTACTGCTAAACCTGCCAAGAAAGCTGCTCCTAAAGCAGTGGTTTCCAAGTTTTCAGCTCGTTGGATTGGTGTGTTCAAAATATCTGTTTGAAATTGCATCAAATACTCATTGTTGGCAGCTCCACCATCTACTTTTAATACTGGAATTTGAATGCCCGTATCTGCTTGCATTGTTTCAATGATGTCACGCACTTGGTAAGCAATTCCTTGTAATGTTGCTTTAATGATATCTTCTTTCGTCGTCCCACGAGTAATCCCAAACATTGCTCCACGTGCGGCTTGATCCCAATAAGGGGCACCTAGACCTACAAATGCTGGAACAACATAGACTTCATCATCACTTGTTGAACGTCTTGCCGCTTCCTCTGAGTCACTTGCTTTTTGCATCATCTGTAACCCATCGCGTAGCCATTGGATAGAAGAACCTGCCACAAAAATACTTCCTTCTAACGCATAGTACACTTTGCCATTGATCCCATAACCAATCGTGGTTAATAAATTATTTTTTGATAATTGCGGCGTTTCTCCAGTGTTCATGACAATAAATGAACCTGTACCATACGTATTTTTTACCATCCCAGGTTCAAACGCCATCTGACCAAATAATGCTGCTTGTTGATCGCCAGCCATTCCTGAAATTGGTGCTTCACTACCATAAAAATGATAGCCTTGTGTATGACCATAAACTTCTGAATTTGACGTTGCTTTTGGTAGCATTGCACGAGGAATGTTCAACAAATCAAGAATCTCTTGATCCCATTCTAAGTTATGAATATTAAACAACATCGTTCTGCTGGCGTTTGAATAGTCTGTTACGTGTGCTTGTCCATCCGTCAACTTCCAAACCAACCATGAGTCAATTGTTCCAAAAAGTAATTCGCCTTTTTCTGCACGCTCTTGCGCACCCTCCACATGGTCTAAAATCCAACGAATTTTAGTAGCCGAGAAGTAAGCATCAATCACTAATCCTGTTTTTTCATGGAAGAATTTTTGATAACCTTCTTCTTTCAATTGATTCGCAATATCTGCTGATTGACGAGATTGCCAAACAATTGCGTGATAAATTGGTCGTCCTGTATCTTTTTCCCAAATAACTGTCGTTTCACGTTGATTCGTAATACCAATCCCAGCGATTTGATTGGGTTTGATTCCTGATTCAATAAATGCTCCTGCAATCACTGATTGAACTGAGTTCCAAATTTCATTTGCATCGTGCTCTACCCAACCATCTTGAGGAAAATGTTGAGTGAACTCTTTTTGCGAACTGCCGATGTGTCTTCCCTTTTTGTCAAAGATGATCGCTCGTGAGCTCGTTGTTCCTTGATCAATGGCCATAATATAAGTTGATTCTGTCATTGTTATCCCTCCATTTTTTGCAAACGCTTTCTTTAACTGAACTAATCATACAATGTATTTAAAAAAAGAAACTGCCAAAAATTGATTTTTTTGAATTATTTTTGACAGTTTTCTTTCAACCCCTTGATACATCTGGTTTTCAAAGATATTAATTTTTTTCTTTTTTGTAGCGTTCAATTTGTTTTTTCAATCGCACAATGTCATAACTAGAAGCAAATTCAGAAAGATAATACCGATTCTCTTCCTTATTGATTTGATTAAACGTTATGATAAGATCGTATTTTTTCCCTTCTTGATACGATTCTACCTGAACACCGCTGATTCCCTTAAGCTCGCTCAATAAAAATTGTTGGAAAGCAATGCGGTAAATCGGTAACGTTGTCAAATCAATCCCGATAACTACCAATTTAGCAATATAAAAATCAATCATCATCAGAACGCTGGCATATAAAATCATTAAGTTATCCAACGTTTGAGCATCAAACTTTTTCGCAGGTAACTGCTTGATTGCTGTTTCTTTTAGTTGTTCCAATAACTTGCTCAAAGAATGACCAAGCATTTTTTTCTGCTGTTCGAGCAAATGTTTACGATCATAAATCGTTAATTTACCATAAAAGAAATATAATTCATTGTTGATTTGCGAGAGTTGATACCCCACAGCCTTTTCTTCACTGATTTTTAATCTCCTTGGACGGTAATGCCATAACATTGTTTCTCGAATGTATGTATCCAAAACCGCAGTTGGTAATT
Source organism: Enterococcus sp. C50 (assembly GCF_040887505.1). NCBI lineage: Bacteria > Bacillati > Bacillota > Bacilli > Lactobacillales > Enterococcaceae > Enterococcus > Enterococcus sp. C50. The sequence continues at coordinate 98,618 of NZ_JBFOFW010000007.1, read as the reverse complement.
TTTTGCTTCGGGTTAACTCATATTGGTAAAAAGTCTCCTCTTCTAAAATAGAAAAAGAAACAAAAAAACTATAAAACATCAGTGTTTCATATGCACTTAAATCCGCTGCTAATCGACTCAAATATAAAATCAAGATCGAGTCAACTGTTTGATATAGCCGGTCCTCTTGATACAGCTTTTTCTTTTCCCGCAAAGTTGAAAAAGTAGTTTTTTCGCTCACCAATCGCTTCTTCGTAATTCCAACCCAACAAGCTAGTTGGGCAGTCGAAAATGCGGAAAAACTAGTTTCTAACACATTTTCCAACCCTAAAATAATGGTCTTTTTATCTGGTGTATTTTGAAGATAAAGTGGACGTTGTTCTTCAGGAATAAATTGGAATAATTCGTAATAAAAATACCGTACTTGGAGTTCTTCTCCGTAAAGTTGACCATTCTTTATCTGGATTCCAAACTCTTTCAATAATAGATTTAATTCTTTGATTTTACGAAAAACAGACGACTCACTGATAGAAAAAGCCGTTGCTAATTGAACGATTGAAGCTTGCTGATGTTCCAATAAATATGTCAGTAATTTATATTTCAAGCTATCTTGTAAAAGATGTAACACAATTTGTTCCAAACTTACTGTTTCATCCAAAGACAAGATTACTTGATAATCGGTTCGAACAACTTCTACTTTTTTTTGCATACTTAAACCAATCAGTTCAATTTCTTCCAAGTAGGAATCAAAGGATGACTTGGACAAATCCACCTCATGACGTAACTCATTCAGGGATGCCTGTCCACCTCGCAAGACCAACTGACGTAAAATTGTTACTTGTAGTTGCTCCTTCTTTTCTAGTAATTCTTCAATCCTCATAGGAAGACCCACTCATCTCTGTCAAAATCGTTTCTGGAGTCCGGTATTCTGGTTGGAAAAATAACTCATGCGCCCCCAGTTGTTGTAGCGTCCACTGCTGCTCAATCGCAATCGTCAATAAATCCAATAATCGGAAAACCGATGATTTACTTTGAAGTTGTGCACCAATCAGCTGATCCGTCTCTTGATCAACTAATAACTGAAGAGAAATCTTTTCATTATTCGTCAGCGAAACACGATGTTCTTGATTGATTTTCCGAACTTTTCTTGCATAAAAAAATCGTTCACTTTCCGTTAAGCCTACACTGCCAACAAAGTAACCAAACCATTTATTACCAACGGGTCGGTAGGTGCCCACATCTTTCGTCGGTTTGCCGCTGATTGTTTGACTAACTACTTGTGCTGTTCGAATGGCATTGTTCACTAGCGAAACATACATTTTTTCTTGTGTTGGTCGAAAGGTTACTTGGATGGCATCGCCAATAGCATACACATCTTTTCGTGAAGTTCGTAAATAGTCGTCTACCCAAATCGTTCCATCATCATTCAGCTTGATAGTCTCTGCCCACAAACGGTTATCTGGGCGCGTATGATTCGCTAATAAAACTACATCATAACGAGCTTTGCGTTTTTCAGATTCTAAAATAGCACCATTTTTATCGGCTAAAACTTGGACTTGTTCATTCAAGAAAAGCTGTATGCCGCTTTTTGTCATCTCATTCAGGATTGGCTCTGTCATTTGTTCATCAAGATAACGAAACAAAATCTGGTTGCGGCTTTCATAAAGATCAACTTTCTTCCCTAGAGTTGTTAAGTCTTCTGCTAATTCCACACCCACTTGGCCGCCCCCAACCACCGCTACTTTATCCGCTTGTGCGAGCACTGTTTCCAGCTCAGTAAAATTGGTTCCACTCTTAACTGAATAAATATGCTGTGCCTCAGCCTCGTCCAATCGTTTAAAGCTTTGTGCTGAACCCGTCGCAATAATCAATTGGTCAAAAGGCACCTTTTCGCCGTTGTCTAATAACACTTCGTTTTCAACTAATCCAATCGCTGACTTTTGTGTCAATACATTGATTCGACTAGTTTCTTCAAGTCTTTCTTTTGTTATCCAGTGACTTTGTTTTTTATCAACGATTTGTTTCGTCAAAAGCAGATGAAAGCTACTTGGGATAAAACCGATTTCATTTTGTTTTTCGATCAAATAGATTTCTGCTTGTGGACACGCTTCGTTAAGTAATTGAGCTGCGCGGATTCCTGCGAATGAACCACCAATGATTACAATCTTCATCTATGTTCTCCTTTTCTGATCTTCCTATTTGCAGAATAGCATTTCAACCAAAATGTTTCAAAAATATCACTCTTCTTAACGATTTTTTCTTAAAAACAACAAAAAAACTCAGAAAAAAAGAATCCTTCTCTCCCTCAGGTGAGTTCGTCTCTTTTACTAAGTTTTCTTGTGTGTGTTTGAATTGTAAATGAATTGGAGCGAATTTATGTAAAGTTTCTGATCAAGAATTATTACTTAAGCAAAAACTTCCAATGATTTGAACCACGCCGGTTGCATTTGTTAGCTACTCTTTCTTTTCACGAAAAAAATGATTCAAGCATCTTAATTTTCGTTATTTAAAGTTACAAAACAATTGTATACCTTTGTTGAAAAAATCATGTGTGCATATCATATGATGCTTTGGATTATTTGTCAAAAATCTATACCTATTTTTTCGTAATAAGTTGTCAATAAAGACAGACAGCTCACTAAAATTATTGGAACTGCCTGACTTTTATCGTTTATTTCTTGTCAAACCTTTAACACAAACGCTTCATAAGGACGCATCGTCACTTCCCCAACAGGTACCTCAGTCAATTCATAGTTGGTTAAAATAATTTCTTTACTTTTTGGAACTGAAAGTGTCTGACTTTGTTCAGATAAATTGCATGCAATCAGCCATTTTTCATCACCTAAACTACGTAAATAAGCAAAAATCTCTGTGGATGTTTGCACTAATTCATACTCCCCCCACACAATAACGTCATGTTCTTTTCGTAAAGCAATCAATTGCTGATAGGTATAAAAAATCGAACTCGAATCTGTTAATGCTTGTTCCACATTGATCACTTGATAGTTTGGATTCACATGTAACCATGGTGTTCCTGTAGTGAACCCACCGTTTGGACTGTCGTCCCATTGCATGGGGGTACGTGCGTTATCTCGTCCTTTTGTATTGATTGACCGAATAATTTCTTCTTTGGTATAGCCTTTTTCAATTCGTTCATGATACATATTGATGGTTTCAATGTCTTCTGCTTCTGAAATGTCAGAAATCGGATAATTCGTCATTCCAATTTCTTCTCCTTGATAAATATACGGCGTCCCTTTCATCATGTGCAAAAGAATCGCAAACATTTTGGCACTCTCTACTCGATACTGTTGGTCGTTTCCCCATCTTGAAACGATTCGCGGCAAATCATGGTTATTCCAAAATAAACTATTCCATCCTTCGTTTCCTAAAGAAGTTTGCCATTTTGACAATACTTCCTTCAATTTGGTTAAATCTAATGGTGCTAAATCCCATTTTTCTTTTCCTACTTGTTGGTCTAAGCCAACATGTTCAAATTGGAAAACCATAGATAGTTCATTTCGCTTTGGATCAGAATATCGCTTCGCAATTTCTGGCGTGGCACCCCATGTTTCGCCAACCGTTAAGAGATCTTTTCCACCAAACGTTTCAGTATTCATTTCCTGTAAATATTCATGAAGTCTTGGTCCATTTCCTGTAATTTCTTGATCTGGAAGTTTGCCTATCAAGTCAATCACGTCCATTCGGAATCCGCCGACGCCTTTCTCAATCCAAAAATTCATCATGTCATAGACTTCTTGACGGACTTTTTCATTTTCCCAGTTTAAATCCGGTTGTTTTTTACTAAATAAATGCAAGAAATATTGTCCTGATGCCTCATCAAATTCCCAAGCAGAACCACTAAAAGTAGAACGCAGCTCATTAGGCACCTGACCGGCAACAGGGTCACGCCAAATGTAGTAATCACGATAAGGATTTTCTGGACTCTTGCGTGCTTCAACAAACCAAGCATGTTCATCTGAGGTATGATTGACTACCAAATCCATAATGATTCGGATATTTCTCTTTCTTCCTTTTGCAATCAATTCTTCCATATCCGTCATCGTGCCAAATTCACTCATGATTTCTTCGTAATTACTGATGTCGTACCCATTATCGTCGTTCGGTGATTGATAAACAGGTGAAAGCCAGATAGCATCAATCCCTAAATTTTCTAAATAATCTAATCGCCGAATGATTCCTTGTAAATCGCCAACTCCATCTCCATTTGTATCTTGAAAACTACGTGGATAAATTTGATAAACGACTGCGCGTTGCCACCACTGTTCACTCATATTCATTCCTCCTGCACATTTACTAAAGCAAAAAAGAAATCGCTTACGTTTTTGTTCAACTAAATTAGCTTTTTCCCTTTAAATCTTGTTGATTGAATTGTAGCGTGACTAAATCAAATAGTAAATAGACCGTTTCTTGTCGTTTTTCATTAAAAAAACCAAAAAGCCTTTCACAACAATCACTAGAAAGAATATTCGTGATGAATGTTAACGATAACAATTTTTGAATCAATTAACATCTCTTCACAACACAAAAAAATCCAGAGGACTTCTCCTCTGGATTACTTCTCTCTACCAAGATCACTTGGTGAAAAAGCTAGATGTTATTTAGTTAAATACATCATTTTATTCAGCGACTGTTACGTCACCAGTTACTGATGCACCATCTTCATCTAAAACAGCAGAATCTTTATATTCTTGTTTTTCAAATGTGATGTTTCCGTCAACTTTCGCACCGTTTAAAACAAAGCCGTTTGCTTTTACTTCGATGTTTCCTTTAACTGTTCCGTGAACGATGTTGAAGTTTTCTGATTCAACGATCAATGTTGGAACTGTTACTGTATATTCATCTGTTACTGTATGTTTATCATCTTGTGCATACAAAGCAAATTTACGGTAGATATCGTTACTTGCTTCACCTTTGTCGTGGAATTCACCAGCAACGGTTACGTCGTTATCAAATGTAACGTCTGCAGTGGTTGCAACGATCCAGTTACCGTCAGCACCTAATGCTTTTTCTAAGTCGCTTGCTTTATCACTTACTGATGCACCTGAAACTACTTCTGTTGTTGAAGCAGTGCTTGAAGAAGATGCTGCTGTTCCTTTATCTGAATCTGAGCCACAAGCTGTTAAAAACATTCCTGCTGCTGCCAAAGTTACGACTGTTGTTGCTAATTTTGTGTGTTTCATGATGTTACCTCCAATTGTTGTGAGTTAGTTTTACTCATCACAATTTTACTAATAAAACGCCTACAAATCAATAAATTGTATCTTTTCTTCTGTTTTAATTAAGAAAAAAGCCTATCTGTAAGTTATTTCACTTACAAATAGACCATGATTTATCTGCTAATTCACATTTAAAATCCACATAAAGCCAATAAAAACAAAGAATAATAAATACATGATAGGCGAAACTTCTTTTCCACGTTTGGCAGCAATCATTGTGATTGGATAGAAAATAAATCCTAACGCAATCCCATCAGAGATACTGTAAGTTAATGGCATACCAATCAAAATCAAGAAAGAAGGAATCGCAATTTCCATTTTTCCCCATTCAATTTGGCGAAGTGACTGAGCCATCAGTACACCTACAATAATCAATGCTGGTGCCGTAACTTGTGGTGTTACGATTGCTAATAAAGGTGAGAAGAACAAACCTAGCAAGAAAAATCCACCCGTTGTAATAGCAGTCAAACCAGAGCGTCCGCCCACGGCAATCCCTGCGGAAGATTCTACATAGGCGCCAACTGGCGAAGTTCCTAACAATGAGCCAGCTAACATTGCTGTTGAATCAGCTGCCAACGCTTTACCAACTCGAGGCATTTTGTTCTCTCGCATGAAGCCCGCTTGATTGGCTAAACCAACTAAAGTTCCGGCTGTATCAAAGAAAGTAACTAATAAGAAAGTTAAGACAACGACCCACATTTGTAGAGAATTAATGTCACCAATGTGTTTCAGAGCAACCAAAAATGTTGGTTTCAAGCTTGGTGCAGCTGAAATGATTTGTGTTGGCATTTGGATCAAACCAGTAACTAAACCAAGTAATGTGGTTCCAATCATCCCAATAAAAATTCCACCTGGAACACGACGAACCAATAGAATAGCTGTCACTACCAAACCAAATATAGTTAACCAAGTAGATCCCACGTTCAACGGGCCTAAGCCTACCAATGTTGATTCATTTGCTACAATAATTCCACCTTCACTTAAACCTAAGAAAGCAATGAATAAACCAATTCCTCCAGAAATCGCATACTTTAAATCTGCTGGAATCGCATCAATAATCATCTCACGTAATTTAAAAATCGTAATGATTATAAAAATCAACGAAGCTACAAATACCCCTGCTAGTGCTGTTTCCCAAGGAATACCCATTCCCAAACAAACAGAATAAGCAAAGAACGCATTAATTCCTAGTGCTGGTGCAGTTGCTATCGGATAACGTGCTAAAACGCCCATTAAAATACAGCCCAGCGCACTTGCTAAGGCCGTTGCTGTAAAGACCGCTCCTTCATCCATACCAGAAGCACCCAATACAGTTGGATTAACAAATAAAATATACGCCATCGAAATAAACGTAGTAAAACCAGCTAACACCTCACGTTTGACCGTAGTATTTAGCTTTTCTAGCTCGAAGTAGGAAAGTATTTTTTCCTTCATCTGACATCCTCCTAAAAATCCGAACATTAAAAAATAAGTTCGCAAAAAAATGATTAAACACTAAAACAACGTGTTTAATCATATAATAATTAGCAACATAAGTAAACCAAAATTTAGAATAATCAGCAAAACACGAACATTTTTCAGCCTAAGCTTTCATTTAAGACGATCATACTAACATTAGTTTTTTTATTGAATAACCGTTTCAGGGTTTTCAGCTGTTAACGTACTTCTTTTTCCAGTTATGTTGAACGTTTTCTCCGTTAATTCTTTCAAAGCTTCCATTGCTTGTGCGCCACGAAATGCTTGCTCTTCATTGATTGACTCAATCACCAAGACTGCCTTTGTGGTTTCTTCCGTCAGCATCGTTCGCTGTGCTTCACGCCAATTCAAACACCGACAAATTGCGCCCTCTTCATCAAAATAAATTAGTTCTTCTGGTAAAGCCGGCGCATCATCTAGTGCACCCAAAGGCAAAAATTTTTCGCCACCAACTGCTTTTCCCAGTTGTAAATGACCTTTGATTTTTTCTAGATCTTCGCCCCCACATGGCACACCATATTCTAAAGAAATACTGTTATAGCAGTCCACTAATGGATTGATTGGCAAAAATTTGCGGCCTTGGCTAACTCGCTTTAATAAAGCTTCAATTGATGAACGTGCGCCTTTTTTAGTTTTGAATTTCGTAAAAGCTTTACGCCACTGTGCAATCACTTCATTTTGACTAAATGGCTCCTCCGTTAGATAAACTTGTGCTTTTTTCGCCGCTTGATCCAGTAACTGAGTAAATCCCGGTTCATTGGACAGATCAACCTGATTATTCATTCCTTCAATAACTAGTAGTTCAATCGTCGCCTCCGGAAAAACTTCCCAAAATGTTGTATCAACTATCACCTTTTTCATTTCACTTTTCATCCTCTCCAAGAAGTTCTTTGACAAAGATATAATCTGTTTGTGCATCATCACCCATATAAAAAATATGTTCACTAAAATGAGTAAATCCCCATTTATCATAAAAAGCTAATGCTGTTTTATTGTGTTCCCAAACACCTAACCAAATTTTTTCTTTCTTTTTTTCCTTCGCTTTAGCAATCGCTAGTTCCATCAAACGATTTCCTAGGCCCATACGTTTAAACTGTTTTCGCACATAAATGCGTTCAATTTCTAAAAAGATTGCTGGCATCTCTTCTGATTGTTGTTCATCAATATTAATTTTTAGATAAGCTGCTGGGATATCGGACACCATTAATAAATAAAATTCCGAACCAATCGTAGTTAATTCTCGACGTAACTTATCGATTTCATAAGCTTCTTCCAAATAAGTCGCCATATTTTCTGCTGTATTGAATTCTCCAAATGTGTCTACATACGTTTCAATGCTGATTGTTTGTAGTTGTTGTGCATCGTCTTCTGTTAGTTTTTTTAGCGTTATTTCTTCCATATAAAATAAGATTTCCTTTCAATAAATTCGTTTATTTCCTTTTTTTACAAAATTCCAATCATCACTTACGTTTGCACTCACTTTTTCTAATAAAGTTTTCAGTTGTTGTGCTTCCTCTTCTGTAATCCCTTGTAACGCAACTTGATTTGAATGCTCATTTTCTCGAATGATCAAAGGATAAACAGTTTTTCCTTTACTTGTTGGGTAAAGATGTCTTATTTTTCTATTTTCTTGATCTTGCTCTTTCTTGATCATCCCGTTTTTTTCCAATTTTTTAATGGCACGAGCAGTTGTTGTCCGATCTACTTTGATCATTTCTGCTAATTTTTCCTGAATAATTCCGGGATTTTCACAAATTCGAACCAGGTAAAGATACTGCCCACGTGTCAAATCAACTTCTTTGAATTCAATATTACTGATTGAGTCCAATGCTCGAGCAATCACACCAATATCTCGAAGAATCTCTACCAATTAAACCCCTCTTTTCACTTATTTATTTTCTAGTTTACTCTTATTTGTTGTAAATGCAACAATTTATTTTGATTAACTAAGAGCCAAATCAATCCGCTCATCTGCTAATTGATTTGACTCAATGGTTTGAATTACTTCACTCAAAATAAGTGTTCTCTTGTTGCTGCAAATACGCTAGTTGTTCTCTCGTTGTTCGTTTTACCGACAGTTTAGGTAAGCTATCTAATGCAAAAAAAGCCATATTTGAAGTTTCGTTATTTTCAACAAAAGAACCTTTGATAATCGAGCAACTAAAAATCAGTTTATAATATTGATAGACTTGCGGAATATCTTTTCTCAAATTCGTATCAAAAACACCTAATAAATCATTCACTTGAACAATTAATCCGGTTTCTTCTAATACTTCTTTTTGAATATTTTCTTTTGGAGACAAACCTACTTCGGCATAACCACCTGGTAACGCCCATTCTTTTGTTTTTTTGTCTTCAACCAGCAACACTTTAGCTTCTTCCTTAATATACGCGCGAACATCAACTTTAGGTGTCGGGTATCCTTCATTTCTTTCTGTTAATTGAGCTAGCTCGTCAACGGACTCCTTCCCCACCTTGCTCAGTAGCTCCAAAGAAAGCTTCTTTAACTCTTGATACCGCTCTTTGTCAAATTCATCTTTTCCATAGTACAATCCTGCTTCAGCAATCGCTAATAGCCTGCGATACATCTCTAAATCATTCATACTTCTTTTCTCCTTCCAAAAAATACAATCACTTACTCTCAGTCTAACGCAATCGTTTACGCTTAACTAAATGTTTCAATTTTCTTGACAAAACTTTAGAGAAAATTTCCAAGTATTTATTTTGACACACAAGTAGAAACTCAATAAGTTTTCTGCTATGCTTAGTGGCACATCAAGAAAGGAGAAAAAGGATGAACGGACAATTAGATTATAAAACAGCCATTAAAGATACTTTGCCTACTGTTTTTGGGTATATCGGCATTGGCATTGCATTCGGTGTCGTTGGACACGCTGCTGGTCTTCATTTATTCGTTATTTTCATGCTCTCAGCTTTTGTTTACGCAGGTTCTGCACAATTCATCACTGTCAGCATGCTAACTGTTTCAAGCCCTGCATTATCAATTATTTTATCCACTTTTCTAGTCAACTCACGTATGATCTTAATGAGTACAACCTTAGCAAATTATTTGAAAGAAAATACATTAGCACAAAATATGATGCTAGGAACACTACTAACAGATGAAAGTTTTGCGTTGGGAATGAACAAATTGAATTTTAGTAAAGGAAAGCTATCATTTGAGTGGCTCAATACAGCAAATATTATTTCTTATTTAACATGGGTTGGAGCAACAATGATTGGTGCTCTGATGGGTAACTTTATTAACGATCCCAAACAACTCGGACTTGATTTTGCAATTGTTGCGATGTTTATTGGCCTGCTTTATCTTCAGGTAATCTCAGATCGGACATTACCTCTTTCTCTGCAATTTTCCGTTATTCTATTTACACTCGTATTAATCGTTCTTGGATTAATCTTTATACCAAGTAATTTATTAATTATTGTGGTAACACTTTTAGGCTGTGGATTTGGGGTGATGATGAAACATGTATTCTACTAGTTATTTTTTTTTTACTATTTTAGGTTGCGGCTTAGCGACTTGGTTATCACGAGTCTTACCTTTTCTTTTTATTAAGCGAATGAACTTTTCCCAACCCGTAGCAGAATTTTTGAGCTTCGTACCAATCGTTATCATGTCTGCCTTATGGTTCAATAGTTTATTCATTCAAAACCTGGGACATCTTCCAGGCATTGACTGGGAAAACTTACTTGCTTCCTTGCCAACAGTAATCAGTGCAATCATTTCTAAAAACTTACTAGTAATTGTCATCGTAGGGATGATCTCTTTAGCAGCTCTTCGATTTTTCATTTTATAATAAGCAAAAAAATCCTACAATCACAGTAAAAAACACTGTATTTGTAGGATTTTTTGTATTAATTTTTATGAATTTTATGAAACTGTCCCTAATATGATTATCGTAAAAATCAGAAATACAATCACAAGAGCAAACTTTACGCTAGAAACGATCAACCTGCAACTCAAACAACAAATGAAGTTTATTTAAAAGTCTCAAGTCTCCCTACTTTGAATCTGTACTCGTTACTTCTCTGATTATATCAAGTATTTTCCAGTGACATCGTATCTTTATCTATTCTCGGTGAACATTATGTATATAGTAGAGAGGATCATCCTATCAAGCTCATGAATCATGAGTTTTTGTAGCAAAAAAACTTAAAGTAATTAACAAAATTTCACAATCTCTAGCATTCCCCTCAGATTTGTGTCAAAAATAATCTTTGTACCTATTCAAGACAATATAGCTCTAAAGCATTATTGTATGGAATATTCAAAAGATATTTCTTCAAAATATTGCCTTTTTTTACTATCTTCTTTAGTTCCAACTATTTTTATATCAATCTTGTGTTTCCCTTTTTTCAAAAACTGACTATTTTTGTCCTCATCCAAATAAAAACCAAATTCCAGTTTAGTGGCACCAGTTGGTTGCTGGACCTCTTCGCCATCCAAATAAAGACCAGTATAATAATCGAAAGGCAAATAATCAAAGATAAAACAGATTTCATTTGAGTCTAACTTATTCAGGTTAATCATTTTTCCCAAATCTCTTTTATTTGAATCAATAATTTTGAACTGGATTGAACTGTCATTTGCCTCTTCATCACTTGTAGTGGTACTTTCAACCTTATTTTGTAGTAGATTTTCTGTACGTTTAGCGCCTACGAAAAGAAATCCTACGACAAGGGTAGTTATTATTATGAGTGTAACAACAACCTTTTTCATAAATACTTCCTTTACACTTTTTTTGCCTATCTATTTGCTAAGTAGCGGTGTAAATCATTCAGTATTAGCACCTAGGAACTGGAAATCGCTTCGTCCTAGCGTGTCACTCTTTCCGACATCTTCTTTACTTGTTTGTGCTATAACCCTCACCACTGGATTTCCTTCAAAATTTTTTGCATCTTCAATCATTGTTATTTTTCCATTTGTTACATCTTTTTTTATTTGATCGTATGAATGTGTACTGCTTGCTTTCAGAAACAGATGAGTTTGTCCGTCAAACAGCATAGCTCTAAAACTAATCTGCTAATATCCTCGTTTAAATTTGAGTTTTGGAAGCATTCAAAACAACATAGCTCTAAAACAGTGCATTCATAATTGAACGTGTGGCAGTAGTTTTGGAAGCATTCAAAACAACATAGCTCTAAAACAAATACGCTGTCAATGACTATATCATTTCAGTTTTGGAAGCATTCAAAACAACATAGCTCTAAAAACCTCGGCTCAAATTTTTGAGGTTCCGTAATCGCACTATTCGCCCATAGCAAGGCTTCAGCCTGAATGCTTCATTGGTTTGATTTACTTGTCAAAGAACGAAAAAATTAGTCCTATCTGTTATCTTCTTGTCAAAAAATAATCTTGGTCTAGAATTTGTTGTGCAACACCCTCAATTGGTCGAGGTTCTAAAAATAATACATCTACATTGTATAAAGAAATATGGTCAATTAATGTTTGTAATTCTGTCGTGGTTAAATAAGAACAAGCATTCACGAATACCAATAGCTTCTTTTTCACTAGATAACGATATACTTGGATTACTTCAATCATTTTTTCTAAAATGGTATCACTTTTCGTTTCAATCCGTATTCCTAAGCACTTAAATATCTCCATGAGGGTCAACTCATCTTCTTCAAGATCTAGCGCATGTTCTAACAATTCGTGTTGCATCACTTTGGCAATTTCCATCGACAAACGATCAATTTTGGTTTTGATTTCTGGCTTTTCATTCAACTGATTTTCTAAATCTGCATAAATAAATTTCAATGTTGCAGGTGAATTTACTTCATACCCCAAGATATCTGTTATCAAAATCAGTTCAGATTCTTTGAGATTTTTTTGATTTTTATCAAACAATTTTAGTTCGCTCATCTCATCATAGTGATAAAACTGTTCAACGGTACGTGCGTAAGTTTTTACATCTTCAACTACTAAAATCGTTGATAAATTTAATTTTAACGATTCATCAAGTAGCTTAAAGTTTAGATTCATCATGTGCTTCTCCTAAAAAAACGACCCTTGCATCCGAATTTCCAATGCAAGTATCCTGTTCTCCTGTCAAATAGATCATTCGTGCAAATTGTTTTTCCGTAACCGTCAAAATTGTTACCAATCCCTTTCTAGGATTATGTTGCTTCAAGCGATTGATCATAGCAGTATTGGCAGTGTTATTCAGCAAAATCTTACTATAAACAGAAAATTGGTGCATAATAAAGCCTTCACTAAGCAAGAATTTCCGAAATCTCCGATAAATTTTTCTTTCTTCTGCAGTTTCTGTCGGCATGTCGAACATCAAAATCATTCTCATATAACGATAGCTCATATCCTAAAATTAGGCGCCCCTTCTATCTCTTTATTTAGTGATTTCACTACTTTTTTCGTATAATCATTGATGATATTGGTCAAAAACATTTTTTTGTTATGATAAGGATAGTTGTTCGTAAACAAATCAAATAGTGATCGCTTGATTACTTGAAATTCCTGATGTCGATTTTCATAAACGATGTGATCAACTAACGGTCGAAATGGTTCCATAAAATCACTTGCTAAGTTGAAATCATTGAACTGATTCGCATGCTTTAATCCAAATTGCGTCATGCAACCTGTTTGAACAACCTCTCTTGCAAACATACTCAATAATAACGTGTAGCCATAATTCAACCCGGCATTGATTGCATTGTCCGCCTCACGTGTAAACTCTTTACCAAACAAGGCATTGAAATAGATTCTTGCGGCATGGCCTTCGCGATTACTTGGATCAAAAATTTCTAACTCGCTTTGCAAGTTGAGGAGTGAAGCTGCTTTCTCTTGAAGATCAAAGCCAGTTAGCAACTGACTTTGATTCAAGATTTTTTGTGAAATGATTTCGGTCCAAATTTCCGCTTTTCTGTTTTCTTCCCATTCCAACTGCCGAGCTAATTGTAAACTGCTATCATGACGTGCATAGAAAGATAACAATTTACCAATAGGCAAACGCTTATCATCGCAAAAAAGAATCAGAATATTTTCATCAATCAAACGTTTAATTAACATGGTAGTTAACGTAATGTCTGTTGTTTCCAGTAAGAGAACATCAATTTCAGACAGATGGATCAATTCTTGTCGATCATATGTCCGAAAAACTAGATGATTGTTTTTGTAAGTCAATTTAGAATGCGTATTTACTACTACTGTCCGCCAACCCATTAACTCAGACCAACCTTCTTTGAGTCTCGTATAATCCTGTAATTGATTGGTTAATAAATGTTGCATCAACTATTTCTGCCGTATTTTTATATCTTCTACGTGGAATAGTCTCACCAAAGAATTTGAAATCGGCTGGTGCGCCTTGTTTATTTAATTGAAGTAACTGAATAAATGAAGAAGCTAGTTCTCTCATATCAGCATCCTGATTCTTTTCATATAAATCACGGACTTTCTTCTGATTTTTTCCCGCATCAATATATTGTTCAGTGAATTGTAAAATTGCTTCTAGTAATTCAGCAAATTCGTGGCGATGCTCATTCAAATACTCCAAGCTTTTACTACTAGAATCGCTCACGTGTTTCGCATGATATAGCAATTCAATCAGATGCATTGGCAAGACCATTTGATTGCCTTTTTGTGATTCCTCTGCACTTGCCAATAGGCGGCGACGACCATCAGCAAATTGATAGAAAGAATATTTTGGTAGCTTCAATTGAACTTTGGGATGGATAAAGCCTTTTTCTTCTAAGAAGGCGACTTCGTCTTGTTCAAACGCTTGACGTTCTAAAATTTTGATTCCGACTAATTGTTGGACAACTTTTGCAGCTTTTCCTTTTTCATGAGTAATAATAACAGAATACGCCACCGTTGGACTGTCAACCCCGCCATAATTGACAGGTGCCCAATTGTTTTTTCTAGCAATCAATTTTTTCGAAGGTCCTTTAGGTAAGATTGATTCTTTCGTAAACGCACCTGTTTGTATTTCAACTTTCTTTACAATATTCATTTGATGATAGTTCATCACTTTTTTGATTGTCTTGATGTCTCTTTGACGATTCCAAAGGACTTCGCCCGTTTCGGTATTCGTTAACACCTCATCGTTTGTAAAAAATTTCATGATATTTGAATAGGTTTCTTTTTTAGCTGTGGCTTTGTTAAGGGTACGAATCGAAACTTTTTGGTATTCACCATAAACAAATTCAGGCTCAAGTTTCGGATAAACTTTCAATAAAGCTTGAGCAATAACCCCATTCAAGTAAGCATCTTGTGCATGGTGATAATCATTGAGTTCACGAATTTTATATAACGAAAAGTCTTTTCGAAACTGGCTTGCTAAAGCAGATTTTAACGTAATCACACGAACTGGTTTTTCGGATGATTGTTCATTGTTATATTTTTGATGTAAAATCTGGGCAACATTTTTCGTGATTTGGCGTGTCTCAACTAACTGACGTTGAATGAAATGTGCTTTGTCCTCTTCAGTCAAACCGCCGTTGGTTGCTTTCGTCAAATAACTAAATTTCTTTTTACTGATTAGACCAGAAGCCAAAAGTCTTTCCCATACAGCGCGTCTATCTTTTACTACGCTTTCATCAGGTACCGTGTTTGATTTTCCACGATTCATGCTAGAGGTAGTCAACACGCGGTTGTCGATTGAATCATCTTTGACGAAACTTTGGGGAATAATGTGATCGATATCATAGGAAGATAAGTTGTTAATGTCTAACTCATTGCCGGTATACATATCACGCCCATTTTGCAGATAATACAAGAACAAACGATCATTTCTTAGTAAATTAGCGTCTTTGTTAATCGGTTCATCTTCCAAAATACTACTACCTAATTTTTTGATGGATTCTTCTAAATATTTCATGCGCGCTTTCGAAGCACGATTTCCCTGAGCAGTTGTTTGGTTTTCTCTCGCCATTTCTACAACAATATTTGTTGGTAATTCTCCCATGATATCAATGATTTCTTCCACGATTTTTAAGCTTTGTAAAATACCTTTTTTGATCGCGGGGCTACCTGCTAGTTCCTGTACGATTTCTTCTGTGCTCTTGTCATTATCAAAAGCTATTTTTTCGATTTCTTCTTTAAAAGATAGATTTTCATCGTTAATTAATTGCATAAAGTTACGGTTACGATTTTTCGGTAGATCATCATCATCAATTAAATAATCGAGAATCGTTTTCTGTGTTTTTTGGTCAACAATACCATGAATCAGTTTGGCAGATAAACGTCCCCAGCCTTTGTAATGTTTACGTTCCAATTGCTTTTGTTCTTCTTCAGTCAATATGTTGGAGAACTTTTCTAATTGTTTACGGCGCATTTTACGATCTTCAAAGACAGTCAATATTTTCACGATTTGTTCAAATTGTTGTTCATGTTCTGGTTGCTCAAATAACTCTGGGCGGATCCCCAGTTTGATTAAATCATGATATGTCCCCAGACCTGCATTAAAAGATTTTTCGATTCCTTCAACCTTTGGATTTTCAATGCCATACTCATTTTTCAGAAAAGCCTCTAGCATTTCTTTTTTGACTTTTCGTTGTTGTTTAAATAACTCATTGACGATTTGCCGTTTCTCTTTACTCGAAAAATTTTGTGCACGCCCGTTATCATCAATGTATCTCACCTTAGTCAATTCATTGTAAACAGTAAATGTTTCATATAACAGACTATGCTTAGGCAAGACTTTTTCCATTGGCAAATAAGAGTCGCTGTTTGTCATCCGTTCCACAAAGTCCGTTGCTGATTTTTCAATATCTACTTTTTCATTCAGATTCCAAGGTGTGATTTTCCCCGTTTCTTTTCGCGTTAGCCAAGCAAACTGTCCCTTTTCTTTAGCCAACGGACCTACATAGTAAGGAATTCTAAATGTCATGAGCTGACTAATTTTTTCTTCATCCAAAAATGAATAATAGTATTTTTGATTTTTGATAATTGCTTTTAATTCTTCTAAATGAAGTTGATAAGGAATCACACCGTTATCAAAAGTTCTTTGTTTGCGTAAAAAATCCTCCTGCTCCATTTTTGCTAAGAAACCTTCCGCGCCTGTCGCTTTCGCCAACGTTTTTTTCAAATATTTGTAAAATGCTTCTTGTGTCTCGTTGCCATCGATATACCCTGCGTACCCAGCTACTTTTTTATTTTTAAATAGATCATCATATTCGTCTGGTAAGTTTTCACGAACAAATCGCTTCAATGTTTTTAAATCTTCTTTATGATCTGTAAAACGCACAACCATACTACTTGATAATTTGGCACGTGTCGTAGCATCCGTTACTTTCAAAATATTGGCTAGCGAAATCGCATCATAGACACTTTTTGCTGCATCAAATACACTACGGAAATCCTCACCTATCTCAGCAAGTAACGTTTCCAAATTTTCTTCATACTCTTCTTTTGAAAATTGGATTTTAGCGTCTTCATTCAACGAAAATGTTTTTTTGACATTCCCTTGATTTCCAACAATCATTTTGATAAATTGAGCAAAGTCTCCTGTACTTTTTTCTTCAGGAAATAAACTTAAAATCAGTTCTGCTCGCTTCATGCGAGAGATTTTTTGCTCGGCAATCCCGTCTAAATCGACCGTTAAGTCCAATGCTTTTTCAACGTTGAATGTTTCATTATAGACTTTAATAAACTGTTCAAACGTCCCAGAAACAGAAGAATTTTCTGTATTCAGCTCCCCTTCAATCAAAAAGTGTCCTCTGAATTTAATGATGTGCGCTAGTGCAAGATAAACCAAACGTAGATCTGCTTGCTCAGAGGAATTGGCTAAATGCTCACGTAAATGATAAATCGTCGGAAACTGTTCATGATAAGCTACTTCTTCTGCTACATTTCCAAAAATCGGGTGACGTTCATTTTCTTTTTCATCTATGATAGAAAAGCTCTCATCCAAACGAGCAAAGAAATTCGCATCAACTTGATTCATTCCTTCATCAAATATTGTACGCAAATATTGAATTCGTTGACGGCGTCGAGCGATTCTTCGGCGAGTCGTTCGTTTCAATCGGCGTCCTTCAGCTGTTTCACCCTGCTCAAATAAGCGAACACCCCAAAAATTTTTTTTGACTGCTTTTTTTTGTGTATTACCCGAAATTTTCATTTTTCGTTTTATCAACTCATAATCTTCTGTCAGTACTGCCCACCCGACACTTGCTGTTCCAATATCAAGGCCAATCGTGTAATTTTTCTTCATCTTTACCCCTCCCGGATTTTCTTCTGTAACGATCCTTGTAAAAAATAAAAAGAATATTTCTGTTGTGTATTCTCGAATATGTGATAAAATATATTTGTTGGTAGCATTCAAAACAACATAGCAAGTTAAAATAAGGCTTAGTCCGTAAACAAACTTTGGCACTGTATTCGGTGCTTTTTTTGTACTCTTTTTTAAAATATTTTGTTGTTTTTTAGAACAAATAATTGCTACTTAACCATTTTAAATTATACCACTACCCACTACACAAGCAAGCCTTTTCAATGAATATACAATTGGCTATCCATCTTGTTAAAATAAGAACAAAAAAATAAAAAACAAAACCTTTATTGAATTTAAAATAACTTTAAACAAATAATTATATAGTTATTTTTATTCAGCCAAAAAAGTGAACCAAAACAGAAAAATGTTTTGGCTCACTTTTTTTGATTTCATAGGTTCAAGTAATTCGTCTTGGACTTACACTAAAAGAAACTTCCACTCGTGAAAATAATTCAACCATCTTCATTTATTTCATCTATTAGCTGGTTTCCTTTACGTGCTATTCATTCTTCGTTTTCAGAAGGATGAATAGCACCCAACTCTTCATTCAAGAAATAAGAAATAATCGTGCGAATCCCTACTAATGCCGCTAGTTGAAAAATATCTTTCAACGTTGGTTTGATGATCGACTCGATGATTCCAGCAGAAATAATAATTTCTAAGCTTAGAAGAATGTAGCCACCTAACATTTTTTTAACTTCGGTATTCTTTTTGATTTTTGCTTGCTTATTTAATTGCTTATCAAATGAAAAATAGAAGAAATCTTTTGCAGATAATACCGCTCCCCACAACAACAATAAGATAGCAAAAAAGTTAAATCCTAAAACGAGGTATTGTGCATAAGATAAGAATTGTTCACTCAACATATCCTTCATCCTTCACTCCCCCTTGCTCGTTTTTTTTATCTGAAATTTCCCTGTTCAAGAAATAAGAAATCACTGTTCGAATGATAACCATCACAGCCAACTTCAAAATGTCTGCCCAAGTTGGTCGAATAATCGATTCAACGATATCCGCTACAACTAAAACTTCTAAACTCAATAAAATATAACTAGCCAACAATTTTCTAACTTCTGCATTGCGTTGATTTCTTTGTGCATAACTTTTTCTTATTGAGTGAAACTGAAACAGCGTTTTAAGCACCAAAAATATTCCCACGATCAAAATTAAAATGGAAAAAATATTTAAAATAAAAATAGCCCATTCTAAATAGAAAACAAACGTTTCATCAAACATCGCTTATCACACCTCTTCCATTCTCCATAACTTTATTGTAAAGAATGCAAGAGGTCTCGTCCAATCAAAACAAAAAAGAATTCTTTTTCATATTGCTTTGATAAATTAGACAGACAACAAAACTTGTCAAAAAATCTTTTTTTCAGCACGCGTATCATTTGGTTGTTTCAAAAATTGGGTCTATCATTTAAAGCATAAGAAGGATGTCACGAGAAATAAAGGAGGATTTTCTTATGAACAAAAAACTAATAAAATTAAGCATTGGTTTAGGTGTACTAGCAATTGGCGCACTGATCGTTGGAAAGAAAACTGGTTTCTTTGAAGACGATAGTCATTTATATGACGAATATGAATCAATCTAGTCGTCCAATCATCATTTAATAGTTGCCAAAGCCAAGTACTGGAGGAAGAATCACAATGAAAAAAAGTAAAGCAATCATGATCGGGGCAGGCATTGCCAATATGGCTGCTGCTGTGTATTTAATTCAAGAAGGAAAATGGCAAGGAAATCAAATCACCTTTTACTCATTAGATGACCATGGTGCAAATGATGGGGCACCGACAGACACTGTCACAGATGAATACTGGAATAAAAATCATCCGATGGAAAACACAAAAGGGTATATCGCTCGTGGTGGTCGAATGCTCAACTATCGAACTTATGTTGACTTGATGGATTTGCTCAGCCGAATTCCATCTGCAACAGAGCCAGGGATGACTGCAGCCGAAGACACGCGCGATTTCGATGCCAAGCATCGGACATATGATAAAGCACGTCTGTTAGAAGGCGGAAAAGGAATTATTGATGGTGGAAAATTAGGATTCAACAATAAAGATCGCTTGCTCTTAACAAAACTAATTTCGATGCCTGATTCAGAAGAAGAAAAATTAGACAACGTGACAATTGCTGAATACTTCAAGGACTCTCCTCATTTCTTTGAAACGAATTTCTGGTTCATGTGGGAAACAACTTTTGCTTTCCGTACTCAAAGTTCTGCTCAAGAGCTTCGTCGTTACATGCACCAAATGATTTATGAATTTACTCAAATCGAACATTTAGTAGGGGTCAATCGTACTCGCTACAATCAATACGAAAGTATTATGTTACCACTAATCAATTATTTAAAAGATCAAGGTTGTCAAATTATCTTAAATCGTTTAGTCACTGATTGGGAATTCAAAGAAACACCTATGCAAGATGAAATCACTGTGACTGGTTTAGAAATGATCAATACAGAAACAAACGAAAAAGAACATGTCATTGTTGACGACGATACAGCTGTTATCTTTACTAATGGATCAATCACTGACTCAGCAACTTTGGGCGATTACGAAACACCTGCTGCCGAAAATATGGACTATGGTGCCGCTTCAAGTTTATGGAAAAAAGCAAGTGAACGTTTCTATAATCTAGGAAATCCTGATAAATTTTTCGCTGATCGAGACACTAGTGAATGGGTCAGCTTTACTTTAACAACCAAAAATCATTTGTTGTTGAATGAAATTGCAAGAATCACAACTCAAGAACCTGGCAATGCATTAAATTCATTTATTTCAACAACGCCAATCACATCTTTAGGACATAAAGATGTCAATATGTCGATCGTGGTTCATCATCAACCACACTTTACTTCACAAAAACCAAACGAAACGGTTATTTGGGGCTACTTCCTTTACCCACGTCGTCACGGTGAATTTGTGAATAAGCCTTACATTGAAATGACTGGTCGAGAAATGCTGCAAGAACTGATTGGACAACTCTCAAAAGTTGACCCTGGTCCAGTAAATATCAGAGAAAAAGAAGAAGAAATTTTTGCTAGTGTTATTAATAACATTCCAGTGTATATGCCATATGCTTCTGCATTGTTCAATAATCGTGCAAAAACAGATCGACCAAAAGTTATTCCACAACATTCAACAAATCTTGCCTTTACAGGTGAATTTGTCGAACAACCTTATCAAATGATTTTTACAGAACAAAGTGCTGTTCGTTCTGGTGAGATTGCCGCGTTCCATTTTGCTGGAATCCCAATGTCACGTCTTGTCAAAACACCACGTTATGATAAAGACATACCAACACTTGCAAGAGCAGCGAAAAAAATGTTTGAATAAATGTTGTTTTCCTGTAGCAACCAATAAATCAATGAGAGACTAGGAAACTGTAAGATCCTAGCCTCTCATTTTTTATGCTTTTAAAACCCATCTTCAAACTTCAAAGATACTTTATAAAACGTTTCTGGCTTTTTGTTGCTTGATAGCCTAACTTTTCATAAAATTGATGAGCACCCCTCCTCTCTTCACCAGAATTCAGTCGAACCCCTGCATACTTCCGCCGTCTTCCTTCTTGTTCCAATGCAGTCATCAATAAAGTTGCAATTCCTTGATGTCGTGCTCTTTTTGCTACAGCTAAGCCCAAGACATTGAACATCGTTTCCGAATACAATGTCGCATACACTTCTGCGTGAACATAGCCGACTACTTCTTCATTCGAGTCTTCGAAAACGACAAAAAAATGATGCAATGAATCTTGCTGAAATTCTCTGATTTTTTCTTGAACACGTTGTTTGTCTAATTCATAGCCCAGATCATCAGCATTGATTGTAGCTAATGCCGCAGCATCTTTTACTAATACCTCACGTAGCATCTCACTCACCAACTTTCATCATAAAAAACTAGCGTACCTTAATTCACTTTTCGATTCACTCTGCCATTAATTGTACCACCAATAAACATTTGACTTAAGCATATACCTTTTACAACACGTAGATGCGTTCCCATGATACGCGGGTCAGTATGAATGTTCATCCACGAGTTTCTACTAACAAAGTTGTTTGTCTTTGTAATCAGATTATGCTTAACTGAAAGAAAGACCAAACTAAACAAAGTAGGTGCATTATGAAAGAGAACTATCTTGATTTTATTCAATCCGGAAAGATGTACAACGATTTAACTGACACACTGATTCAGACTCGCCAAACAACAATGCGGGCACTTCTGACTTACAACAACCTCTACGGGACAGATGAACCTGCCAGAAAAAAGATTCTATCTGACTTACTTGGTTCTGTTGGAGAATCTGCTTTTTTCGAACTAGGATTTCGTTGCGAATTTGGCAAACACATTCATATTGGCGAACGTTTTTATAGCAATTTTGACTGTATCTTACTAGATGGTGCAGAAATTCGAATTGGTGATGACGTCTTATTTGGACCACGTGTTGGGATTTTTACTACCAATCACGCAATTGACCCAGAAGAAAGAGCAGCTGGTGCCTGCTATGCGAAACCAGTTTCAATTGGCAACAAAGTTCGGCTAGGCGCAAACGTTACGGTGAATCAAGGCGTAACCATTGGCGAAAATACAATTATCGGCTCTGGCAGTGTCGTTACAAAAGATATTCCCGCAAACGTCATTGCTGTTGGAAATCCCTGTCGCATACTGCGAACAATTACTGAAGCAGATAAAACAGATTATTTCTCCACACTCATGACTCCCTAATTTTACTTTTGTTTCTGATTCATAAATAGATACGAAAAAAAGACTGAATTTTTCCAGTCTTTTTTTGTTTTTATTTATGATATTCTTTCGTTTTCTTCCACAAAATAAATTGCTTATTTTGTTTTTTCAGACGATAGTTGCCAAAATGCTTCACTTTCAACACAAAAACTAACTTCTTATAATTGTTGATGCTCGCTTTTACAATCTGTTCGTTTGATTTCTCTTTGATGATTACTTTATAGCGTCCCCCTGGCAATTGTTCAAATAAAACGCGTCCCTGCGCATCACTGTTTTGTTGAACAGGTTGTCCCTGTGCATCCATGATTATTTGTTGATTCCAATCAGTAAGATACACAGGTTGATTTTCTTTTGGTTGACCGTCTACAAAAAGTGAAAACGCTAAGGAATAATAAAAATCTTTACTTTTTATCTGATTCCATTTTAGCCAACACCAACGACTAACACTAGTCAAAAGAACCAAGCAGATCAGCCCAAGTAAAATAAACCTGCTGATATGATACGTTGCTACTCGCTTTTCCGCTGATTGCGCCTGCTGTTCCTCATAAGGAATCCGTTTACTTGTAACTAATAAACGATGCGTATTTATCCCATAAGGCGTGCATGTCAATAAAGTCACTAAATCTTCATTTTCTTTGATAGCTAAGGCATCCACGTCAGTTGGTAAAACAACCGTAAGTTGACTAACTTCATATGCTAGTTTTTTGCCCAGCGTTTCAATATAAAATTGATCGCCGATTTTTAATTGCTCTAAGTCGGTAAACAATCTTTTCTCGGGCAAACCACTGTGTCCTGTAATCACTGCGTGTGTACTTTTCCCACCAATTGGATAGGACGTTCCCTGCAGTAAAGTCGCTCCTTTTTCCAGAAACAATTCGTTCGTCTGATCAAAAATTGGCAGACTAACGTTGATTTTAGGAATATAGATGCTTCCAATTAAATGATTATTCAATTGTTGGTTTTGTTTTCCCTCTTTCTTTTGGAAACTCTTTGAGAAATAATCCTCTAATTTTTCAGAACCAATCAGCAAGCCTTGTTCGCGTTGCTGTTGATTTACTTTTGCCATACTGCTTAGCCGTTTTTTTTGTTCTTCTTCTCCTTTTTGGCGAACTTCTCGTTGGTAAGTTTGTAGCCTAGCTTGGTCAATTACATTATTCAACGAATCAACAACAAATGGATACAAAAAAATAAAGAAACCAATCAAAAACAACGTCAAAGCACTGCCCTTTAAAAACAGACCTAGCGGCTCTTCTTGCGCTTGATTTTTTTCTTTTTTTGTCAGTTTCTTCATTATCTCTCACCTCTTTCGCCAACGTTTGATTAATTAAAAAAATGGGCAACGACAACTTTAACATCAGTTATCATCGCCCACTCTTCATGTCCTTAAATTTCTGTTGGTTTTTTTAATTTACGATACCCACCATAAGCAGCTAGCATTAAGAATGAACCAATTAGCAAGAACAGATAAATTCCGTTTCCACCAGTTGAAGGTAAAGCACCTTTTTTCGTATTAGGAACTTCTACATCAGTTGGTTGCCCAATTTCGTCAAAACCGTTATAGCTTCCAAGTTCTACCGTAAACTCTGTAAACGCAGCAGCCCCAGCTGGTAATGCGTAGCCGTCAGCAGCTTTCACTTCTTTCATGTAATAAGTCCCATACTCTAATCCTTGGACTTCAAATTTCCCAGTGTCTACCAAAGAAACAAACTTAGTGGCACCTGTTTGATCGTCAACCCATTCAACGCTATCTGCATCGTTCTGATAACTACTTAGGGCAGCCCCATCTTTATAGAAAACAGCATATTTTTCTTTTGCTGCATCCCATAACTCAAACTCTGCTCCCCCAAGTTTCGCTTTACTTGATGCATCATACTTTTCAAATTGACGGCCTCCTGTTGCTACTTTTTCTGGTGGCGTCACATCTTCTGAGTAGTCGTACGCATCACCGCGTCCAATCGCAATTTTCGCCGTATTATCTTGTAGGTCATCCGGCGTGATTGTTGCTGTAAGTTTCATCGCATAGTTGACAGTTAATTGTCCCCCACGTGAAGCGGCAAGTTTAGTTAATGTAGTTTTGTTAGCCTTACCATCTTTTTCTGTTAAGATTGTTAATTTGAATCCATTGTCTACTTCTTCCAATGTATAATCTTCATTTAAAGTTAGTTCTGTCGCCCCTGCTGTCACAACCATTTCTTGATCAAAGTAAGTTAAGCCAGCAGTTGGTTTATCTTCAATGATAAAGTTGTTGATTACTGGTGTTTCATCCGCCTTTATTGAATCAATAAAGTAAGGAATCGGAGCAGTAATCGTATAATTGATCAAATGACCTTTTTCTAAATCCGCGTAAGAAATTGTCGACCCATCGCTTAATTCGATTTCTTGTAATTCAGAAGGATCAATATTCATGACTTTACTAGACTCTTGTGTTTCATTTTTTGGATATAAATGAATATCATCATTATATGTGTCTAACCATTGCCCTGGATTATTTGTATTCGGCATCATCACTGGCATTAAAACGACCATTGGTGTTGCCACTTTGGCAATAGCAGCTGGCGAATATGTTTCTAAAAACAGATACGCTTTATCCCGTTTTTCACCTGTTGTTTCTGTAACTTCTAATTCACTAAATTCAGCTACACCCACGCTAGTTGTCGTGACAGTTTTTTCAGCTGTCAACTGGTAATCTTGGAACCATTCACTCGTAAGGTCAGTTTGAATCAATTGGATTGCTTCTGCTGAGGTCATTCCATCATCTGCTTCAACTGTTGTTGGATTGTCTTTTAGCAAATCATAATAGACGTCTGTGACATCAAACAAACTAAAGTCGACACCTGGTAACGGATCACCACCAAAATCATTATCCTCGAGTCCATTGTTAGGTACTTCAGCAGGCAGTGATGAGAAACTACGTTTATGTAGCGTAATCGTTACTTCCTCTGGTTTCGTTTCTACTTCTGCTGCATCAACACTAGTCCCAAATCCTTGAAACAGTGGGGCAAGCATCCCCATAATCGTTAGTACTTTCCAAAATTTTTTCATTTTTTCCTCCTATGAACCTTTTTTAGTTGTTTTTTGTCTTCGCAAGTAATACCCAACGCCTACCAGAATCATGACGCCAAGCAAAAACGCCCCTGTCTTAACTGCACCTGTTTGTGGAAACTTACTGAATGGCGGGTTATCCCCAATATTCGTCGTTTCTTCTGAATCTTTTGTAGGTGTTTTTTGTCGTTCATTATAAACGCGCGGTGTTGCACTTTCTTTTGCCTCCTCAGGTACTTTTCCTGAATGCAGTTCCAACATTTTTTGCCCAGCAACAGTTACAAAGGTTTCGTTTCCTTCATCATCAACCCATGAAGCAGGAATTTTCACCTCGATTTTTTTACTTTCTTCGTTAATCTCATACCCTTCAACACTCTGAACTTCTTCAAAATAATAAGTATTCGGCGCTAGAAGCAAACCATCTGTGTCGACTAACCCATTGTCTTTTGACTGATATTTACGAATATTTTCGTCTGTTAATGGCTCATTATTCTTTGCTTTCTCCCACTTGCTGTTAAAGCTTTTAGTAGAATCAGCTGTCAGATAAAGTTTTTCCCCATCTTCGAGTTTATACAGGACAAATTTTGCTCCTGCTAATGGAGTACCTTCTCCATTTGTCCCCTTCGTTCGGCCATATTTAAAGAAATAAGGATCTCGTAAATAGCCAATGTTTTTGGGATATAAATGAATTTCTTGTAGTTCCTTCGCTGTGTCCATTGGATCCATAATTGGTAAAACAACGGCTAGAGGAGTAGTCAATGTATCTTTAGCCAGATTCGTTCCACTCCCCGTATCTGTCTCTTGTTCAACAAACAAATACACCGCATCTTGGGCGTTACTCTTTCGCGGAAGACGAATTCTGCCGATTCCTCCGCCATACTTTCCATTTGTTTCACCTTCATCTTGTGTTTGAATGGTGCCAACCAATGGAATTGCTTCTTTTTCAATCAATGTATCAATCTGTTGGAAACTGTAGCCCGCCATGGTTTGCACAAATTGTTTTGCTGTCCCATTATCTGCTTTACCATAGTATTCGGTCAGATCATACACCTGAAATTTTGCTCCATTCAATGGCGTTGTTTGTGTGATGACATCTACATCCGTCGTCTTCTTATCAATTTCTTTGCCATCATTTTCATACATCTCAAAATTTTCCTGACTGTAATCCACATCACGAATGATGCGCTTATGCAAAATAATCTCAACTTCATCATTGGTTTGTGCCTGAACGATTGTCATCGGAATGAAAAGAAAAGAAAGAGTCGTTAGTATCACACCAGCTAGATTTAACAGTTTGCGACTCATTTTAATCCCTTCTTTCTTTTGTTTTGATAATAGAAGTAACTTCCACCAACTATTCCAGCCAAGCCAACTAAAATTGCTGAGATCAGCATAAAGATTTGCCTACCTTGACCGCCTGTAGCTGGAAGTGGATTTTCCGTATCATTACCTACCTCAACTGACAACGCAATTCTCTCGTTATCAATCAATTCATAAGTAAGTTCCTTTGTTTCAGCCGGAGAGCTTGCATCCATTGTCGGATAATAAGCTATTTCTGCTTTCAAACTTCCCTTTTCCTTTCCAGGAATGACTTTTGAATCCCCATCTAGCGCTGCTTGTTCTCGGTAACTAATGGTTAACAAGAAATAGCCCGGCAATTTTCGATAACCTTCTGGTGCCTCTGTTTCAATAATTCGATAATTACCAGCTGTTAACTCTTTGGCAACAAAAGTGGCTAAGTCATCTTCATTCACCACCAAACCATCTTCAATTAACTCGAAGCCATCATCTAGTTGTTTCTCAATACTAAAACTTGCACCTTCCAATTTCCGCTTGGTTACACTGTCTAATTTTTCCAGTGTCAAATCTATTGGAGCTAAGTCATTCGTTAAAGTTAATTCTAAAATATCGTCAATCATTTGGTAGCCAGTTGGGGATTGAGCTGACTCTTCATCAAGATTTATTCCATCAACAATAAAATTACCTTCTTCATTCACTTCAAATTGAAAGACTTTATTGGATAATTGATAGCCACTTGGTGCAACGCTTTCTGTAACTGTGTATTCACCTGGCATCAATCTCAGCGGTATGTCATAGTCTAAATCAGCATATTTTTCAGTATGGTAACGATAGGCGTAGAAATAACCGATACCATCCGCTTGTCGTTCCGTGTTTGGCTCTAACGGATTCCCTGTATAGGCACGGTAAGCGGGGAAAGATGCATCATTTTCTTTTGTAATCGTAAATCCTGCACCATTTAACAGCTGATCATTCGCATCTAATTTTTTCACGCGAACTTCTCGATATAAGAAGGTATTTTCAACCTCAAATTCGATCCACAACGTATTATCAGTTTCATCAACGGTATAAGACAAGAATGTCCAATCTGCTGCATTTATTTGTTTTAATCGGATCCGATCATTATTTTGGATCTGTAATAACCAATCCTCTTCTTCCACTGGGTCTTGATACCCCGCGGGATTTTTTGTTTCAACAACTCGATATTCTACATATTGATAACCATCGCCAGAATGAACAAAGCTGCCTGATTTGGCTAAAGAATAGACTTTTTTTTGTCCATTTCCGTCTAACACATACGTTCCGGTGTCATCAATCTCGTAAAAAGTCAACGTTCCTTTAGTAGCATCTTTACTTTCGCCAGAAACGCCTTTTGCCACAGGCTTCCCTTGAAGTTCCCCCGAACCATTCGTTTCATAAAGAGAAAATTCAGCACCATCGATTGCTAATCGACTTTCTTTGGCTACCTTTTTCAAGTTTAGTTGAACAGGTTTGTACTCATTTTTCATTTCTAACTGTACAAATAGTTCGTCAAAGTCCGTTTCTGATTCGTTTTTCTTCTGAACGACTGATAATTTATGATGACTTCCTTCAAAATAAGAATCAGGATCATCACCTTCGGTATCATTGATTTCGCTTACTCGGTTACCTGAAGTCCCTGCCACAGTTAATTCGTAATGACCTAATGATTCACCAGGTTTTGCGATATGTTTTTTGATTTGGAACTTCAAGGCGTCTTCTACTAGTTCATACCTTTCAGGTCCGTCAATTTCCTTCACCCAATAAACATCACTAGTAGCGTCTTCTCCATCACTTAGTACATCAATCTTCGTATTAAAGATAGCTTGTCCATTATCTGTCGTTCGACTTTGCTCAATTAAATTAGCTTCAGACAAGCTCGGATCTGCATCATATAAGCCAAACAACACACCTGCTAATGGCTGTCCATCTTCTCCAGTTTTCTTAATCTGTAGATTACGGTCAGGATGTTCAAAACGAATCGACGGTGCTGGGAAAAACATTTTCCCTGACTCAACATCATTCTCGTAATCCTCTTGGTTTTGGATATAAGCTAAGTTATTGACGGTGTAGAAATTCCCATCTTGGGCACCACCATCTAGTTTCACTTGATACTTGATTCGTACCATTTCGCCTTCACCCAACGAAATTGGTGAAAATTTATAGGCATGATTATCTCGTCCTTGATAACTAGTCGGCATTGCTACAACATCAGCTGGCCTTTGTCCATGCTTTTCCTCATCCCATAGTTCCGGTGCTTGATAGCGAACGCTACCTTCCGAGTTATTATCAAGATGATAATAGTTGATTTCAGCCGATGTTCCGCCATTAAATAAGGAAACATTAAAACCAGTTTCATCATACAAAGTTGCTTGACGAATTGTTTTTGTAAATGTTGAAGAAATCGATTCTAGCGCTGTAACAATATCTTGTTTATTGCTTGCATTGTAATAGTACGAGGTCCCGTCGTCTTTGGAATCAGCAATATTTTGTAACACATTCCGACCAATCGCATCTAATCGTTGACGGCCACTAACAGAACCATCAATTCCTAGACCAATCGTGAAAATATTCGGTGGATCAGCCATCTTATTTTTTAACCAGTGATGATAAGCAACTGTATTAATTGCTGCACTTTTTTCTTTTGTACTCGCAGCTCCAGTTGTCGAATTATTTGCTGAACCATCACCAACCCAAAGCGATGTACTTTCATTATCTTTAACCTCACCACCAGTGTATTGATCGCCAGACGGTCGATTAAAATCACTTGGATAAGTCAAAGGTCCAACAAAACCTGCACCTGATGTATTTCCAGAATAGGTTTCAAAATTTTTGAAAGGTTCAATATTATTCACTGTTGTCGTGACGACCTTACTTGACATAACATTACCATTACTTTTAACTGGTCCGTAACTATACGTTGGAATACCATCTCCAATAACGATTAAGATTTTTTCTGGATTTCTCTCGTTACCACCGTTATTTGCGTATAAAACTTCATAGCCTTTTCTTAGTCCCAATGAAAGAGGTGTTCCGCCACTGGGTAGTTTGTATAGCGCATTGTTACTCGCTTGGTTAGTTAGCCTACTAATATCATTTGTCATTGCTGTTACATTCGAATTGATTCCCGCTTTGCCATTGGAATAAAAATTGACCATTCCGATTCGTGCATCCATTGTTGGGTTGGACAGTAGATTCTGACTGAGTTCTTCAACGGCTTCTACTAAAGCATTATTTTTTGATTGGTTATTATTTGTACCCGTGGTTTCATTCATACTTGCTGATTTGTCTAATACGAAAACCACATCAACTGGGTGAACATCACGGTTTTCTCCACCAATCACATCAAGATAAACGTTGTATAGCGTGGTATTGTCTTCTGAGTTTATCTCACTACTAGTGCTTTCTTGCAAAACAGGTTCTACCCATTTTTTAATATAAGCACCACTATAGTCTAAATAACTATTTGCAAATGTTCGATCATTTCCCCACAGTTGAACTGTCGGTGCGCGTGTATCTGTTTCGCCAGTTCCTGCTGTTGAACCATTGTCAGTTGCATAGTTATAATTACGCCAATTGGCTCCGCCACTTTGATATTCTTCATCTGAAATTGGTTCGTCATTGCCATTCTCATATAGTTCACCCTTATCACCAGTATATGTAGCAGATTCTTGTCCACCAGCTAATACTTTCGTATAATCATTTGTTGCAAAATATGGGTAACGGTGTTGTGTATCTCCATCTGTTGGATAAATATATTTGTAAGGATCATTTGTTGCTGTGGGGCCAAGTCTTTCAAGGATACCCGCAAACAGCGGACTTTGATTTCTAACCAATGGTGTTCCTTGACTTTCTACTTCACTTGTTTCGTTGGGTTGTTCTGTGGTGTTTGTTTTTTCAGCATCTTCATTTTGGACGCTTTCATCTGTGGTGTTTTGTGTTGCGTTGTCTTCTGTTTTACTTGTTTCTATTTCTTTATCTGTTTCTTTTACTTCTTCATCGGCGCTTTCTTCTTGCACTTTTTCATCTACGACAACTTGCAAGGGAAGTTCCCCATCTGTGATTTCTGTCCCTTTTTCTGTCTCGAAAGTCAGCGTCCCGCTCTTTGCTTCTGTCGAATAAACCTTTCCAACATACCAAGTTTCACCTGAAATTTCTTCTGTCTTCAAATCTGTACCTTCTGAATCATAAGAAGAAAGTCCCTGTCCGCGAACATTTTTTACCGTGCCAATTCCAGCAGCTGCTGTATCAATTGCTAGTCGAATCCGTCCTTCATTCGTGCTGGCCTTTTTTTCAAATTGAATCGTCCATTCTAAGGCATTTTCTTTTTCAATATAACCTCCTTCCACCTTTGCGTAATCTTCATCTAATAACACTTCCAAGTCTATTTCTGCTTCTTCTTGCACGGTTTGTTTCTCTGCTGTCTGCGCTTCAGCAAATACCTGTTGTGCACTCACAGCTGTTTCGATATAAGGTGCAAGAATCATCCCAACTGCAATTAAAGGCATCATCCACTTAGAAACAACTTTCACTATCAATCACCCTTCCTTCCACTTATCAAAAGTTCATTATCTAACAATCAATCTAACCGTAATCTAATATTTACAATTAGATTATACTTTATTCTCTAATCTAAAACAAATGAAAATTCATTGTTTTTTAATTTTTTGTTTGTTAATAGCTATGTATCAAGGCTTTATACTAACGATAAATAATTATCCTTTTATGAAATTAAAATGATAGAAAATTTCGAAAACTTTTTTATAACACGTATTATTTTCACAATACGTGGCTAATTACACACTAATTTGTTTTTTATGAACTATTTCAAGCTATTAGCGGACACAAAAAAGAGGTTGCGACTAACGTCACAACCTCACTGCTTTCAAGCTTGTCCATTCTTAACCGAACAGCTAATTTTCTTTTTATTGCGCTACTTTACGTTGTTCTTGTACTGTTGCAACTTTTACGAATGGCAAGTAAATCAAGACTGAAAGAAGCAAGTTAACCGCAGCTAACACTCCGCCTGCCATACTCTTAGTTGCCAAAATCCCACCGATAACTGGTGGCGTTACCCATGGAGGCATAACTGTTGCTGCCGGAACGATTCCTGTTAGTGTGGCGAAGTAAGCAACACTAACTAAAATCATTGGAGTCAAGATAAACGGAATAAACATAATCGGATTCAATACGATTGGTAAACCAAACATTGTTGGTTCATTGATATTAAAGATACCTGGTGCAATTGATAAGTTTGTTACGACCATATAAGGTTTGTTTTTACGACCAACCAAGTAAATAGCTAATAACAAACCTAATGTAGCACCTGTACCACCTAAGTTAACGAAACTATCAAAGAATGGTTTATTAACAATAAAAGGTGCATCATGTCCTGCAGCAATTGCTTTCACATTTGCTTCGATTGCAGGTGCATTGATTGTTTGCATCAATGGGTCAACCATGTTTGCCCCATGTAACCCGAAGAACCATAAGAATGGTGTAATGAATGCTAATAATAATGCTGATGGATATGAGTTTGCAAGTCCCATAAATGGTTCTTGAACTAATGTGTAAAATGCACCTACAATATCAGCTACGCCAAATGCAGCAAAGATTGCAGCAATTAGTGCAAAGAATGAAATAGTAATCATTGCAGGTAATAATGAAGCAAATGCTTTTGCAACTGCTGGCGGAACACCGTCAGGCATTTTAATAATTAATTTTTCATTTCCACTTAATCGAACAAAAATTTCTGTTGAGACGATCCCAACAATAATTGCAATAAATAAACCAGTTGAGCTCATGCCCAATGCTCCGCCTAAAGCGAAGAATGATCCTAATGAAATAACACCGGCAGACACACCGTCTTTTTTATACCCATTCGCTAAATGATAAGCTAACAAGAAAGCAATCAGTACTGAAAGGATTGCGAATGTTCCGTTCCAAGCTGCGCCACCGAAACCTTTCCATGCTTCTCCACCAAAAATTGAATTCATCAACTCTTGGAATCCAGGGATTGGCAAGTTATTGATCATAACTGCTAACGCTCCTAGAATCATTAACGGCATACTTACCATAAATGAATCACGAATGGCAACCAAATGTCGTTGAGCACCAATTTTTGATGCTACAGGTATAAAATGTTTCTCCATAAATGCAACAAATCTATCCATCTTTCCTACCTCTTTCTTTTACCCCTTTACGCGTCGATTCGACGGTATAAATCAATAATTTCTTTTGCTAAATCAGTAAATGCAATTGATGTCATCAAGTGATCTTGACTATGAACAGTCAATAATGTAACGTCCACATGATTGCCTTGTGCTTCTTGTGTAAGCATTTCTGTTTGTGAATGATGTGCTTGCACTAAAGATTCTTCTGCATCTTTGATTTTTGCATCTGCTAATTCAAAGTCGCCACTTTTTGCAGCAGCAATCGCTTCCATTGCATCGCTTTTTGCGTTTCCGCCAAACATGATCAAGCCCATGATTGCCTCAAGATTTTTTTGATCTTCCATTGTTCTTCATCCCCTCTATTTTCTATTCAAGTTTTTATTGATTAATTAAGTTTTCCGCTTGTTCTAAAACTTTTGCACCGTTCATCATGCCGTAGTCTTGCATATTGATTACGTCTAAAGGAATTCCTTTTGGTGCAAGTTTTTCTTCAAATTGATTTTTCATAAAACGAACTTGTGGGCCTAAAAGTAAAACGTCTACATTTTTATCTTCTAGATGACGATCAGCATCAGATGCTGATACAGCAAAGATATCTGCTTCTACACCTTTTTCTTCAGCCACTTTTTGCATTTTCGTTACTAATAGACTAGTACTCATTCCTGCTGAGCAGACAAGCATAATTGTTTTCTTTTCCATTTAGAACACATCCTTTTCTCTTACTTACACTTTTATATAATGCAAGTACCGTGCCAAAAATAAAAGCGCTTTACAGCACTACTCTATCAAGGGTTACAGCCACAAACCGTTCGTGCGCACACTAATAAATAAAAATACACAAGTTATTATTAGTGTGCAGTGTTTTCGGTTTCATACGTGATTTCTGTGCAAAAAAAGAGCGTGAAACAGTTTTCTTTCGATCAACTGCTTCACACTTTAATTATTTTTGATTACTAAATTGATTGTACACTACTCATTTCTTATAGCCATAGAGATTTAACTTTCCAGACAAGTACTCTCCAAGATAGATTTCATTGATTTTCTGGTACCCATTTTGTTGAATTTGCTCTTCTAACCAAGCCTCATCTTTGTTGATCAATTCCAACACATCTTCATTAGATTGACCATCAACGATAATTGGATAGCGGATGTTTTCATCCCCAAATTCAATCAGTGTCAATTGGCCGTTTTGTTCCAAGACAGCACGTTTTACATTTTCTACTTCGTAAATGCCATTTGCTCGAAGCTTAAACATCAATTCATTGGCTGAGATTCCATTTTTCAAACATTCATTCACATCAACGACACCATTTTGAATCAAGGTAATCGGTCGACCATCCACCACTCGTTTCACATAGCGGTTGTGTTCTTTAGCAAATTTGAGAACTAATACTAGTAACGTCCAGATAATCAGCACCAGTACAAATTGCAATACAGTAATTGAGTCATTATAGATAACACCGCCAATAATTCCACCCAATACATAATTTTGAACCTGATCCAATGCTGAAGAAGGAGCCAAGTTTCCTTTTCCCATCAAATTAATTTGAATAATCAAACAAATGATACCTAACGCAAATTTAATAATAATTGGTGTATAAAACTGCATATTTTTTCTCCTTACTCATTGATGATTTTAATCTCTGGATTAGTAACATATGCTCGTTCTAGCGTATAAGATGTCTGGTCACCGCTTAAGTTGACTTTATAAAAATCATCTGCGATTTTCACAATGATTCCGTCTGCCAGTTGTGTGGAATTGACCAAGATCTCTTCTTTCGCTAAGTTTTTTTCTTTTGAAATTTGTTCCACTAGGTTAACCATTTGAGAAGATTGGGAGTGTCTACTTTGGTTCACTTGATAATCCGAATACTGAACGCCAGAAACAAACAATAAGAATAAGAAAAAGATAATGCTAAGATCTCGATACTTCGTTTGAATTCGATGTCGTAAATACAAACTAAAAACTACGACCAATAGAATCAATGAACCAAAAATAAAAAAATATTTTACATAATCATTTAAGTTCGTTTGTGCTTCCAAATAGGTGATGCTATAAAAAGTCATACAATTCCCCTCGCTCATATCTGTTCAAACTGAAAAAATTTCAGTTCTACTTTTCTCAAAAATGGCAGTCGTCATTCATAAAATAAGTCAATCCGACTGAAATAGACAATCAAAACACGACTCATCTTTGAAACAGCATATAGCTCACGCAATTTTCGTCGTTGAGCTACACGTTAGTCAAAGTAAGTCTGAAATACTGGTTGAAACTCCGCATGGCTTTCTTGATTAGCCGACCATTTCTGCAGACGAATTGGCGACTGTTTTGAAGCTACCTGAGTAATTAACCCATACAAACCATAAATCGGTTCATTTTCACCAGCCAACCAACAATCTGCTCCTAAGATATCTGCTGTTAATTGGCACAAAACAGCTGACTCAAAAAAACCACCACTGACTGCTAAGTTACTTGGTTCATTCACCATTTCATGGAGTCGCTTAACGTTGAACAGTACCCCTTCAATCACTGCTCGAACCATCTCAGCTCGGCGGTGATGAATCGTTAAACCTTTAAATTCCGCTGTTTGATTGGCTTTCCAAAGTGGAGCTCGCTCACCGTTGATATAGGGGAAGAAACGTAATCCCTTGGCACCGATTGGCGATTGTGCTAAATAGTCCGGAATCTTTTCATAGAATTGTACGGGGTCATCTGCAAAGACTTGGCTTGCCCACTCAAGTACTTTCCCACCGTTATTTGATGGCGCACCAATCACATAAATATTTTCAGCTAGATAGTAGCAAAAGTTTTGACGCTGCCAATCCAAAACTGGTGTACTAGTTATTTCTCGAACAGCAGCACTCGTACCAATGGTCAAACTTGCTGACAATCCGTTTGCCAGATAACCACCATAAGCCGCTAAACAACCATCACTTGCCCCTGCAAAAACTTGTACGCCAGGTAAAAAGTGTAGCTCGTCAGCCAGTTCTCTTTTGATTAAATATGAAGTAGTTGGTTCTACTAACTGGCCTAATTGATCCGTGCCGATACCAAGGTAATCTAAGATTTCTTTATCCCATTGACGTTTGGCTAAATTCAATAAACCTGTAGCAGACGCCGTAGACAAATCAATTGTTGAAACACCAGTGAAAAAGCCCATGAGCAATTCCTTCAGACCCAACCATTTCGTATTTTCAGGATACATTTTTCTTTTCTTAAAATAGAGAATTTTGGCAAAAGGTGTCATTTCATGAATCGGTGTACCTGTTTTTTGATAAAAACGTTCGGCTTCATTCGCCTGCTTGAAGACCGCTATCGCTTCTTTGCTTTGAGTGTCAGACCAAATAAAGACTTGTTCAAATTCACCAGCAACCACAGGCATACAACTGTGCATCGCCACGCTAAAACTGATTTTTGTGATTCGCTGTTTTAATGAGCGAGGTATTTCTCGCAATTCATTTTGGATAATCGCTAAAATTTCAGAAGCTTTTTGATAACGGACACCCCCAGATTCGCTGTAAGTTTCCAATGGTACACGATGATAAAAAATGGTTTCTCCTTGAGCGATTGCACCAAATTTGATTGCAGTGGTTCCGATGTCAATACCTAAAAATATATCAGTCATTTTTTATTCTTCCTTCTTGTGTCTTTCTGAATTGTTTTCCTCAACTTTTTGATGTACTCGAGAAAGATTACTTAATCGCTTTTCTTGATGTTTTAAATGAATATATCCCCAGCTAACTATGACCAGAGCACCAAGCATATTTACGATGCAATCTTTCATCGTATCAATCAGTGCCTCATGCCCACTTAAAATCTCGCCTTCGCCTGTCATAAATTTTTGCATGTTAGTCCCTAATAAATGATCCGCTAAAAATTCGTAGACTTCCCAAAGCAACCCGACTGTTGTTGCAAAGCAAAAGGCAAACAAGCTAATAAAAAATGGACTTAATTGAAGCGCTACTCGTTTACTTCGATTTAAATAAGCGACAATAATAAATCCTAGCGAACCCAGCATTGCCGCGCTAAATCCATGTAAGATCATATCCCAAAATGGTATTTTATAGTAGAAATTGCGTACCTCACCCAAATAAATTGCACAAAACAAAAAAAGAAAGAAAAGAATTTCCATCGTATCAGGAATCTCAATATCAAATTTCTGTTCTACTTGCCTTGGTAAAAAAATAATAATCATTCCTGCCACACATTGCAAAATCATCAACACATAATCACTTTTGACATGTTCGTACTCAGTTGTCGATGTTCCAGATGGCGTTTGAATCATCATGATAATGGCATATATAGTAGAAATTGCTAGTAAAATAAAGACTAAATAAAAAATAATCTTTTTCTTGTCCAACCAGTTTTTTTTCATAACAAGCTCCTTTGCTCATCTGGTTCTTCCGATGAGTCTTTTCCCTTATAAACATGATACAATAAGTGGATAGAAAATAGGAAATAACTAAGAGGTGAATCTAGTGAATAGTGAAAAATCATATACTCAGATCAAACAACTCATTGAACAAGAAACCAATCAAGCAGGCAAAAGCTTCACTGTTGGAAAGTTCACAGGCATTGGCTGGCTATTTATCCAACATTCGCCAGAAGAACCCGCTTCACCACTAATTGCAGTCAAGCAATACGCAAAAACAGTGAATATTTATGTACCCATTGATGAAAATGAACCGCCATTGGTTGAACAATATGCTCAGATCTTTGGCAAAAGCAATTTGGGTAAGACATGTATTCGGATCTCTTCTTTAACACCAACTCGTTTAGATGCTCTAAAAGCATTAGTCCAAAAGATCAAAAGAGAAGCTGAACAAAGCGCGTAACTACGCTTTGTCCAGCTTCTCTTTTTCTATTTTAAACTGGCAAAATCAACAACTTGATACTCTGTTGTTTCAAACCATTTTTTTAACTCAGAGGAAGTCAATGTTTCTAAATCTTGACAACGTGGCAAGGTTAATGTGCTGTGGTCTAAAACGTATTGATCTAAGAAACCAGGGTGAAGATGTAATTCAATCACTGTTTCTTCTGGTAATGCTTGGTAACCAAACGCATCGTCTGCAAAGTCACTAAGCTTCGTTCCACGATTGAGGACCGTCATCAATTTAT
Source organism: Enterococcus sp. C50 (assembly GCF_040887505.1). Lineage (NCBI taxonomy): Bacteria > Bacillati > Bacillota > Bacilli > Lactobacillales > Enterococcaceae > Enterococcus > Enterococcus sp. C50. The sequence continues at coordinate 60,271 of NZ_JBFOFW010000007.1, read as the reverse complement.
CAAAATCAGGAATTTCTGCCAGTTGATAGGGCAATTTTTTTGGTGGTTGGTATCCATAAAATAAATTGGCATGGATGCCATATTTTTCAGCCAATTCAAATAAAGCTTGTCCAACTGCTTGATCGCCAACAGAATGTGTTTCCATATGCACTGGGAATTCACCAAGTAATTCCTTAAAATGTAAGATTTGTGCTTCCATTTCTTGTTTGATTTCATGATAGTTAAACGTCAACGTTCCACCATTTTTGTAATGACTTGAAGAGAGGAATAGCCCCTTTTCATCCACTAAACTAGGAATTTTTTTCGCATCTGTCACTGGTTTTCCTAAAGTAAAGTTGATATGCAGATTGATTTCAACCGTTGGATCAATTGCTTGGATCAACGTAACTCCAGCTTTAGCTTCAGGCATATTCACCATTAACGAAGTACTCCTAACGATTCCTTCTTCCACACTTTTGGCAATTCCTAAATTAATAGCCTCTGACATTCCTAAGTCATCTGCATTTAAAATAAATTTTCTCATCATTCAGCCTTCCTTTTCACTTACTTCGTTTGAATCAGATGATTTTTATCTGTTAATGAAATCTTGACTTCTGGATAATCAAGTGTGTTTGTTAAAACGACTGCTGTTGTCGTATCGTAATCAGCTAATTGACTGAAATCCACTTGTCCAATGACTTGTCCTGCAGTTACTCGATCACCTTGTTTAACCTGCCAAGAAAAACCTTTTCCATTTAATTCTACTGTATTGAGACCAATATGGATTAATAATTGCTTACCATCATCAGCAGTGAACCCAATCGCATGTTTTGTTTGAGCCACTAGCTCTACAACACCGCTAACAGGTGCATATACCGTACCCTCACTTGGTTTGATTGCAAAACCTTCGCCCATGCTTTTTGAAGAAAATACTGGATCATTGATTTCTGAAATCGGCAAGTACTCTCCATTTAAAGGTGCTACTACTAAGTTAGCTTCACTTAAGTTAGTAGATGCAACTGGTTCTGCAGAAATTATTTTCTGTTCTTCTTCACTAATTGAGACTGTTTTCATTTGCTTACGCATCCACAAAGCAGTAGCTACTAGCGCCACGAAGAATGACACACCATTCGCTAATAATTGTGCACTAAAATTATTTCCAGGTCCTACAAACATTGAGAATGTAAAAATATTGGCTACTGGGGTAAAAGAATAAGCTTTGGTTTCAAAAAAGCCACTGATTGCGCCGCCAAGTGCTGCAGAAATCGAACCAATAATAAATGGCATTTTATACTTCAAGTTAATCCCATAAATGGCAGGCTCTGTGATCCCAAAAAAGCCTGATAATGAAGCAGAGGCAGCAATTTCTTTATCTTTTCCTTTTCTTAAAAATAGCCACGCGCCAACTACAGCACCAAATTGACCAAATACACCGTTAGAACCAATTGGTAAAATCGTATCTGCACCAGTGTTTTGAATATTGATTAACGCAATTGGTAAAATTCCCCAATGTAAACCAACCATCACTAATAATTGGAACAAGCCACCTAATAATGCACCCGCTAAAATCGGACTAAACGCATACACGCTAAAGTATGCTGTACCAATCAAATTGGCGATTCCATTTCCTAAAGGACCGATCAAAGCAAAGACTGCAATTCCGGTAATGATGATTGTAAAGAAAGGAACAAATACTGTGTGAGTGACTTTAGGCAAAACTTTTTTGACACCACGTTCGATATAGCTTTGTGCCCAAATTGCTAAAATCGTTGGAACAACAGCACCACCATAAGTTTTGAAACTAATCGTTAATCCCAGCAATGACGCACTATCTAAAATACTAGCATCTGTTAATGGATAGATCATTGCCGCTGCGATTGCCAACGCTATAAATTGATTTGTCTTAAATCGATTGGCTGCTGTTACTGCGATAAACAAGGGTAATAATGTGAAGACACCAGATGCTAAGATACTTAACAATTGATATAGTCCACTATCTGCCGGCAAAATATTGTACATGGAAAGTGGAATCAAAAATCCTTTTAAAATCCCCGCTGCTGCCAACACACCAATATATGGGGTGAAGATAGCTGAAATTGTCGCAAATAATTCATCGTACCATGTTTGTTTCTCTTTTGGCTCATTTACTTGTTTCTCCGCATCTTCTGGTAATAGTTTCACTAATTCATCAAAGACATCCACCACGTCACTTCCAATTACTACTTGATGTTGTCCACCAGACTCGACATATTGAATCACACCAGGTACTTCTTTGATTTCTTCTTTTTCAACTTTTTGTCCATTGTTTAAATAAAAACGTAGGCGTGTCGCGCAGTGTGTTAGTGATGAAACATTTTCTTTTCCTCCCACTGCTTCTAAAATTGCTTGTGCTCTTTGTCGATCGTCCATTTCTTTTTCCTCCTTAAAAATTGTTCGTAAAAAACAAAAAACCAAAAAAACTAGCCCTCTTCAATCAAAAGAGAGTCGTTTTTTTGGTTATGCCTGGTCGAACCAGTTACACTCAAATTTCACTTATTTTTTTGATGTGGATTAGCAGATAAAGCAAATCTTCTTCGTCCAACGTCCAACCGTAAGACTCCTGCAAATAATGCTCGATTTTCTTTACGCACTGCGCTTCTTGCACATATTGTGCACGCAGTGTTTGATACAATTCATTTTTTCGATACTCAGTTGTCTCATGGTTAAGTTTCCTAGCAATAAAATATTTAAGATGCGTCACAAAACGTAAATAGTAGAATGAATCTTCTGGGAACTCTTTATGAAAATGATACGTAATAATATTGTTCACATCACTGATAATTTTAATGTAAGGATCTACTTTTTCACGCTCACCAAGACTTGCTTGACTATTGATAAAATGTAAGGCGTAGGCGTGTGCTTCTTGTCTAGGAATTTGTTTACCTGTCTCTTCCGCCAAATAGTTCACCGCCCAATTTCCCAGCTCAAATTCTTTCGGGAAAAACTTTTCGATTTCAATTCGAAACGGTGCACTTAAAGAAATTCCTTGGTCTAAACGTTGCAACATGTAGTTCGTGTGATCCGCAACATTTAAAAACAAAAGATCTGTCGTTGGTAACTGGAGTTCTTGCTCAGCTTTTTTGACAATTTGATGAGAGTAGTTCATGACTTCTAGCGGAAACTGAGCCAAGTTAATCCCATTTAAATTGGAATCATTTAATTGATATACTTTTTCGACTTCATCTTCTGCAATCGTTTTAGGAAATTTTCCAAAGCCAATTCCCACTTCTGCAACAATAACTTCTTTGCCATCTTTCATCGCTAATGCAAAATTGTTGTTGATACTCTTGATGATCTCCAACTCGCCACCTCCAATCTAAGACAATAAAAAAGCCAACATTAATACACTGCTCCCACAGTCTATTACATGCTGGTTGATGCCTGGTCGGACCAGTAACACGCCTTTTATGTGAACATCATAACGGTAACTTCTTCAAAAGTCAATGATAAATGTAACCGTTTTTCGTTTTTATTACAAATGTTATACAATTTTCCTTATTTTTCTATCGAAAATAAGAAAAATTCTGTTATTACAAATACGCATCACTTATACAAGAGCAAGGGTTGAACCTCCTACTGTTTCTAGTCAGTAAAAAGTTCAACCCTTGCTCTTTTTATTCTTTAATGAAGTAAACGAACAAATTAAGACAGCCGCAATCAGTTGTTCTTAATTTGTTGCGTTAAGGAAATCATCTCGAGTAATCCTTGTGCCACGTTTGCCCCATTATTTCCAGCTTTTGTGCCTGAACGTTCAATTGCTTGTTCAATTGTTTCTGTCGTCAGAACACCAAACATAACTGGAATTTCTGATGCTAAACCAACTTGTGCCACACCTTTTGCTACTTCATTACTAACCAATTCGTAATGAGTCGTTGCTCCACGAATCACCGCCCCAAGAGTCAACACACCATCATATTGATTCGTTGCAACGATTTTTTTGGTCATAAAGGGAATTTCAAAGGCTCCTGGAACCCAATAAACATCAATATTTTCTTCTTCTACGCCGTGACGAACCAAGCTGTCAATTGCCCCGCTTAGTAGTTTTGATGTAATAAATTCGTTAAATCGTCCAATAACAATCCCAATTTTTTTCGTTTGTCCATGAAAGTTTCCTTCAAAAGTATGCATTGTTTTCTCCATTCTCAAATTGATAGTAAGTGATGAAATCTTGTTTTTTTCGTTTGTAGATACGTATAGTTTTCTTTTTCTGGCGGGATCTCAAGCGGCACGCGTTTAACGACCTCAATTCCTTGTTCCATCAACTGTGTCACTTTTTCTGGATTATTCGTCAATAATTCGATTCTCTGAATACCCGTTTTCTTTAACATTTCTACCGCAAATTGGTACGTTCGCTCATCTGGCTCAAATCCTAAAGCAAGATTCGCATCATAAGTATCAATACCTGTTTCTTGTAGTTGATAAGCCAATAATTTATTTTTTAAACCAATGCCTCTGCCTTCTTGACGTAAATAAAGAATAGCGCCTGTTCCTCTTTCCGAAATCATCCTCATAGCTTCATGAAGCTGGCCGCCACAGTCACAACGGTGGGAACCAAATACATCGCCAGTCAAACATTCAGAATGAATACGCACGAGTAAAGGTTCTTCACTCTTTCGCACATCACCTTTTGTTAGCAATAAATGTTCTTCACCAGCGTTGTCCTCAAACAAAGTTAATTCAAAGTCACCGTATGCTGTAGGTAGTTGAACAGTTGGTCGTTGCTCTTCCAAATATTGTTTCAACTCTTCGACAGTAATAAGTGGCATCTGCCAGCTATGCGCCAAAACTTTTAGTTGCTCCAAACGTGCCATTGTTCCATCTTCATTTAAAATCTCACATATATAGGCAGCTTCTGATTGATTGGTTAATTTTGCTAAATCAAGTGCAGCTTCCGTGTGTCCTCTTCGCTTCAAGACGCCGCCTTCCTTGCCTATCAACGGAAAAATGTGGCCTGGTTGATGGAACATCGTAGCTTTCGTTGTTGTTTGCCCTAAAGCTTTGATCGTCTTTGCTCGATCGTAAGCAGAAATACCAGTTACCGTTGTTTCATAATCAACACTGATCGTAAATGCCGTACCAAATGGATCGGTATTTTTTTGGACCATCTCCGTTAACTGTAGCTGCTTGGCACGTTGAAGAGAGATTGGCGCACAAATGAGTCCTCGAGCAAATTTAGTCATAAAATTAATTGTTTCTGGTGATACTAAGTTTGCAATCCCAACTAAATCTCCTTCTGCCTCCCGACTTTCATCATCTGCTACGATAATTAAGTTTCCTTTTCGTAATTCTAGTAAAGCTTCTTCAATTTTTTTATGGTTCATCTCTCTTGTCCTTCTTTCACCACTTAAGAATTCCTTGTGCTTTTACATACTTGCCTAGTAAGTCAGTTTCAATATTGACCAACTGTCCTTGAACCAGTTTTCCTAAATTCGTTTGTTCTTTTGAGTGTGGAATCAAGCTAACCGAAAAGGTCTGCTCGGTCACTGCTGTAACAGTTAAACTAACACCATTGATTGCAATCGATCCTTGCGGGATAATTTCACCTTTAAAAGTACCCGGTAATCCGAAAACAAAAACAAAGGCATTTTCTTGCATTCTTTTTTGTAGCAAACGAGTCGTACCATCTACGTGCCCGGTTACCAAGTGTCCTTCTAGTCGTCCGTTATAAGGCAATGCGCGTTCCAAATTGACCGGATCTCCGACTTTCATTTGCGAAAAAGTCGTTCGCTGATACGTTTCTGGCATCATTTCCACACAGAATCGTTGATTGTTGATTGCAATAGCCGTTAGACATGTCCCATTGATAGCCATACTGTCTCCAATTCGATAATTTTCTAACAATTGTTCAGACGCTTCGCAAGTAAGTTCGATTGTGTGTCCATGTCGTGTAATCTTAGTCACTTTTCCCTGCTCTTGAATCAATCCAGTAAACATTTTATACTCTGCTCCCCACGATTTTTATTGTGTTGTCTAACGCTTGGACTGTGACATTGTTCAATTCTGTTACTTTTTCAACATGTCGACCAGAGGACATACTCGCAACACTATCACCACCTAAAATTTTAGGTGCAACATAAGTAATCAGCTCTTCCCAACACGCACTTGCCAAAAAAGCATCATGGATTTTTGCACCACCTTCAACATACACAGATTGGATCAGTCGTTCTCCTAATTTTGTTAATACCTCGGAAATCAAAACTTTCGGCAGATAAATTACCTCAACATGTTTCGGTAATGTCCGACAAATTTCAGACTGTTCTGTAAAAATCAAAACTGGCGCTGTTTCATCTTGAAAAACAGCAAGATTTTCGTGTTCGAACACCCTTCCTCGTCGATCTAAGATTACTCGATAAAACGGAAAATCGTTTATCGTACTTGTTAACTTGGGATTGTCAGTCAAAATAGTTTGACTTCCTACCAAAATTGCTTGGTAATTCGCCCTTTCTTCGCGAACTTTTTGCACCACATATTCACTTGTTAATCTGGTTCGTTGGTTCAATAATGCTAACTTTCCATCTAATGATATTGCTTGTTTTAGCGCAACAAATGGCCGCTTCTTTTCAAAAAAATAATTGTAATGTCTGTTTAAATTTCGAACCTCTTCTTCTAACACACCAACTAAAACATGAATCCCATGATCTCGTAGTTTTTTTATTCCCTGACCAGACACTATAGGATTAGGGTCTACTTGTCCGACTACTACTTGCCTGATTCCAGCAGCAATAATTGCCTCTGTACAAGGTGGTTGTTTTCCGTGATGGTCACAAGGTTCTAGAGTGACATAAATTGTTGAATTGAGTAGTTTTTCGGGAGTATCGCATAAATAATCAATTGCTACTTTTTCCGCATGCGCATCGCCATATGCTAAATGTGCGCCGACTGCTAGGACTTGATTGCCTTTCACAATGACTGCACCGACTAAAGGGTTCGTAAATGTTTTCCCACGCCCTTTTTCCGCTGCTAGAATCGCTTTTTTCATAAATCGTTCATGCAAATGAATTCCTCCTTTCCAAACAAAAAAGCCCCGTGTAATTACACGAGGCTCATAGTCAAAATAAACTCAAAGAAGCACGACAAAAAAAGGGACACTTTTCCCGTCATTTTTTCGATAAGTTTTTCTTCTCCCATCCAGACTTTAACTGTCGGTTCTAGATTTTCACTAGATCAACCGCAAACTATTGCGGGTCACGGACTTCAAGTTAGACTTGTCACCGTCGGTCGGGAATTACACCCTGCCCCGAAGAAACATATTCAATTAACAAAAAAAGCATAACGTTCAAAAAAAAGAATGTCAACTGCTTTTTTCTTGTGCTTGATTCGCGACTTGCTTCAATCCATCGGAAAATGTTTGTGTCGCTTACGGTAATTCAATGGTGTGATTCCCTTGATTTTTTTGAATGAACGTACAAAGTAACTGGCCTCAACATAACCTAATTGATCACTAATTTCGCTGATTGTTAAATCTGTTGTCCTCAATAATTGTTCCGCCCAATAGATTTTTAATTTCGCATAAATTTGACTGAAAGGTTCTCCAAACTCTTCTTTCAACTGTCGGCTTAAGTAGCTTGGACTCAAATTCGTTACATCGGCTAACATATTTAGATCGACATGACTTCCTTTATTAGCAAAAATCAGATCAATTGCAGGTTGCAGCATTTTATTTTTGGCTAGATACCTATCTTTTTCTGTCCCTAATTGGTTTTCCAATAAAGATTGACGAATGTCTGCTTGCACTGTTTTTAAATCAACTGATTGATCCGGTACTTCTGCTTTTTTTGAAATGCGGAGTGTCTGCTTATACGCTTTGATTAAATAATCTTTTTTGATTGCTTCCGTTACGATGTATTCGCTTAAACTTTCTAACATTACAGCTGTTCTCTGCAAATCAGCCAAGGTAAACTGGGGATATTGTTCAAATAATTCGTGATGTTCTTCTTTAAATGCTTCCAATCTTTCTTGGTCTTCTACTTGTAAAACTTGTTCTAACTTTTCTTGTCCATCTATTAGCAGAACTTCTCCAGCCATGATTGCACCAACATATTGATTATCAACCATAATTGGGATTGCCATATCAACAATATTAAAATGACAACGGTAAATAAACGGCTCTCCTGTTCGAACAGCTTCCAGGCCTCCTCTTGAATCACATTTTTCACAATAAACAGCCAATTCAGGGTGATTACGTACTAACTGGCAAAAAGGTTGAACTTGGCTGTGTTTCGTAATTGGTCTACCCCGATAATCTACTAAAATAATGGCCAAATGTGTAGCGAGGGCTAGACTTTCTTGAACTTTTTCCCATTTATCTAAATCTAAAACTTGTTCGATATCAAATAAAGTTGTGCTCATTTTCTCACCTCTAGTTAGTAGTATAGGACGATTTTCTAAAAATGACAAAATAATCCTATTTCACAAAATACTTCAACACATTCTCGAAAGAAAGCGGTATCAAAGTTCAATGATTCTTTGATGATAACGCTTTATGCTATAATAGTAAACGATAACAAGGAGGAACTACTGATGAGAAAAGCACTAATTTTACCAACCAAATATGTACAAGGTGAAGATGAATTACTGAACTTAGGTTACTTCGTATCGACTTTTGGGTCTTCTGCATTACTGATTGCAAACCCGGCTGATGTGGATCGTATTCGACCACAACTAGATGCTACCGCAGAGAAATTTGGCGTATCATTTATTGAAGGCGGTTTCAGTGGTGAAGTCACTCGAGCAGAAACAAAACGATTGCAACAAGTAGCTAAAGAACAACACACTGATTGCATTATTGGTTTAGGTGGCGGAAAAGCGATTGATGCTTCAAAAGTTGTAGCTGAGGGTGAAAAACTAATTATTGTTCCAACAATTGCAGCACAAGATGCGCCAACCTCTCACTCGGCTGTTTTGTACCATGAAGACGGTTCATTTGACGACTATGCTTACTTTAAACAAAGTCCAAGCGTTGTCTTAGTGGATACAAAAGTGGTGGCAAAAGCACCTACTCGTTTCTTGGTTGCTGGTATGGGTGACGCATTATCAACTTATTTTGAAGCACGTGCAACGCATGATTCTTATTCCCGCGTTAACGCAAGTTTGCCAATGGGTTCAAGAGAAGGATTAACTCCTCCGGCTAGTGGCACTTATGCTGCCTTAGCGATGGCAAAATTATGTTGGGAACATTTACAAGAAGACGGCTTGAATGCAAAAATTGCTTGTGATGCGAATTTAGTGACTGAATCATTGAGTAAAATTGTCGAAACAAATATTTTGTTATCTGGTTTAGGATTTGAAAGTGGTGGTTTAGCTGCAGCTCATGCCATTCATAACGGAATGACTGTTTTACCTGGTGCACATAGTTACCTTCATGGTGAAAAAGTTGCTTTTGCCACCTTAACTCAGTTAGTTCTGGAAGATGCAAAAACGGAAGAAATGAATGACGTCATGGACTTCATGGCTTCTGTTGGATTGCCATTGACGCTAGCTGATCTAGGTGTGGATCACATTACTTATGAAGAAGCACTTGAAGTAGCAAAAATCGCTTGCATTCCTGAAGAATCCATTCATTCAATGCCGTTCCCAATTGTTGTCGAAGATGTCGCAAACGCTCTAATCGTCGCTGATCGAATTGGACAAGCCTACAAAGATAGAATGCGTAACTAAAAAGGAGTTTTTTGGAATGAAAAAAAGTATCTTACTCGTTTCTCATAGTCAAATGATTACAGATGGGCTCAAAGAAATGATTGAGCAAATGGGCAAAAGTGAGAATGTCGTGCTCTTTTCCCTGGGTGGAACTTCTGACGGAGAATTAGGTAGCGATCCAACCAAAATTGTAGATGCAATCAATGAAGCAACTGATAGTGATATCTTTTTTGTCTTCGCTGATCTTGGCAGTGCTGTCTTAAGTGCTGAACTTGCATATGATTTATTAGAACCAGAACAACAAGAAAAATATGTGTTAGTTGATGCCCCCTTAGTTGAAGGAGCATTCGCAGCTGGAATCACAGCAAGTGTTTCTGACGATCCCGACCATATTGTCAATGAAGCAAAGCAGGCAGCAAAGAAAGGTTGGAAATAAAATGAAGAAAATCATTAATGAACCACAAAATATTATCGAAGAAATGCTTGAAGGAATGGTAAAAAGTTATTCAACACTTGTTCATCGCGTCGATGATTCCAGAGTAATTGCTAAAAATCAAACAGAGAATGCACAAGTCGGATTAGTTTCTGGTGGCGGAAGCGGACATGAGCCTGCACATGCTGGTTTTGTCGGTGACGGAATGTTAAGTGCAGCGGTTTTAGGTGATGTCTTCACTTCTCCTACACCAGATCAAATCGAACGCGCTATCGAAGCAACCAACCAAGGCAAAGGTGTTTTATTGATTGTTAAAAATTATACTGGTGACATCTTGAACTTTGAAATGGCAAAAGACTTAGCCGAAATGAACGACATTCCAACAGAAATCGTTGTTGTTGATGACGATATTGCTGTAGAAGACAGCACTTATACCGCTGGAAAGCGTGGTGTTGCCGGAACAGTTCTTGTTCATAAAATCTTAGGTGATGCTGCACGAAGTGGCGCTTCTTTAGCAGAATTAAAAGAGCTCGGTGAAAAGGTTGTCCAAGCAACCAAAACGATTGGCGTTGCTTTAGCAGCGGCAACTGTCCCTGAAGTTGGAAAACCTGGTTTTACTTTAGCAGAAGATGAAATCGAATTCGGCGTTGGTATTCATGGAGAGCCAGGATATCGTCGCGAAAAATTACAACCTTCAAAACAATTAGCACAAGAATTAGTTGAAAAATTAGTTCAGGCTTATCCAGAAACGCCAAAAAAAGTTGGTGTCTTGGTCAATGGTATGGGTGGCACTCCTTTAATGGAACAATTTGTCTTTATAAATGATGTGTTAACTTTACTTGCGGCTAAAGATATTGACGTTGATTTCCACAAGGTTGGGAACTATATGACCTCTATTGATATGCAAGGTCTTTCTCTAACATTAATTGATTTGACGACACCAGCTTGGACGGAAGCTTTAACAAGTCCAGTTACAACCATTTCATGGGGCTAACTTAAGAAAATGTTTGACTAAAGGAGAATGACAATGGATTTAACAGTCGAAAAAATACAAGCATGGTTGAATGATTTTTCTCAAGAAATCGAACAAAATAAACACATGCTTAGTGAATTAGATACGCCAATTGGTGATGGTGACCATGGAAACAATATGGCTCGTGGCATGGCAGCTTATCAAGAAGCATTTGCTGCACAACAACCAAAAACCATTACTGATACATTTAAAATCTTAGCTATGTCTTTGATTTCAAAAGTTGGTGGAGCTTCTGGTCCGTTGTATGGTACGGCATTCATGAATTTTGCCAAAGCAACAAAAGAAGTTACTGCCATTACAAATGAAGAACAGCTAGGTGAACTTATACAAGAAGGATTGAACGGGATCCAATTACGTGGAAAAGCCAATGTAGACGATAAAACAATGGTCGATGTTTGGGCTCCTGTAGCTGAAATACTCAAAAAAAATCAACCTTTAACAGTGGAAGAAATCACAGCTGCCAAAGAACATACAAAAGAGTTACAAGCCAAAAAAGGACGCGCTTCTTACCTTGGTGAGCGTTCTATTGGCCATATTGATCCGGGTGCTGCTTCCAGCGCTATTTTGTTCCAAACGTTATTACCTTATCTTAACTAGAAAGAAGCAACTGACATGAAAACAAATTATGATTTTATGATGCCTAGCGTCAATTTCTTTGGTCCTGGGGTCATTGCCAAAATTGGTGAACGTGCAAAATTGTTAGGCATGAACAATATTTTGATTGTAACTGATTCTTTTTTACATCATTTAAAAGATGGACCTGTCAAACAAACAGAAGAAAGCTTACGATTAGCTGGGATTTCTTATACTATTTTTGACGGTGTCGAGCCAAATCCTAAAATTCGTAACGTTCAAGCCGGAGCTGCGATGTATCAAGAAAATAATTGTGATAGTATCATCACTGTTGGTGGTGGTTCTGCCCATGATTGTGGTAAAGGAATTGGGATTGCCCTGACAAATGGTGAAGATCTTGCAAAATTAGCTGGAATCGAAACGTTGACCCAACCATTACCACCACTGATGGCCGTGAATACCACCGCTGGAACAGCTTCTGAAATTACACGACATGCCGTGCTAACAAACGAAGATACACATTTGAAATTTGTCATTGTTTCGTGGCGAAATGTACCTTTAGTTTCTTTCAATGATCCATTGTTGATGCTTGATGTTCCAAGTAAATTAACAGCAGCTACTGGAATGGACGCTTTGTGTCACTGTGTAGAATCTTACGTTTCAGAAAATCGTAATCCAATTACAGATGCTCAAGCAATTCAAGGAATGAAATTGATTGGCCAATATTTACGTCGAGCAGTTGCGAATGGTCATGATGTTGAAGCACGTACCAATATGGCTTATGCTTCTTTACTTGCCGGAATGGCATTCAACAATGCCGACCTAGGTTACGTTCATGCGATGGCACATCAATTAGGTGGTCAATATGATGCCCCACATGGCGTTTGCTGCGCTGTGTTAATGCCGACTGTTGAACGTTGGAATATGATTGCTAGTCCAGAACGCTTTGCTGATATTGCTACTTTCTTAGGAGAAAACATTACTGGATTATCTCCAATGGAAGCAGCTGAAAAGGGAATTCATGCACTCGAAAGAATTTCTGAAGATGTTGGTATCCCAACAAATATCAAATCAATTGGGGCAGACCCAAAAGATTTTGAATTGATGGCTGAAAATGCGTTAAAAGACGGCAACGCCTTTTCAAATCCACGCAAAGGTACAAAGTCAGACATCGTTGAATTATTCACCCGTTCTTACGAAGCCTAATTTTTACTTAACAGAGAAAAAAGGATGAAGCAAAACGAAATAACGTTTTGCCTCATCCTTTTTCGTGCATAAAATTGATTAATTCAAAACAACTTTTTCTAACAATTCACCAGATTGATGCGTGCCATCCAACCTTTTTTCACCATGAAGTGTCACTACGCGCTCCATGTTCAAGATGATGACCATGACTATTGTTGATTTTTTTTGCGTGCGAATATAATCTAAATCCATCTTTGCAATTTTTGTTTTACTTGAAACTTTATCTCCAGCTTGAACAAATAGCTCAAATCCTTCGCCATTCAACGAAACTGTGTCGATTCCCATATGAACCAAAATTTCCACGCCATTAGTTGTTTTGATTCCAATCGCATGTTTAGAAGGAAAAATTGTGGTAACAACTCCGGATACTGGCGCATAAATTTCACCATTGATCGGCTCAATAGCAAATCCATCTCCCATCATTTTTGTCGAGAATACTTCATCGGGAACATCCTCTAAAGGTACATAAGCACCTTGGGCTACCGCATGTAAATCAACTTCATTGGTTACAAAATCTTCTGTTTCTTCTTTTGGTACAAGTAGATATGTCACTAGAAACGAAGAAACTAAAGCAATCAAAATACCTAGCACTGCAAAAATAAAATATTGCCCAATGTAGGCCGGCAAACTAAAAATACTCGACAAAATATAACCATAAATTCTAACCCCAAAAAAGCTAATGAATGCTGAAGCTAAGGCACTACCAATCGTAGCCGCAGCAAAAGCTTTCTTATACTTCGATAAAATACCAAATAGCGCTGGTTCAGTGATTCCTAAAATACCTGAAATTGCTGAAGATAAGACAAGTGTTTTTTCTTCTTTTGTCGTTACCTTGGTATAAATTGCTGCAGTTGCACCAGTGATTGCCATGTTCGCCATAAACATCATTGGCATCAACATATCATAGCCTTGATTTGCAAAATTTTGTAACGCAATCGGGGTCATTGCATGATGAAGCCCCGTAAATATCGCGATTGGGCGAATTGCGCCAACGACAATTCCAGCTAAGATCGGTGATATTGCAAATAGCCCTTCTACCCCACTTGCCAATAAGTTTCCTAGAAAAATACTGATGGGTCCAATGACCGTTAACGAAAGTATTCCTGCAATAAATAATGACAACGTTGGCGTGAAAACAGTTCGTAACACTTGCGGTAGAACTTTGTCGACCCAACGATAAATATAACTTAATGCTAATACGGCAAAAATAATTGGAATAACTGTTCCAGCATAATTAAATACAGGAACTGGAACTAAGCCAAATAATAAGAATTGAGAGACTTCTCCTTGTGCAACAGCTGCCGTCATAGTTGGAAATTGCATAGCTGCTGCAATCGCAATTGCTAAATACTGATTCGTTTGAAAAATTTTCGCAGCAGATGCTGCTACAAAAAATGGCAAGAAAGTAAACACACCGCTTGCAATCATATCAATAACCAAATAGGAATCTGTTTGATTTGAAAGTACATTCAATGCTACCAATCCAGCCATCAGTCCCTTGATCATCCCAGCACCAGCAATCGCCGGCACCAGCGGACCAAAAACTCCAGAAACCGTATCCATAAACAATGATACAAGTCCCTTCTTTTCACCTGAATCAACTATCCGTGTTTCCTCCAACCCTAATTCCTTTGCCAATGGACGAAAATAGTCTGCGACATCCGTTCCAATAACTACTTGTAGTTGGTCGCTCTGATACTTTGTCCCAACCACATGTGGAATTTTTTCTAACGCCTCATAATCAACTGCTTCAACTTTTTTTAAGTTAAATCGTAAGCGTGTCATACAGTGCCAAGCATTATTAACATTCTCTTTTCCACCAACAGCTTCAATGATTGCTTGTGAAGTTTCTTTATGATTCATTTCCCGCTCCTCCTTGTTTGCGTTTACACGAGCTATATTAGCATGGAGACATCTCGTTGTAAAACCAGTCCTATTATACAAATAACTAACAAAAAACTTTATTTAACAACATTTTCAAACAAAAAAAATGATAATTGGACTGATTTTTAAAGCTATACGATCTTTTTTTTAGACCAAATTGACAGCGCTATAAATGACATGTTTTACTAACTACGAAGCACAAGATTATTTTCTATAGGAGTGAATATAATGACACCAACAATTATTACGAACATAAAAAGTTTTGCGATCAAACCAGATCGGCATAATTTATTAGTGGTCAAAGTTGAAACAAATAAGGGCGTTTTTGGCTTAGGTTGTGGTACTTTTCAGTTCCGCCCACTAGCTGTCAAAACTGTTGTGGATGACTACCTCAAACCTCTACTTATAGGGCGAGATGCAAATCAAATTGAAGATCTTTGGCAAATGATGAACGTTAATTCTTATTGGCGAAATGGTCCAATTACTAATAATGCAATTTCAGGCGTTGACATGGCTTTATGGGATATCAAAGCAAAGTTAGCAGATATGCCACTCTATCAACTACTAGGCGGAAAAGCACGCACGGCAATTCCCGCATACACACATGCAGTTGCTGATAATATTGACGATTTATTCAGTGAAATCGATCGTTTCTTGTCTGATGGATACCAGTATATTCGTTGCCAATTAGGTTTTTATGGAGGTAATCCAAAAAATTTGCAAACACCTGAAAATCCAATCGCTGGTTCTTATTTCAATCAAGAAGAATACATGGATACCACACTAAAAATGTTTGCTACCATTCAACAAAAATATGGTCATCGATTTCAGATGCTTCATGATGTTCATGAACGTCTTCATCCAAATCAGGCGATTCGTTTTGCAAAGGCTGCTGAACCTTATCATTTATTTTTCCTAGAAGACCTTTTGCCTCCTAATCAAAATGAATGGCTTACACAACTCAGAAATCAAGCTTCTACACCTATTGCTACTGGGGAACTATTTAATAATCCAATGGAGTGGCAAGAACTTGTACGAAATCGAATGATCGACTATCTGCGTGCACACGTTTCTCAGATTGGTGGAATTACACCTGCACTAAAATTAGCTCATTTTTGTGATGCAATGGGAATTCGTATTGCTTGGCATACTCCATCAGATATCACACCAATTGGCTTAGCTGTAAATACACATTTAAATATTCATCTTCATAATGCTGCTATTCAAGAAAATATTGATGTGCCAAAAAATACACAACAGCTTTTTGGGCATATTCCTCAACCTAAAAATGGTTTCTTCTATCCAATTGAAGAAGTCGGCATTGGTGTTACATTTAATGAAGAACTAGCGGCTGAATTTCCGGTTGTTTATCGACCGCATGAATGGACACAAAGTAGGACGCCAGATGGGGCAATTGTTACGCCGTGAGAAAGGTTGTGAGAGAAGTGCTTAGCTCCAATAAATAAGAAAAAATTACCAGAAATTGCTTCCCAAATTTTTGAGTAATTTAGGCTTATTTGGAAGGAGTTACTTCTTGAACACCGAGGAAAAGGTTGTGGCGCAAAACGCTCAGCTCCGACAAGATAGTAAGCAGGCACTCAAAATAGCTTCTCATATTTTGTAGTGAATGCAAACTATCTTGTCAGAGTTGTTTTGGGAACACCGTGAATAAGGTTGCAGCATAAAGCGGTTAGATTTGAAAAAAACAAGTACCAACAAAAAAATTCAAGATATACACTAAGAGGCAAAGACAATTCAACTGATTGTCCTTGCCTCTTTCTCATTAGCTCATCAATCAATTCTTGATTGATGAATCATTCGATCAAATGGACGAATATAGGTAACCGAGTAATCAATAGCTGTAATCTCACTATATTCAAAAATCCGACCATCAGCCAATAAAGCTCGATTTTTGATTTGCATTGCTGGTGTTCCTCTTCTAACCATTAAAACTTCTGATTGTGCCTTTGTTAAAGTCACTGGTGTGTAGTTACTAATATAATGTGAAATTCGGTACCCTTCTTTTTCAACAAAGCGTTGAATCGAATGTTCGACTACTTCTTTTGTTACTTTAGGGAACAATTTAACTGGCAACAATGATTTTTCTAGTTGCTCAATTTTATAGTTCACTAATCGAATTCGCGAAAATGACCAGATTTCTTCTCCAACTTCTAATTGAAATAGTTGACACTCTTCACTACTTGCTAAACGTTTTTCTAACGTCAACATTTTAGACTCTATTCGATCATAAGGCGTGCGTGTCAAAGAATTAAATATCAATGGGTTCTTAACCCATTTTTCGTGAACAAAGATTCCTGACCCTTGAACGACGCGCACAATTCCAATCTCCTCTAAGCTTTTGATTGCTTGTTGAATCGTAAAACGAGATACTTGGTATTTTTGTGCGAGTGTTCGTTGGGCAGGCAACTTACCATCCTTGAACTCTTCTTGATAAATTTTACTCAGCAAATCTTGAACAATAAATTCCTTTTTTTTCATAAAAAAACTCCTCATCCATACATGATGACAACTCATGATAAGCAGACCTATCTTTCATTTTTCCCAGTTATTTCTTCTAGTATAGCAAATATTCACACGTTTTATTATTCATCAAAAAAAGGCTACGACAAAAGTCGCAACCTTTTTTAGTTACATGAGTTGATTCAAAGTGACTCTTCTATATAGATATAACTTACATTTACTACAAAGCATTGGAAGTTACTTTGAGTGCCTGCTCATTATCTAGTCGGAGCTAAATGTTTTGCGCCACAACCTCTATTTACGGTGTTCCCAAAGCAACTTCTTCGGCAATAAGTCCTCTTTTCTTAAAATATGGAAAACTATTTTTAGAAAAGCATTCTTATTGCTTGAAGCTAAACGCTTTGCGCCACAACCTTATCCACGGTGTTCCCAAAGCAACTTCTCGAAATAACTCACAACTGGTCAAAAATATGAAAAACTATTTTTGGCAGTTGCTCTTTATTCTTTCGAAGCGAACCGCTTTGCGCCACAACCTCTATTTACTCGTTACCGTCCCAATAATTTCGTTCACTTCACCATCTTGGCCAGTTGTTACTGAGAATGTATCGATTTTATCTGGATTTGTAAAGACAACGATCATGTCAGCTTCTTTACCACTTGCCTTCAAACTTGCTAGATTGACTTTTGCAAGCATTTGTCCACGTCCCACTTGTTGTCCTTCTTTAACAAAGACAGTGAATGGTTCACCATTTAATTGAACAGTATCGATTCCCATGTGAACTAAGACTTCAATTCCAGAGTCAGTTACTAAACCAATCGCATGTTTTGTAGGAAAGACACTTGTCACTTTCCCAGCAACTGGCGCAAAAATTTCGCCTGATTCAGGAATAACTGCAAAACCGTCACCCATCATTTTTTGTGAGAACACTTCGTCACCGACTTCAGTGATTGGAATCACTTTCCCAGTAGCTACAGCATATACATCTTGTGTTTGTGGTCCTTCTGGTTTGCTGATTTCTTCGGTAACTACTACTGTCCCAGCTGATTGGCTGACAGGACTTCCATGTAATTTACTCATTTCATCTGCTACAAATTGAACCTCTGTTCCAACAATAACTTGGATATTTTGATCATCAATTACTTTCAATCCCGGAACACCAGTTGCTTTGATTTTTGATTGATCAACTTGTTTTGTATCTTTCACTTGTAAACGAAGACGTGTTGTACAGTTATCAATTGATGTCACATTGCTTGCTCCACCAAGAGCCGCATAGATGCTATCTGCTAAAGCAGAAAACTTATCGTTACCAGTTGCTAAATCAGGCGTTTCTTCACCTGTACCTTCTTCGCGGCCTGGTGTCATCAAGTTAAATTTCTTGATAACAAACATAAAGGTAACATAGTAAACGACAGCCATAACCAAACCTAGTAAAATCAACATGTATGGTTTATTCGCAATTGGTACGCGTAAACTCAAGAAGAAATCAATAAAACCAGCACTAAAGTTAAATCCTGCTGTCCAATGGAAAAGTGCTGCTACAAACATTGAAATACCTGTTAAAGCTGCATGAACAACATACAGTGGCCAAGCAACAAACATAAATGAAAATTCTAGTGGTTCAGTAACACCAGTAAAGAATGAAGCAAATGCAGCTGCTAACATCAATGAAGCTGTTTGTTTTTTCTTCTCTGGACGAGCACATTGATAAATGGCTAACGCACCTGCTGGCAATCCAAACATCATTACTGGGAAGAACCCAGCTTGATACATTCCTGTAATTCCTTTTGTTCCTTCACTTGCCCAGAATTTACCAATATCATCAATTCCTGCAAGGTTGAACCAGAACACATTGTTCAACGCATGATGCAAACCTGTTGGGATCAATAGACGGTTAAAGAAACCATATAGTCCAGCACCGACTGCTCCCATTCCAGAAATTAATTCACCAAATGAAACAAGCGTATTGTAAACTGGTGGCCAAATAAAAATCAATAATGCCGAAATCAAAGTCATTACACCAGCAGTTACAATGGGAACTGCGCGCTTCCCGCTAAAGAAAGATAAAGCCATTGGCAATTTTACTTTACTAAAACGATTGTACATTGCTGCGGCAACTAGCCCAGCCAAAATCCCAATAAAGACATTTTTGTTGTTAATTGCGCCAAACGCAATGTTTACTTGTTCAACATCAACTTTTGTGAACAATGCAACTGATGCACTACTTACCAAAGTCATCGGTGTCAAGAAAGCAACCAACCCTGCCAAAGCAGAAGAACCATCTTTGTCTTTCGACATTCCTAATGCCAAGCCGACCGCGAACAACAATCCTAAATTATCTAAAATCGTACTACCAGCTTTAATTAAAAAAGCCGCCAAAATATTATTGCCACCCCAACCACTTGGGTCAATCCAATAACCAATCCCCATGAACAAAGCTGCTACAGGTAATGTTGCAACTGGCAACATCAATGAGCGACCCATTCTTTGCATATAAGCTTTCATCTTTTTCTCTCCCTAATTTTTAATCACAAACGGCGCTACGTAAGCGTTCAATGTGGATTGCTAAGTATCCCATTTCCTCACTCGTAATCGACATTTGATATTGTTTAAGTAATAAAACACGAATTTTTTTCGTCATTTCATAACTTGCTATATATTTTTTCTTGACCATTTTTAAAATATCTTCATCCAAAACAGCGTACTGCTGGTTCTTATAACGTTGTAATAATAATCTCAAGTGATTTGCTAAACGCGTGTAGCTCAAAGACATCTCTTGCGTATGCAAATCAACCTCAAGCTCTGCTTCGATTAAACGAATCACATCTGAAATAATTGTCACCTCTCGAATACTTCGATGATTGTTCAATTGATTTCTGCGACTCGAATGAATATGAATGGCAATATAGCCTGCCTGATCGTAAGTAAATGGCACATCTAACGTTTTCGTCAAATGTTCTACTGCCCATTGTGCAATTTGAAATTCTTCAGCGTACAAAACTTCGATTTCTCGTAATAGTTTGTTACGAATCACGATACCATTTTTCATATTTTCGGCAGCAAATGCGATATGGTCTGTTAATGCAATCAAAATATGTTCATTCAACGGCTCCATTAAAATCGTTTCTGCATGCTGAATGATTTCCTCAGCTGCAAATAAATATTTTTCATCAATTTGATTCAATAAGTTTTGCAAACGAAGTTGTCCTTCCGGTTCCATGACAAAGAGGCGCTCGATGTCCTTCATAAAAATAAGGTCATTTCGTTTCTTCTCAAAGCTGATTCCTTTTCCAATTGCAACTTTTTCTTGTCCGTCATCGTCTACCAACACAGCATTTTGATTAAAGATTTTTTTGATTTTCATAATGAGTTCCTTTTCTGCAGAAATAGGTTTTTGATTTCACAACTAACAATCATTTTCCAGAAATTTTTTGGCCTAAAGAATTTCCAGACAAAAGAAAAGCATGGAAAAATCACCTGGAAAATTGCTCTCCCACGTCATCTTTCCATGCCTAGTATGATCTAGTCACATGAAATCAATATTGTTAACAATTAAATTGTATAGACCAAATAGTATTTTGTCAACCGCTTTCTTTATTTTTTTATTTTTTGCGTTTGACAGTTGCTTTAACTTAACTCTGGCCAGAACTCTTTGTTTGCTTCGTGAAGCTCATCTAAAACTTTTTTACCCACTGTATAGTTAGGAATTGTTTTATTTAACATAACTGCTTCTAATGCTGTTTGATACGAACCTGACAAAGCTGCATCGACTGTCATTTTTTCGTAAGCTTTTTGCATCTCCATCAGTCCTTTTTGGAAAGTTGGTATGTGTCCGACGGTAATTGTTTCTGCCCCCATACTTCCCACATATGCTGGAACTTCGATTACTGCTTCTGGATCAAAATTTGCGATTGAGCCCTGATTTTTTTTGTTGACCGTAAAGCGTTCGCGCGTATTGTGGATAATCGCATAGGCAATATCCACAATATAATTTCCGTGGACACCCGCGTGTAAGCTTGAATCTTTGGCACTGCCATTAGCAATCACACGCCGACATTCTTCGTAAATTCGTTTTTCACGACCTTGCATTACGTAATCGCCACGAGTAAACGAAGGATCATCATGCACAATCATTTCGTCTGGTGTTAAATAATACTGCAAGTAGCAATTTGGGAAATATTCTGGGAACCGTTTGAATAAACTAATCATCTGACGATAGGTATCGATCCAATATTGATCTTCTTTCGTTTCATCATTTGATTGTAATAATGTATCGATTTTACCAGAAAGAACGTCTTCTCTTAAGATTGGTAAAAGGTCTGTTCCTGTCTCATCAATAATATTCGTCCACCAACCAAAATGATTCATTCCAAAATATTTAAAGGTTAAGTCACGTAAATCTTTATTGAAATATTTAGCTATCGCACCTTCAATTGAAATCGGCATATCACAAATACACAATACATTTGCATCAGGAAATTCTCGATAGATTGCTTCTGACAAAATGGCTTCTGGATTTGTGTAATTGAGAATCCACGCCTTTGGACAAATTTCTTTTACCTTTCGAATAATTTCTAACACTGCTGGAATCACACGCATAGCAAATGAAAATCCACCTAGTCCACAAGTTTCTTGCCCAACAACACCATTGTTAAGACAAATTTTTTCATCAATTGCACGTTGTTTGTTCAAGCCTGGTCTAATTTGCATGAATAAGAAATCAGCATCAACTAATGCTTCATCAATGTTTGTTGTATAACTAACTGCCACTTTTGAACCTAGTTCTTGATAGTACATTTTCGTATATTGGCCAAGTAGTGACACTCTTTCTTCATCAATATCATATAAAACTAATTCACTTAGATTCAATTCTTCTGCACGTTTTCGTAAAACTTCTAAAATTCCTGGTGACTGTGTTGATCCTCCACCAATCATTACAAATTTATTTCCCACTGTTTTTTTCCTCCATTTATCTTAATTATTCATTTCTTTTAGATGAGTCAGATACGCTTCTACTTTTTCCCGTTCTTCTTCTACACCCATCCCAATAATAATCTGGATATGCTTTCCTTTATCCACAATACCTGACGCCTTCACTTTTTGTTTCAGTAAGTCGATGTCAACTTTTTGTTCATCTTTTACATCTACTCGTAGACGCGTATAGCAGTTAACGATGCTTTCAATATTTTCCGCACCGCCTAAACCAGCAACAATTGTTTGTGTTTGCGGCTCAAATTCGCTATCGATACCTGTTGTAACAACTGTTTCATCAAGTGCCGCAAGTTGAGCTTCACTTTTCTCGCGTCCTAAAGTCGGAATATCTAAACGAACAATCAATTGCTTAAATACGACATATTCTAAGACAGCCGTTGCAAGAAACATAATTGGAATCAAGTACTGATGACCTAGCCGACTTGGAAATGCAAAGCTGTTGATAATCATATTGATGCCTGTATCAAATTGGATATTGATACCCACTAAATTTGTAAAGAATAAGCTTAGTCCGTAAACAACTGAATGTGCTAACCATAAAACAGGTGACAAGAATAAAAATAAAAATTCTAATGGTTCAGTCACACCCGCTAAAAATGCCGTTGTAACCATTGGAATTAAAATAGCCGCAACTTTTTTACGATTCTCGATTCTAGCTGTTTTCCAAATAGCAAAAGCAATCCCAATAGGCAATGAAATCGAACCAAAATTAGATAGATAACCAATAGATGGATGCATTGATGTGATTTGACTAGCATTCCCCAATTCTGCCAGCCAAATATTGTAAGCTCCTTCATAAACTTGACCTGCAATTTCGGCGCTTCCCCCTAATGGTGTATAAAAAATCGGCATCCATAAGAAATGATGTAATCCAAGTGGTAGCAATAAACGATTTAAGAAACCATAAAAGAAAAATCCGGCTGAGCCAGCAGTTGTTGTTGCCTTAACTAAGCTTTCAACACCGAAATTAATCATTGGCCAAACATAAGTAATACCCATTGCAAACAAAATCGTAACAAAGACAATCAATAAGTAAACAGACTTTGTCCCAGAGTAAGGTGAAAGATACCGGTGCAACTTAATCTCACCAAATCGATTCACCATCCAGCCAACCATCACTCCTAATGAGATTCCTAAAAAGACACCCATGTCTGTGACTTGAATCCCGAAGACCATTCCTTGACCAGTTCCATAAAGACCTTGTTCACCTGCGGTTGCCAAACGATCAGTTATTGTTAACCATGAATTATTTGCGTATAAGAAAAGCAAGTAAGTAATAATTCCTAAAATGGCGGCATCCGTTTTGAACTTTGGTTTTGCTAAAGCTGCAGCAATCCCCACACAAAAAATCGCACTTAGCTGGCCAATCATACCTGAAGACAAAATATTAAATACAAAATTCCCGACATCTTTGGTGAAAGTTGGCATCATCTCAAGTTTTAAGATTGCACAGACAGACAAAATAATCCCTGTAACAGCCATGAACATCACTGGTTGGATAATTGCTTTAGAAAAAACACTAGCCGACTTCATAACTTTCTCTTTCATTCTATTTCTCCTTTTTTAGTTTGGCTTTATGCTACTAAGCTACTTGCTAATGATTGACAATCAAGTGACCTGCTGAGATCTCTTGATAATTACACAACGTGATCTCTTGCTCATCCAATAAATTTTTTAATTGTTCAGCACACAAAATGGCAACTTCTTTGGTTCGTTGAAGATGAAAACTTGAGCCAAAGTATAACGACTCATCAACAAATGCTGGATGAACCATCAATTCAGTCACCTCATCATCTTCTACTTGTTCCACTACTGATTGGATCTCGGCCAAACAAGCAGCCATATTTTCAGCAAATGATTGATTCAAATCACGAATCGAAGGATAATTCATCAAATCAAGAAATCCACTGATATTTTTTTGATAAGGTAAGTTGATTTGTTTTTCCAAATCAAATGCGTTTCGAAAACATAGCTGGTATTTTTCAGCAATTCGTTGCGTAATCGCTAAATTTTCTGGGAATGTATGCACATGATGATGGCTATCTAAATGGGTTAGTTTCAAACCATTTTCCAACAAGTAATCGATTTGACTTGACCATTCATGGAAAATCTCTTCTTCTTTCATAAGCGGACGATTTTTTTTATAATCTTCCAAATGATAAAATTGCCCTTCTTCATTTGTTAATGACGTTGCAGGTGTCAATGGTTGCCCGCAAGTCAATACAAGATGCCCACCTACGCCAAGTCCCTGATTCTCTTTTGCAAGCTGAATCGCTCCGTCTCTTCCTGACATGTTCGCCATCAAAGTAGTCGAAGTTAATACCCCATCTTGATAGGCTTTGATAATTCCTGCGTTGACAGCTGCAGAATAACCAAAATCATCTGCATTGATAATTACTTTTTTCATGCTTAACCTTCTTTCATCAAAGAAAATAGATTCATACAATTGTATTTGCTTTCTTTATAGCCATAGTATAGTATCTTAATAAAGCGCATACAATGCTTATTTAACAGGTTGGCTCCGTTTTCACACACTGAAAATATTTTCAAGAGAGGAACTATTCAATGACAAAAATTTATTATCTTAATCGTTTATTCCCAAATAACTCATTTCATTCAGACGATGAACGAATGATTGAAAAAATTGTCGAAGCAATCCATAGTGATGAAAACTTAGATATTCGCAATATTGCCAAGATCAATTACACCTCGCCTTCATCAATCAGCCGTCTAGCTAAACGAGCAGGATTTAATAATTTCAAAGAACTTATTTTTTTTCTTTCCAATAAGTTTTCTGCCTCTTCAGTCAATCAAATCGAAGAACTTTCTTTTGTGACAACTAATCATGGGTGGGAAAAAATTGATTGTTACTTCAATGAAGCTTTTTCTGAGAGAAAGATTTATCTGTTTGGCGAGGGATTTTGCCAGTTCCTCGTTGATTATACTTACCGAAAATTATTACTAAAAAAAATTTATGCAATCGACTTAGAGGGAGTGGAAATTAGCCTCGTTACTGACGAAACCCCTCATACCTTGATTACTTTTTCTCAATCTGGTGAAAATCAAAATGGTTTAATCAAGATGAACGAGTGCAAAAATTACGGTGGACATGTTATCACGATTACGGCTAACGAAAACAGCAGTTATGCCAAAAAAGGAGATCTCTCATTTCTAGTCGAAAGTGGTACTGTTGACTCTGGACCAGAAAATCAACAACTGAATTATTTTTTCGGTAATGCTTTAAATTTGATTGAGTATCTGATTGCTCGTTATGCCAATTGATAACACTACTAAATTTGCTATTGTTTCTATTCACTTGTTGAATCAACGCATGGATTTTTACCAATCAGCGATGCAAAAAAAGGACGCTAATCTTGTACCCACTTCCAAAACATTAGATTTTTAATCTATTTTTTTGGGCGGTACATTCCTCGCGTCCTTTTTCTGATATTATTTATTATTTTATAAGCCTCACCGTTTCCCGTAGAAAAAACAAAATTTCCTTTGGTCTTTTTAGTCAATCATTTCCCATTGACTTCTCCAAGCGCCAGTGTGAATAGGACTACATTCAAGGTAGCCTAGGTTATTTTCTATATGGATTACTTGTGTCGGTTTCCAACGATTCACGAACCGAGTGTAATTACCGACGGTTTCTTTTTTCCACTGTGCACTGTAATACGTTTCTGGCACTACGCCGTGTTCTACATAACCTTTTTGGTGCTCATTGTGTAACAACTCATTTGTCCTTGCATTTTTAATCAAAAAATACTCACCTTTAGGAATCATTTGCCACTTTTCAAGATTTTCGTTTGTCGTAGACAGAATCACCTTGTCTGATTCCGTAGCCAAACTAAGAAATTCACCTGTCTCACGATTTTTAATTCCTTGTTTTGGTATATCATAGCCCGCATCTTTTTTATAAACCCGTACATAATCAATCGCCCATTCTTTAGGATAGACCTCATTGTGTTTTCCTGATCCTGCGTCTGTGTATATATTTAAAATCATCCCCATTGGATAATCTGGTGCTTGATTAATTGTCCTGAACAATTGACCATCAAAATAAAATTTCAGTGAACCAGGTTCCCATTCCATACCATACGTATGAAATTCATTAGTTAAGCTATCTACTCCAACTGCTCCTGGAACAACAGCTTCTGCACCGCCAATTGTTGCTGTCGTGCTATCTGTCCACGATCTTGAAAAGAAAGGATCATTCCAACCATATGTGCATACTTGCCATAAGCCTTTCTGGCGATTGTCTTCTGTAACGTTCTTTGTTCCAACTGGTCGCTGAACATTTTTACTGTAATCAAAAAAAGTTTCAATAATATCAATTTCGCCTGTTTCTTTTGAATTTTCCCAATCATTCGTGTCATTTTGCATACCAACTAACCACCATGCCTGATGGCCGCCACCACTACTATTTGATAATTTTGCTCGAATTTCAAAATAACCATACGTTGTCGCATACCCACCAGTTTTCTCATCCCCCAACATTTCATTTTCAGGTGAGATAGGAGACATTAGCTTCTTGCTGCCACTAAAATTATGAATCCAGTTTTTATTAAATGATTGAATTGCACTGGATTTGACACCTGTTGTTCCGTATCCATAATTATCCTTGTCTAGTGTTGGTGCCCAAGCTTTTTGATCTGGTTGAATAGACTCAATCAATTTTCCTTCTTCAAAACGATAATTTGCTTTGGCATCATCCGGATTATCTGCCCAATGTTCCAAATACTTATCGCTCCATTTTGATTGATCCAAAGTTGGTCCATTAAATTCATCATGAAAATCTAGGGTATATCCATTTTTTTCTGGAATTTGTTCCTCTGCTGCTACCACTTTTTCTAAACTCAATCCAACACTTACCACAGCCAATACACAAACTAACTTTTTCATAAAAGAAACCCCTTTCATCTTTATTCAACCAAAGTGTAGCACAGCTTTTTAGCGACTTGATTGTGATTTGTTATCATGAATCTATTTTTACATTTTGAAAATAGTTGCAAAAAGAAGAAATGAAACCCAAAGGCTCATTTCTTCTTTTTCAGCTACTTTAATTACTTTGGATTTAGTGGTAATACACTTCATCAAGAAATAGTCCTTGCGCTGGCACTGTTTCTCCCGCACTTTTCCGCACTTTTTGTTCAAAAATCTCATCAATGGCAGCCACTGGCATCTTTCCTGCACCAATCTCTAACAATGTGCCCATCATAATTCGAACCATTTTATATAAAAAACCATTACCAACAAAAGTAAAGTGAAGCATACTTCCATCTTTTTCAATCGTAATTTTTTCAACCGTTCTTGTTGTAGATTTCTTGCTCTTTTTCAAGGCAGAAAAACCAATAAAATCATGTGTACCTACTAATCGTTTGCAAGCCTCGTTCATCGCATCCAGATTTAACTCTTGTGGAACATAAAAGCTGTGATAACGTTCAAAAGCTGTTGGAATTGGGTTATTCCAAACATAATAGCTGTACTTTTTCCCACTTGCGTTGTAACGAGCGTGGAATCTTTCTGGCACTTCTTCAACCTTCTTAACGACAATATCACCAGGTAAGAAACGATTCAAAAATTCACACATAGCCAAACAATCCATTGTTGACTCTGTCTTAAAATTAGCAATCTGTCCTCTCGCATGTGCACCAGCGTCTGTACGCCCTGAGCCAATAATCTCAATGGTTTCACCTGTCATTTGTTTTAACACAGCTTCAATTTTACCTTGAATCGTTTTATCTGAATCACCAAGACGTTGCCAGCCAAGATAGCGACGTCCATCATACTCAATTGTTAGTTTGATATTTCTCATGTGTCTGCTCCTCTTATTATGAATGATGCGTTGTGAATGACGCAATTTCGTTTCTTAACTCATCGCTCATTATACCAAAGATCATTGCTCATATTAAAAAAAGGAACTGTTTTCTACTAACAACTTTTTCGCGCCAATAAAAAACAATCAGAAACAACGAATTGAGCGCTGTCCTGATTGTTTTATTGTTTTTATTTTACAGAAGCACTCGAAACTGCATCTACTGCAGTTTCATCGTGTGTGCTGGCGCTGGTTACTGCATCTGTTTTTTCATCATGAACAGATGCACTTGAAACCGCATCTTCATTTCCAACAAGTTGTTGACCCGTTTGTTGTAAATACCACTCAATGATTGGTTTGAAATCAAGAATGTATTCATTGATTCCAGCATACTCGCCATTTTCATCATGCATTGCTTGGTAATTATGCACAATATATTTTTCTGGCACTTGTTTTGGTACATGAACACGTACCGCATCTGTTGCTCCGCTTCGCAGTTGTTGAATTACCCACTCTACATTTTTATACGATTTTTCTGGGTGACAGTTGGCTAATGGATTCCCTACCTGACCGGGCACACGAGCAGCTAACATCTCTTTCGCTTCTTGGCGCAAATTATAATATAAAAATTGGTTATTATTATCTGCAAAAGTTAATTCCATCGGCATCGAATCTAAAAAGTAATTGATTTGATCCACTGTCAATAACCCACGATTTAATTTGACGTAAGTATTTCCAGAAACGGCACCGACTGCTTCAGAAGCTTTTTCCAACCAATGATCATCTGACATATCAACATCGGGTATTGTCGTAGCAATTGTTCCTGTCGCATGCAAATCTTCTGGTGGAAGCTTTTTAGGCCCTGCTAAGGTAGACACGACTTTAATGAATTTTACAAAACTTGCTAATGTACTGCCTAAAAAGTCAACAGTTCGTGGATCAATCAAGCGACCTTCTTGGTCAAATGCTTCTTTTGCTTTTCCCAATAAAAATTCATTTCCGGGCATCACTAATGCATTCACGCCTGGTGCGTCCAAAATTTGGCGCAAGTGTAATTGCGCGCGTGAAGTTCCTTGATCGTAGTAAGAAGCACCCACAACCATTACAGGTTTATTTTCAAGTGGATGGATTTTAAATGATAGCCATTCAAGTGCACTTTTCAATCCTGCTGGAACCGTATGATTGTGTTCTGGCGTAGCAATAATTACCCCATCAGCCATTAAGATTTTGCGATTTAGCTGTTGAATAGCAGGACTATTTGTTTGATCATCATCTTGATTGAACAGAGGCAAATCTTTGATTTCAATGATTTCTAAATTAAATAGTTCATGATATTGTTTTTGGATAAATGTTAATAATTTACGGTTATATGAAAGTTCAGCTGCTGATCCGACGATACCTATTAATTTCATCTTTGTTTGCTCCCCTCGATTAAATCGTTTCCCATGAAAAGTTTTCGGCTTCACGTTTATTTGCTTGGTGCGCATGTTGCAATTGACTAGTGATTGTGACAAAGAGTAAGAAATCTTTGAATAGTTCACGTAATTTTGCGACTTGTTCTTCATCAATGAGTCGTCCTTGCTCATCAAAGGCTTGGAGTGAATGACCCAATAAAAATTCTGAGCTTGGCATAATTCGTGCCTTTAACTCTGGTGAATCCAATATTTGGCGCAAATGTGCTTGTGCGCGTGAAGAACCTAACGTGCCGTAAGACGCTCCGGTAATCATCACTGGTTTATCCACAAACGGAAAAATACCATATGAAAGCCAATTTAATGCGTTAATCAATGAAGCAGGAACCGCATGGTCATACTCTGGTGTGCTGATGATTACGCCATCTGCTTGTTCAATTTTTCCAGCAATTTCTTTAACAACATTTGGTAGTTCTGTGTTTTCAGGTTTGTTAAATAGTGGCAGCTCCTTGATTTCGACAATTTCGATTTCTGCCTCATTTACAAAATAATTTTTCATAAACTGTAATAATTCACGGTTTGTTGCCCGCGTTGAATTTGTTCCTACTAATCCAATAAATTTCATCTTCATTCTCTTTCCTTTCTAACATCGATTTCTGACTGTTCGCACGTACTAAATTTTTTCAAATCCTTTTGTATACAAGAATTGATTCTCTTTTGTTACAACTGCTCCCTCGATACCCGGCTGTTCTTCAAGCGCTTTCAACACTTCTAAAGAAGATGCTCCAAATAAACGTGTAGTCCAGATTTCTCCATCTACAGAAGAATCAGACAAAATCGTCAGGCTTGCTACGTCATTTTTAACTGGAAAGCCAGTTTTCGGATCAATGATGTGATGATACACTGACGAACCATTTTGTAGATAACGTTCGTAGATTCCAGAGGTAACTAAAGATTGGTTGCTTAGTTTAACCACCGCAAGCGATTCTTCATGTGAACCTTTAGGATTTCGCAAACCAATACGCCAAGCACCATCCGAACGTCTTGGTGATTCACCAAAAACAACGATATTTCCTCCTAAGTTAACTAAAGCAAACGCTGCATTTCGCTCTCGGCAATGTGTAATTAATTTATCTGCAATGTAACCTTTTGCTAACGCCCCCAAGTCAATCATCATTCCTGGTTTGGTTAAAAAAACGGTTTTCATTTTTTCATCTAATTGAATTTGGTGTGGATCCGTTAGCAGAAGTAACTCAGTTATCTCTGCTTTTGTTGGAACCAATGCATCTTCAAATCCAATATGCCATTTTTGTACAACCGGACCAATAGCAATATTCAGATAACTATTTCTTGCACAACTATGTGCTTTTCCTAATTTGATGAACTCAAAAAGTTCAGGATGTACAATCACAGCTTGTCGTCCAGCAGCTTGATTGATGGCCATTAATTCAGATGTTGCATCATGTGCGCTGAAGCGATGTTCATAAACGTGCAACCATTCGCCTAACTCTGCTAGTAATCGACTAGGCTCTTCATGCCCAACTTGTAATGTAATTGTTGTCCCCATCATTTGCCAGATTTTCGTTTCTTCGATCACCTGATTCATTTTTGTACCTTCTTTACTTGAACTACGGATTACATGAGTAATTAGTTTTTATTTTTGTTACTGTTTTCACAATCAGAGGATACGCCTGCTAGATTTATTTGTCAACCGATTTTATATATTTTTTTATATAATAAGGTAATTTTAATATAAAATTTTATATTGCAAAAAAACAAATAAGGGAAACAAACAACACATTTTTGTGTGTTGCTTATTTCCCTCTAACTATCGTTTTCTATTTGATGGTTAACCTACTTAAAATAAATACTGCAACGACAAACGGAGATCAAGCATGCTTTGTAACGTATTTTACGAGAATTACGACTTTATTTTATTACTCTATCTTGCTGCCATACCCGTCTATCCCTAATCATCTTTGGTGAATTTTTTCAAAGTTAGCATAACAAAAATAAGTATTTTTTCCTTCGTTAATCAATAGTATCATTTTTTTTCATACGATTTAATTCATCAATTAATTTTTTGTTTTTATTAATTTTAGCAAAAGCTAGTGCATCTTGAATCAATTCGAGCACTTCTGCCTTCGACTTATTTTTAGCCTGTGCGTTCTTCGCTAATTGGGCAGCAGCTCGTGCTAAGTAATAAGTCAAATGGTTATCCGAACAAATATCGATTGCGTAATTTAGTAGTGCATCACTTGTTTCCAAATCACCGTCTTGCGCAAAAAAAACACCACAATGAAAGACGATATTTAACACCCGCCAGATATCTTCTGTTGTACGAATCGGATACGTATAAATTTTTTCAAACACTCGATTGAAATAAACTTCTGCTTTTTCCAACTCTTTTTCTCTAGCATAGACCATTCCAATACCTGTATATGCCAATAAACGAAACAACGTGTTGGCTGTTTCTGCCATCAACAACTGATCAAAATGGAACAACACATCCGTAATTGGTGCATTCGTAAAAATCATTTCAAATCCTTTTAGATAGTAGTAACGTGCAATCAGCTCAGACTCGTCAATTACCTTGGGATCAATGGCTGCTAAAATCTGTGTCAATTGTTCATATTCACTCGTAATCAATGAAAACTCTGCTTTTTCTAGCTGTTCATCAAGTTGTGTATTGATCACGTTCATCGAAGAAAAAAGTTCAACTAACGGAAGATTGATTCGATTACATAATTTAATTAAAATTTTTAACGAAGGGACTTGACCATTGTTCTCAAATTTACTTAATGTTGCTTGTGTACAAATTCCTTCAGACACTTCTTTTTGAGATAAGTTGGCAGCCTTTCTTGCCGTAATAAATTTTTCAATGTTCATTATTTTCTCTCCAATCAGACCTCACACGAAAATCATTTCTGTCTCGATTTTAGCATGTTTTCTTTGGGAATGCTTTAATTGGTTAAGATATCAATAGTTTTTTGCTTTTGTTTATTCAACAGCATAATTTTTCAGCCATACTGAAAAATTCAAGAATATCAATCTTTTTCTCAGTCAGTCTTCTAGAAAACTGACTGAGAAAAAGAACAAAGACAAACCAAAAAAAGGACTCTGCAGTCATCCCCACAGAGTCCTTTGTTGCCATTCATTTTTAAATGATGTTTACTTATTTTTTAGTTGTTTTTTCTATAGTTATTAAAAGAGATAAATAGTCATAAGGTTGGATCGTTGTTGACGCTTGTTTTCTTTCAATAGCATTCACCACGTCACCCATTTCCAGAATTTCTTTTGGCAAAATCACTTCCTTCGCTGTTGGATTGGCAAAACGAACCACATAATAGCCTTCATTAAAATAGGAGGGGTAAATTGCTGACACGAGTAGCTCTTCGGGAAACTCAACCAATGAAAATTCTGTTGGAATAGTTAATTCATTTTGCAACGGCCAAATCTTATTGTCTATCCGATGAATAAAGACGTTTAAACTTTGCTTTTGATAGGAAATCGATTGATCTAAACGTGACTCGGTTAGTTTGGCTACTTTCCATTCATCAAACGCACCCTGACTTACCGTAAATCCAAAAGTAAAATGATATTCACCTATTTCCTGTGCTAATGGTGTTTGCATCATGATATGTCCTTCATTAGTCGTATCTCCGGAAGCACGCCCTGGACGCCATGCAAGGTTTGGCTTTCCAAGTTCACCAGTTGTTGCCATTAATGTGATGTACAATTTTTGGCCAATCCGTTCGTATTCCTTCAAACCATCTGCGTAAAAAGTTAGATAAGAATCATCCTTGACAACTGACACACTTTTATCAAAAATTTCTAAATTCACTGGCTTCTCAACCATTCGTTCTTGCCAATCTTCAGGAATAATGTCCGGTTTATTTTCGATAAAGCCATTTTGAATTTGGGCAATTGATTTTTCAGAGTCATCCAATACATTTACTACCATTCGAATACGATGTGAGTAAATAGTATTTTTTATTTTAATGGAACCTTCCACGACTTCCCCAGCACCAATGCTCAGAGTAATTTGATAGTCCACTTCTGCTTCCTCTGGATGTTTTGCTAGTCGATCTTCCAAGTTTTTCGGTAGCTTAGTCTTTCCATTAATAATCAAGGTTTCTTTAGAAGAATCAAGTAACACTTCTGCTTTGTCGAAGTTCAACGGTACCTCGTGATCTCCTTCAAGAGGTGAATAATCATAAGTGTCACCCGCATTCCCTGAATCAACCAAACGAATAAAATCAGGGTATTCAACGTCCCCGGCTATCAGTTTCAGAGAACCTTTGCTGAAGGTAATTGTTAGTGCATCATTTTTGATTTCTGTCTTATTCATTTTCACAGCTGCTTCTAATTCTTCTTCGCTCTCCTCGAATTCAACAATTGTGTATCCTAACGCGGGGACTTCTACTTCTATTTTGACATCTAACTCATAGTAAGCTGGTTCGTCAAAATATTCATAGCCAATGGCGGTCATCCGATAAGCATTCTGACGTTCAGGATAAAATATTTCTTTTTCAACAATGGCATAAGAGCTTCCTTTGAATTGAATTTTTTTTGAATTAGCAACAATATGAACTGTCTTAGGACCTTGATACTGTGCAGTTGTCGTATTGAAGACCAAAACTTGATTTGCATTTAAATCTAAAGCATCTGCAATTCTTTTGACAATGAGATTTTCTATCCCATCTGCAATCTCATTAGCTTCTTTGATTCTATGGTTGATGTCCTCCATAACATTATCAGAAACACAGCCGCCGATACTGTCATGCGCTTGATTTTCTAATACCTTTTTCCATAGACGGCGTAGTAAACCTTTTCCGATACGAATTCCATTTTTTTCAGCAATCAGCATCAATGGCTCAATTCGTTTCAAAATCTTTTGCTCCAGTTTAAAATTAGCTAATTTCATCTGTGTTCGAACAGAACCAATTGAACGATGAACCCGAGAATAAACTGGTTGTCTCAACTCTCCTTCATATTGTGGTAAGTCTTTTTTACTCCGAATGACTTCCACATAAGAAGGATAATCCGAAATTACATTGTCATACTTACTCGAATGATTCATTTCATTGATGATTTGGTCAAAGTTAAGTACCATTGACTTTTGATCCACACCAGCTGGAACCAAAATATCTTCATTGTTCCCATGCGTATGAAGCATTTCTACAGCAACATCCAACTTATCTTTCACAAACTTCGGCACATCATTAATGGCATCAAGATTCATCATGCCAGTCATATAACCGTATGGGAAGTTCATCGCATAAACAATTTTATCCCCTAAACCTTTCCAAATAAAATATGGTGACGATACCATCGTTTCAAAATTCAATCCCCGCCAGCACATAAAATTATCAATTTCTGCTTGATGCAACAATGTTGGTAAGTTTGCATTAAATCCAAAGGTATCTGGTAAGTAGCCTACCATCATTGGTTCACCATATTTATTAATTGTGTCGCTGATGCCAATCATTAAATTACGTAAAATAGATTCTGCGTCAACTAACAAAGCATCTGTTTGTGCGTACCAAGGGCCAACAAAAAGCCGACCTTCTTTCATTAATCGTTGAATTGTTTCTAGTTTCTCTGGATTGATTTCTACATATTCATCAACAATAGATGTTTGACCATCCAAACAAAAATTCACGTTTGGGTTACGCTCTAACTCATCCAAAACTTCAGTAAATACTTGATCGGATAACACGATGGCATCTTCTTTTGTAAAATACCATTCACGATCCCAATGAGTATGCTGAATAACGTGTGCTTTTACCATTTACGATTACCCTACTTTCTTTATTCTACTGATGTTTCTTGTGTCGTTTTTAGATCTTTCTTGTATTTAATTGATTTCAAAGCATTTACCATTAACGCAGTAATGATTCCGCCAACTGCAATAGATACTAGGTATAATGGAATATTTGTGACAAATGGAATCGCCATGAAAGTAGAAAGCATCGTTTCTTGCGTAATTCCAAAGAAACCACTCAATCCACAGCCGATTGAAGTTCCGACTACAATACTTGGAATAACACGTAATGGATCTTTCACCGCAAAAGGAATCGTTCCTTCTGTAATACCAACTAATCCCATAATCATGGCAGTCTTAGCGTTATCACGTTCTGCATCATCATATAATTTTTTATTTAATAAAGTTGCTAAAAACATGCCAAATGGGGGAATTGCAATAGCTAACAGCATTGCTGTACTTGGTCCAAAACTTCCACTTGAAAATGATGCAACACCAAAAGCATACGCAATTTTATTGATTGGTCCACCCATATCAAAGGCCATCATGGCACCTAATATTGCGGACATTAGTGCTGCATTAACACCAGACATCCCTTCTAACCAAGCCGTTAAGCCAGCTGTCATTCCTTGAATTGGTGCTGCTAATACATACCATAAAACTAGCCCTACTACTAAAGTTGTTACAAAAGGAATCAGCATGATTGATTTTAAACTGATTACTTGCATCGGAACTTTCACTTTTTTCAACGCATTTGCTAAGTAACCACAGGCTAAACCAGCAACCATCCCTCCAATAAAGCCCATTCCTAAGTTTTGACACATCATACCTGTAATAAATGCAGGTGCTAAACCAGGACGATCAGCAATCGAGTACGCGATATAGGCGGAAATCATTGGCACAATAAATTGTAACCCTGTTTGACCAATCATTCGCAAGACACCCCAGAAAGTATCCGTCTGATCCCAAACACCGGTTCCACCAAATATTACAGCAATTGAAGTCAACAAACCTGCAGCTACTACTAGTGGAATCATATAGGAAACTCCACTTTGGAAATGGTTTAATATTTCTTTTCCCTGTTTCTTGATATCCATTGATCCTACCCCCAAAAAATTATTAGTTATTGATTCGTGCAATTGCTTCCTTGATTGTTTCTTCTCCATCTTTTACCACTTCGGAAGTGCTCACGGTAAGAATTTTTTTTCCGTCAAACCGGCTACGTTCTGCCACATTCGTATCTACCGCAAAGATGACTACGTCGGCGTCGGCAATTTCTGCTTCAGACAATTTATTTTCCATTCCCATTGCGCCTTGTGTTTCAACTTTGATTTCAATACCATTTTTCTTAGCAAATTTTTCCAAGTTTGCTTTCGCCATATAAGTGTGCGCGATTCCTGCGATACATGCTGTTACTGCAACCATTTTTGTCATATTCCTTCTCCTCCAATTGTTAAAAAGTCAATGCTTTGATTAACTCCTCTTTATTTTTTGATTCTTTGATTTCCTTCACAAAATCATCATCCATTAATTTCCCAGATAGCTCTGCAAGAACACGTAAATGCTCGTTTCCCTTATCAGCTTCTTTGATAGCTAATAAGAAAACGATGTTTACTGGCTGATTGTCCAATGAACCCCAGTCGACTTCATTCTTTAGTTTGGCAACTGCAACCGTTGAATCAATCACTGCTTGGCTTTTTCCGTGCGGAATCGCTATGTTGTGACCAATTCCAGTTGTCATATGTTCTTCTCGTTCAAAAACATCTTTTTTAAATTGATTAACTTCAGAGACAAACCCGTTAGTTGTCAGTAACGTTGCTAATTGATCTACTACTTCTTCTTTAGAGCCAGCCTCTAAGTCTAATACGACATTTCGTTCGTCGATTTTTTCACGTATCATCTATACCGCCTCTTTCAATATTTTTACTAATTCTTCAAAAGAGGAACTAGCTCTTAGTGTTGTTAGGGCTTGTTGATTCGAAACAATTTCATTAAATGTTTCATACAAGCTATTTAATTCTGGTTTTACTTGCTCATTTAACGCGAAGAAAAACACTGAATGTACAACAGTTCCGTTCCAGTCGATGCCTTGTGGATTAACATAGATGCTAATAACAGGTTCATTGACATAGGCTATCTCCGCATGCGGCATTGCAAAATCATTTAGTGCAGTAGAAGACAACTGCTCTCTACGGGTTGCACTTTCTAAGATACCTATCTTCGCATAGCCCATTTCTTGAAGGGTGCAAGTAATCATTCTAAGAACATTTTTCTGTGTATCCCCTTTTTGTTTGCTAAAAAAGCAAAATTTCTTATCAAGTAATGCGAAAAATGTACTTTCTGGATCTAATGAAACTTTCAAGTATCGTTGAACTCTTTTGATATCTGTTTCAAGCATCAATGGGCTAACGACTACTACCGGAAATTTAGCGTTCTTAATTGGAATCGTACTGATTACTAATTCATCTGTGATATGTTCTTCCTGAAGTTCATTGATGCTCAGGACTTTTTTGATTTTTATCGAATCTGCAAAGTTTCTATTGATTCGTTGTTCCAATAATTTTGAAGTTCCATATCCACTGCTGCAAACTAACAACACTTCAGATTTATTAGGTCTGTACCTGTCCAAAAAGGATTGGATATGAAGTGTCACATAAGCAATTTCGTCATCATCAAACCTCACCAAAAATTGTTCTTCTATTTTTTCGAGTAAATCGACACTAAGAAAGAAGGCTTGTTTAAATGATGATTTAATTTTTTCTGTATATGGATTATGGATGTTCACGCCTAAACGTAATCGTTTAACAGCTGCATTGAGATGAAGCACAAGATTGTTAATGAGCTCTGCATCTGCATGAAACTCATTCAGCTCATCAAGTACCAGTTGCTTAAGTTGCTCTCCCAGATCAAGATTAGGTAAAGTGGTCTCACTCAAGTTATGGTTCATGGCATTTTTTTCGATCGCTGAGATATGAATATCAATATATTCTTGCTCATACTTTGGAATGTTAAAATGAAAGGCTTGTTCTAACATGTCAATCAAGTAGCTAGTGTTTTCTAAAATTTCTTTTTCTGTCCCGCCTTCTTGTAATAAAAAATTATTGGAATCAATTCGTTCCAGCGCAATTGCTAGATGAATAGCTAGCGTTTGAAATTCGTAATCCGTAAATTGTAACTGGGTTTCTTCCATGAAGCGATTAAGAATCATTGCTACTTTTTTCAAAATTTCTTTATCCAAAAAATTATTTGCTTCACCCAAGAGATTAATATTCAAATCCAATAAATCTGATTTATTACTAGACGCCGTAAAACCACCCCAATAATAATTCAATACTTCTGACATTAGCTTACGTTTGCCCTTCTCACCCGCATTGATTTTCAATCCATTGCGGTCAGAAATTACTGCCATACCGTGCTTCATCACTCTCTTTTTTACTTCCTTGATCGTACTTTCCATCGTTGATCTGCTAACAAAAAGCTCATCTGCAAGATCTTGTATTTTCAAAGAGCCAGTTGTATTCAGTAACTTAGCAAAGACATAAGTGATACGATCTTCTGATGTATCAACTTTAGTAATCTCAAAATCTGGCAGTAGTTTTCTTAAATCTTCTTTATCACCTACTAACGAAACACCTTTTTTTGGTTGAACAACAATTTGTAGATTTATCTCCTTTTCAACTACAGTTTTTAAATTAGCAATAGCTTTACTAATTGTTTTCGTCGAAACTTGAAGTTGCTCAGCTAATTCTTGATAAGTGGTGTGATCATTTTCCAATAGAAAATTTAAAATTCTCATTTGACGATCGTCTAACTTGATACTCACATAAGCACCTCCTGAATACATTTTTATTTTATAGTTATTGTTTGCGCTTTCATACGGAATTTAGTTCATCATTAATGTGGAATTCGATTAGGTGTCTATTAATTATCAAGATGATTCTCTACAAAATTCCATAGAAAAATCAAGATTCTACAATTCGAATTCTCTTTCACATGGAAATAAAGGCTAGTAAAAAAACAGGAGTTGTGACAAAAGACTTGTCATCCCTCCTGTTTCCTTGCGACTTGAAGCTGAATGCTTTGCGCCACAACCTTTTCCTCGGTGTTCCCAAAGCAACTCTTCGAAATAATTCATAACTGTCCAAAAATATGAAAAGCTATTTTTGTCAGTTGCTCATTATTTTGTCGGAGCTGAACGCTTTGCGCCACAACCTTTTCCTCGGTGTTCCCAAAGCAACTCCTCGAAATAATTCATAACTGTCCAAAAATATGAAAAGCTATTTTTGTCAATTGCTCATTATTCTGTCGGAGCTGAACGCTTTGCGCCACAACCTTCCTCTATCTATGTCGCTGAAAAAATAAATGAAGCTGATGCGAATGCTTGATCTTTTTATATCTTTTAGGTTGCTTCTGATAAAATTGTTGATGATGATTTTCAGCTGGCCAAAAAGTCTTTGCTTGGCGAATCTCTGTAACGATAGGACGGCTAAATCGGTTAGATTGAATCAGTTGTTCTCTTGATTTTTCAGCCAATTGCCTTTGCTTTTCATTAACAACAAATAGAATTGAACGATATTGTTTCCCCCGATCTTGAAATTGACCAAAGGCATCTGTAGGGTCTGAAATTTGCCAATAAATCTCCAACAGCTCTTCATAGGTTATTTGACGTGTATCAAATATGATCTCAACAGCTTCAACATGCCCAGTATATCCACCACTGACTTGATCGTAATTTGGTTTTTTGGTCTCTCCACCTGTATAACCAGATAACACTGAGATTACACCTGGTTTTGTTTCAAAAGGCTCAACCATACACCAGAAACAGCCACCGGCAAAAATCGCCCGTTCTTGGTATAAGGGTGAAGTTATCTTATGTTTGGCATAATCATAAGCTTTTGCACTCGCTGACTCCCCTGTGATTCTTAAATAAAAATCCATCGCATCTGGTGTCAAATTATCTCGTAGTGCTAGCGGACGCAAGTTGACCTCTAGTTTTTCTATCACCTGCTTTATCGACATTTTTGCTAGGTCTTCTTTTGCCTCTTCAAATTGTGTTCTTTCCCATTCTCTTGTATTTCGATTTAAAATAATATTATAAAGGTCTATTTCCATCTGCTCCACATCTAACATGAAGTCACCCTCTTTCAAGTTTTCTTCTTATTCATTCAAAAAATGACTACCTGAAATTTAGCACAACGCATAACAAGTTAAGACTAACTTGCTTTTCGCTCTCCTCATCTCTATTCTTAGTCGAACACATCCACACGAATGGTTACCCATAGAGAAATTCTTTTACTTAATCAACTTCACACTGCTTTTTCTACTTTCGTAGTTGAAAAAAACTTAAACAAATCATCGGCAAATAGTTAAAGAAAAAACTTAAGCGTTGAAAGAAGCCCAATTGCTTAAAGAAGGCAAACTGACTAATCGACGGAATCCGTGCTAATCCGTAAAGACCTGCAATTAGTAAACTAATAACTGTTAAAACAAGATAAAAATGGCTAAGCGTACCTTGACCACTTTGACGATAAAGCAGAACAAGTAACAATGGGAAAAGTAGAAAGCCTGCATAGCCTAGCCCAGAACCTATATTATGGATCCAAGTCGATAGATTCCAAGAGCTTTCATTCGTATTGATACTGAATAACCCAGTAAAAACACAATCACCTATCCCATATAAACCAACTGTTGCAACAGCAAGTATTGCAAGTGTTTTTGATGTTCCAACAAATAGGTGATACAACGCAGGCAACGAAAGAACAAAAAAAAGTCCAGATACAACTGACCAGACCAAGAAAGCACGTCTGACTGGACTATCTACGTCACCAAACACACTAATTACGGTAGTCATTTGATTCAGTTTGGGATAAAAAAGGCCAAGGATATACGGTGTCGATAAATCACTAATCACACCTAATAATAAAAAATAAAAACCATATTTTTGCAAAAAAATCATTTTCTTCCCCTACTTTTTAGTGATTATTCGATACATCCAACAATCAAATTTTTTCTCATTTTAACACATATTTTTATTCTAGTTGCCTTTTGAACAATCAATAACATAAAGGTGAGTTTCTTCTACATTTTAAAAAATCGAATGGCACTGAAGAGTTCAGTTGTCAGCATCAATCCTACTCAAAAAGGCAAAAAAACGTAAGTCAGATGTTGTTGACATCTCACTTACGCATCCATTGATTGAAAATTTCTTAGTAAAATCTACTAGCCTAAAAATTTGAAGACTTCTTCTCGATCATACAGTTTAAATACTTTCTCGCATAAAAATTGAGTAATTAGTGCCGCAAAAACAGGGATGACTAACCAACAAAGAACAACAAGAAAGCCATTTAGCCCTGCATCTAAAGAAGCCAACGGACCAACAAGTCCGACCACGCCGAAACCAGCAGAAGCAGGCGTACCTGAAATAGAAAATAGAGCGACAGGAATAGCTGTAATCACTGCACTAACTAAACAAGGAATAAGAATCACAGGTTTTCTAAATAGATTAGGCATCATCATCTTCATAGCGCCTAAAGCAATCGCAATTGTCACACCTGACTTATTAACCTTCCAAGAGTTCACTACTAAAACAAAAGTGGTTGCAGCTACGCCCATCGCAGCCGCACCAGCAGAAACACCATCTAGTTGGATTGCCATTCCGATTGCTACTGTTGAAATAGGAGAGACAATCAAAAAGGCAAAGGAACAACCAATCAAGATAGACATTAACAGCGGTTGTAAGGTAGTGAAGTTATTAATCAATGATCCAATTGCAGAAGTAATTGCTGTTACAAAAGGGAATAAATAAAAACCAAGTAAACCTGCACCTACACCTACAACAATCGGTGTTAACACAATCGACACTGACCCAAAACTATTTCCAATCAGTAAAATCAGCCCGACAGCAATCGACGCTGTCAGCATCGTATTAATAATATCGCCTGTACCAGCACCAACGTAAACACCTGTTTCACCCAAATCAGGTGTGAATTTGACTACACCAGAACCAACAAAAGAAGCTCCGGCTACAACCATCATTCTCATCGGATCAAATCCAAATTGTAAGGCAATCAAACCACCAATGATCAAAGGTGTTGCTAGTTGAAAAATAACTGCTAACTGTGCGATTGTTACCGCAAAGGGATACGCACTAAAATATTTTAAAATGGCACCTAATACTGCATTAGGAATCAATCCAATAATGATTCCTGTTGCTGTACCAGCGAGGACTTTATTCAGAAAAATTTTCGGTGATATTTTTTGTGAAGTTTCCATTCAATCTCTCCTTTATTTTACGTTCAAACTATCTTCTTTTGCATGGACAAGCTCAGTCAAGAAATCACAATAAGGCGTCGCAACACCATATTTCTTCCCTTTTCTAGAAATTGCGCCATTGATATAATCGATTTCTGTTAATCGATGGTTCTTAATCAAGTCTTGATACATTGAAGGATAATGTAACCCAATTGTTTCCGGGTCAAAACAAGATTCACAATGTGCAATGACTTCTGGGACATCTAGTTCAATCTTCTCTACTGCTGCTACTTTGGCAAACTCATTGACAATCGTCGCCACCATTTTATGAGCAGTCGATGTTTTTCCTAGCTCAGCCATATTAACGTCTAAGATTGTGCATAGTCCGTTCATTGTTCCGTTCACACATGCTTTGCGATAAATAGAATAGTGAATATTATCAGAAAAATGAGCATTTAATCCTGATTCAGACAATTTGTCTGCTAATTTTTTTGCAGCTGCTTCTTTTCCATCACCTAAATTTTGTAATTCTACTGAACCACTTCCAAATAATTTGACCTGACCAGGACCTTCAAGACCTGCCGTCCACATGGTATTTCCAATATAGATATTTTCCATTGGTACAAATTTCTCAATAATATCTTCATGCCCGATACCATTTAATAGACATAAGACCCCTGTATCTTTTTTGATTAATGATTGGATATCCTGCAGCATTTTTTCCAGCTGCATCGCTTTGGTAAATAGAATAATCAGATCAACTTGATCTTCTTTTTCTACTTCGGATTGAAGAACGATTGGTAGTTTTGCTTCTACCTCTTTACCATTAAAATTTGCT
Source organism: Enterococcus sp. C50 (assembly GCF_040887505.1). NCBI lineage: Bacteria > Bacillati > Bacillota > Bacilli > Lactobacillales > Enterococcaceae > Enterococcus > Enterococcus sp. C50. The sequence goes on along the minus strand of NZ_JBFOFW010000007.1, from coordinate 16,892 downwards.
TGTAATCCATGTTCTTTGATTTGTTGGACATGTTCTGCCCAGCCATCGATTAATAATACCTCGTTCCCACCTTGGTGAAGCATTAACCCAAAGCGACTTCCCATTGCGCCAGCGCCTGCAATTGCTATTTTCATTGATTCTTCCTCCTTTTTCTTTCTATTATACTCATTTGAGAATCATTTCACAATCTTGTTTTGTTATTCTTCTCTTATTTATCATGTTTATATCCACCATTCAAGTTATTTTATCAGCAAATCAATAAAAACTGGAATAGAATCCCAATTTCATCGTAAGAGAAACTAGACTAGCAATAAGAAAATAGAAACATTCATAGAAAAAACCTCACTCCTCTGATTATAAAAGAGTGGGGCATTAACCTCGTGTATACTAAAACCTTCCATTCATTCGATAGATGATTTTCTTTTTGTGAAAAACTATTCATTTTAGTACGATGTTGCGCAACACAGACGGATGGTATTGCTTAGTATTTATTAAGCATCGAACAATACACTTATTTAAAAAGTTCTTTCCCAGATTTTCTTCCATTTTTACAGTTATAACTAGTATTATCATGAAAAATAGCCTTTTATTGTCTATGGGAATAATAATTTAAAATTGGTACTTTTTTATTAATTAGTTCATCGCCCAATAATCTCTCCAGTTTCTTAGCATCTCCTGACTCAACCGGAATTATCCAAGCCCAGTCCAAATAATTTTTTAAAAGCTCATCATATTTGGCAAATATTTCATTGCCATATTCCGTCCTTAAAATTATATTTTCAGTGCCAGACAAGTGATTTGTATTGAGTTGATAAAAAAGATCTCCATCTAAAAAAATATCATTAGAAGAAGATTTCCCCACAGTAATGACCATTCCATCAGCTCTATGTGTTACATACAAATAATTGTATGACCTCATTTCACCTAATGAATCAATTATTTCTTGCCCTTTAGCTCTAATATATTGATCTCTACTATCTATCGCACTCTTATTTAACAAAAGTTTTTTCATATCAAATTTAATCGGCTGTTTTATTTTTGTAAATTCGCTTCTACTACTAATCCAATCCGAGATTAATTTTTCAACATGTCCCAGAGTAAACTCTGATTTATTCGCTAAATACTTTTTTTGTTGTATTAAAGACATCTTTCCCCGAAGCTCAAAATTGAGCCTACATCGATTCTCTATCTCTTCAAAAAGCATCTTATCTTCATCATTCTTATATTCATCATTCATAGAACCAATCCAGCTCCTCGATTAAGATAATATTTTAATCTCATACAAAAACTAGCTCTCATCGAAACAACCATTGTTTTGATTTATCATGAAATTTCTTTATACTTTTCTCCGATTATAAATTCCTAACCCCTTGAGAAAATTACGCATATATTTATCTCCGCAAGGCTTAAAATTTCGTTGGCCTTCTTTTCTCAAAAATGCCCCGATTTCGCCTTTTGATGGATAGATTTCTGCCTCAGCAAAAACGTCTAAAATATCATCAGTGGTCATAGACAAGGCGATTTTTAATTTTTTTAGCAACACATTGTTGATATATTTGATTTCCTTGCTTTTTTGCGGCGTGTCTACTATCGGCTTATCTTTTTGCATACCACGCGCCAAGAGAATCAGGCCATTTAGGAATGCGTCAAAAACTTGGTTGTTGATGGTTTTTTCATACACATTATTTTCTGCATTATCTTTGTTCTTATCCTGTACTTTGGTCAGTACCGCCTGAGCTTCTTCTTTAGTCAGTGGTACACCGCCTAGCTCAAAAGCTTTAATCAAATCCGTATCTTTCAAATCAATCGCATAACGCAATCGCAATAACCTATCATTGTTATTCATTTGTTCCTCCGAAGTATTTAGTCTTTATTTTCTTACGTACTTTTTGTCTTGCTAAGATTTTTAGGATCAATGATAACAATCGCATCACTTATGATAAGGTGCCCCAGCATTAATCCGAAACACACGATAGATTTGCTCCACTAAAATCAGGCGCATCAATTGATGTGGATAAGTCATTTTTCCAAATGAGATTTGCGTATTGCTCCGTTTCATGACAGATTCGCTTAGTCCAAGCGACCCACCAATCACAAATGTTAGATGACTCTTCCCTTGAATACCTAACTGATCAATTTGTTTTGCAAATGCTTCACTCGTTGGATTTTCCCCTTCAATTGCCAATGCAAAGACATAATCATGTTCCTTAATCTTTGAAAGAATACGCTCGCCTTCCTTATCTTTAACCTGTTGCATCTGTGCATCGCTTAAATTTTCTGGTGCTTTTTCATCAGGTACTTCAATCAATTCCATTTTTGCATAAGCACCAAGACGTTTTACATATTCGTTGATTCCTTGAATGAGATACTTTTCTTTTAATTTCCCAACAGATATTATTTTAATATTCATGTTCTACTCCTTTATCAACACAAAATTGCTACTATTAGCACTTCACCTTAGTTTATCATGCTTCTTTCTTTTTTTCTTCAGCACAAGTGGAAAAGTTTTACACACATACTTATGCACAACATCCACAGGTTTATCCACAGAAACTGCGCTTTTTTTCCTTATTTTATCACTATTTCTTATACAAACATATGTTTCCACCTTTTTTATCCCCTTTATCAACAACCTGTGGATAACTTTTTTATCTGAGTTTTCCTCAATAAAATGAAAAAGTTTTACACAGATACTGTGGAAAACTAAAACGCGATTTTTTCATCTGAAAACAGATATTTTTCCTAAAGTTTTTCATAAAAAGTTCACAGTCTAAAAGTAGACTAAATTTATCAAATGAGTCTATACTAATGATAGATAAAAAAGTGAACGGAGGAGGAAACACATGGATAAAAAAGATGTGACACCTAAAATGAAAAAAAATAAGTATGGATTTTGGAAGAAGTTAGGCCTCGGACTTGTTGGTGGCGTCCTTGGTGGATTGATTACTGCAGGAATTTTTTACGTCGCTATGGGATCGTCTTTTACAACTTCTTCGACAAGCGCAAGTGGAAATCAAAATTCTGCTGGTGAGACAGTCGTTGAGAATGTCAAAGTAAACGTTGAATCAGATATTACTAGCGCTGTTGATAAAGTACAAGGCGCTGTTGTTTCAGTAATCAATTTACAAAATCAAAATCAATCAAGTGAATTCGGTCAGCTCTTTGGACAACAGGAACAAAGCAGCTCTGATGAAGCTTTAGAAGCTTATAGTGAAGGCAGTGGTGTCATTTATAAGAAAGATGGCGACTCTGCCTACATCGTTACAAATAATCACGTGGTTGATGGGCAACAAGGCTTGGAAGTTTTACTGAAAGATGGCAGTAAAGTGAAGGCTGAACTAGTTGGAACAGACGCCTACTCTGACTTAGCTGTATTAAAAATCAGTGCTGACAAAGTCGACACAGTCGCTTCATTTGGCGACTCTGAATCCTTAAAAGTTGGTGAACCTGCTATTGCGATTGGCTCACCATTAGGCTCAGCTTATGCTAACTCAGTAACTTCAGGTATCGTGTCTTCTTTAAATCGTCAAGTAACTAGTACGAATGAATCAAACGAAACAGTCAACATCAACGCAATCCAAACAGATGCTGCAATCAATCCTGGTAATTCAGGTGGCCCATTAGTAAACATTGAAGGACAAGTAATCGGAATCAATTCAAGTAAGATTGCTAGTACCTCAGAATCTTCCTCTGATGTGAATGTGGAAGGAATGGGTTTTGCAATTCCAAGTAATGATGTAGTAAATGTAATCAATCAATTAGAAAAAGACGGAAAAGTAACCCGTCCAGCTCTTGGAATTACGATGGTCGATTTATCTGCTGTTTCTACACAACAACAAGAACAAGTCTTGAAGATTCCAACTTCTGTAACAAATGGTGTCATTGTAACCAATGTTCAAGCAGCTACTCCTGCTGAAAAGGCGGGATTGAAACAATACGATGTTATCACTAAGATTGATGATACCGAAGTTTCTTCTGGTGTTGAGTTACAAACTGCACTTTACAAGAAAAAAGTCGGCGACAGTGTCAAAGTGACTTATTACCGAGGATCTGAAGAAAAAACTGCTACGGTAGAGTTGACAATCGATCAATCTTCATTGAAACAAAATAATTCGAATGAGTAATGAAGTGGAACAAAAAAGGTGGGACAAAACGAAACACGTTTTGTCCCACCTTTTTCTATTCATTTAATTTCTATTTAGGAAATGCTTCACCAACAACTGCATCTTCTGGTAAGACTAAAATTCCTTTTTCTGTTGGTGCATCCGGTAAATGCAATTCACGAGCTGAGCAGATCATCCCATAGCTCTCTACGCCACGTAATGAGCCTGGCCAAATCATCAAGCCATCAGGCATCATTGCACCTGGTTTTGCTACAACTACTTTTTGACCCGCTTCAATATTTGGCGCACCACAAACGATTTGTAAGACATGTCCATTATCAACTTCTGTTTCAGTAATAGATAAATGATCAGAGTCTGGATGTGGAACACACGTTTTGACATAACCAACAACGATTTTAGGTTCGTTATCTGCAATCAAAGTTTCAGTAAAACCAGCCTCTTTAATCAAACGATTTAATTCCGTTAATTGTTCTTCATTAATTGTTACTTGACCATTGCCTTCAATGGTCAAATGATCAGAAATATGGAAAAAGTTCCAAGCAACGATTTGGCCAGAGGCATCTTTCACTTGAGCTACATTCCATTTTCGTTCAACCGTGTTCTCAGTTCCTTTATCGTCGGCTACAACTACCATTAAGGTATCTCCGACATGTGCTTTGTTATAAGCAAAAATCATGTTCTTTCCTCCATTATCTCTTGCTGAGGTTTATCTTAACAAAAAAAATATACTCCTGCATGAGATTTTTTTCATTCGTGTCATGAAAAATGACCAAAAAAAGGGAGTGACAAAAGTCAACTTTCGAGTTTGCCACCCACTTCTTTTCAACATAATACTTTACAACAATTATTAACTAAAAGAAAGCAAAGATTCTATTCCTCGTCCTCTTTTGTTTCTGTCACAATCAAAACATCACAAGGTGCACGACGAATGACGTGGCTAGCCACACTACCAGTCATAAAACGTTCAACAGCATTTAAGCCAGATTGTCCAACCATGATCAGATCAATCTGATATTTTTTTGGTAAATTAACAGCCATTGCTTCTTTGACTGAGCCATAGGCAATAATTCCTTCAATTTTTGTGTAGTTTACAGATTTACCATAGTCTTTACAACTTTGAATCATTTCTTTGGCATTTTCTGTTCCTTGATCGATCAAGTTTTGATCCATTGGTGCATAACCCATAAAATTATAAAATTGTTGGTCAATCACATTGGCAACGTAGACTGTCCCGTTATTTCGACGAGCGACTTCTACTGCTTTTTTAAATGCTGCACTCGCTTGTTCACTACCATCAATACCTACTAAAATATTTTTATACTCTTGATCCATTTTGACCCCTCCTAATAGATGCTAATCAACTGTGACACTTTTTAGGAAATCTTCAATCTCTTGCTTGGTTTTACGATTTTTATTAACTAATCGTCCTAATTCTTTACCATCTTCAATGACTACAAAGCTAGGGATACCAAAAATACTCCAACTTGCAGCAAGATCGATATATTTATCACGATCGACTTCAATGAAGCGCCAATCAGAAAAATCTTGTTCAATTTCTGGCATTTGTGGTTTGATAAATCGACAATCACCACACCAATCAGCTGTGAAGAAAAAAACATTTTTTCCTTTTTCTACATAGCCTGCTAATTCCTCTAAATTTTCTGGAATAATCATCCGTTTTCGTTCCTCCTACTGTCACATTCTTTACCTAAATTATACACCTTTCTCACAAAGTGACAAACGTTTGAAGTTTTTTATTCTGATATAAAAAAATCTGATAAAATAGAAAGTTTCTATCTTATCAGATTTCTTATTTTAAGCTTCAATTATTTCCCGTAAACAATCGTGTTCACTGTTGATTTGTCTAAGCCTTTCAATGTTTGAATCAACATTTCTCTTGCTGCTTCAAAGTCGCTGATGCTAAACATTGTTTGATGTGTATGAATATAACGTCCAACTACTCCAATAACTGTACTTGGGATTCCTTCATTTTGAGTATGAGCAGCGCCTGCGTCTGTTCCACCTTTTGAAACGAAGTATTGGTATGGAATATTATTTGTTTCTGCTACATCTAATAAATATTCACGCAAACGTGGTAACATGATCAAGCCCGGATCTTGGATACGCATCAAAGTGCCTTCACCTAAGTGTCCAAATGTTCCTTTTTTCGTTACAGTATCATCTGCAGCAGAACAATCTACTGCAAAGAATAAATCAGGTTTAAATTTATTGACAGATGCTTTTGATCCACGCAAGCCAACTTCTTCTTGCACGTTTGCCCCTGCAATCAATGTGTGCCCTAATTTTTCATTTTGTAACGCTTCTAGTGCTTCTAAAACCATTGTACAACCATAACGATTGTCCCAAGATTTGCTAATGATATTTTTTCCATTTGCTGTTTTGATTGTTTCAGCAAAAGGTACGATTGTATCACCAGGTAAAACGCCATAGCTTATGGCTTCTTCACGTGATTCAAATCCTGCATCAAATAAAATATCTGTTACTTCAACTGATTTTTGACCGCTTGTTCCACGTAACAAATGTGGTGGAACAGATGAAGAAATACAAGGATAGTTTTTACCAGATGATGTCTTCAAAGTAAAACGTTGTGCTGAAACAACGTAAGGATTCCAGCCACCTAAAGGAACTACTTTAAATAAACCATTATCTTGGATTTGAGTTAGCATAAACCCAACTTCATCCATGTGTGCCGCAACCATTACTCGTGGTGCATCTGCATCTTCATGGTTACGTAACCCAAAAATGCCACCAAGACCATCTAATTGTAACTCATCAACTAATGGTTCCATGTGGCCTTCCATGTATGCACGAATATCTTGTTCAAATCCGCTTGTTCCTTGTAACTCTGTTAATTCTTTAATACGTTGAAATGTTTTTTCTTCCATAATACATCGTCTAAATTTCAGACTAAACTCCTCTCAGACTTTTATTTGATCCATTCAAAAAAAGTTTTCTCCGAATAAATCGACGTTTTCATTATAACTTATTTTGCTAAAGTTTGGTTATTTATTTCTGAGAAAAACAGAGAGTATGGTAGAATAAACCCAGATACATGAAGTCAAAGAAGGAGGGTTACCTGAATGTCCAAAGAAAAAGACTACAATTATTTTAAAGGCGGACTAGCGCTTGGTGTTGGCCTTGGTCTCTTGACTGGCGTTGCTTCGACAGTCTGGTATCATCGCAAAAAATCATTGACCGCTGATCAAGTCCTTTCCAAAATTAAAAATGCCTTTTTAAAAGAAGGTTCTATCGAAGGTTCATGGATTTCTTTTGAAAAAGAACCAATCAGAAAATTTGCTATCCATTCAAATGGTTATCGCGGGGGAATTTCTCGAATGGAAGATGGCGAAATCGTCTACTATGAGTTTTTAGCTGATGCTTATACTGGAACTGTGTTAGATATTTCCCGAGAGAAGTATGAATCCTCTTTTTAATACCTTGAATTGTCAAATAAAGTGCAACGTTACTCCAAAAAATATTTCGTAGGGTGTTTTCCAGTGTAAACATTTTCTTGGCCGTAAATTTAATTTAAGAATATATTGATCAATTGTTTCATCAGTAACACTATCCATCTCTTTATTTTTTGGTAAATACTCTCTGAGTAAACCATTGGTGTTCTCATTTGTCCCTCGTTGCCAAGGCGCATGCGGATCAGGAAAATAGAAAGGAACACCATTAAGAGCTTTCGTGATTTCTGAATGTTTTGAAAACTCTTTTCCACGATCAGGAGTGATTGATTTCACTCGACTAGGATGGATAGAGGAAAATAATTCAATGAACGTGTCCTTAACAAATAGGGATAGTTTCTTCTCAATTTTTCCACCTAATAGATATCTCGACCTACGGTCAGTCAATGTAACTAGGCAAGCACCACCCGTCTTCCCAGCTACTGTATCTGCCTCCCAATGACCAATTTCAGAGTGGTCGTTGGCAGAATCGGGTCGTTCATGAATCGTGTTGGATATCTGGATTTTTTCTCTTCTCTCAACATGATGTTTGGCATGTCTTGTTTTTCCGCGGCGTCTAAGTGAACGAACCAATCCTCGATTTCCATGGCTTAGAGGCTCTGTTTCAAAAAGTCCATTATAAATACCACGATAAATTGTCGTGTAGCTTATAGCAATACCAGTTCGTTCACTTTTTAAACGATGAGAAATTTCTTCAGGAGACCATTGTTCTTCTACAAATAATCTTCGAACGACAGTCCAGACCCTGTTGTTAGACAAGAGTAATTTTCGCCCACAGTTCTGTTTTCTATAAGAATATATAGTTTGAGCAAGCACAGGAGAATACGTAGTATTTTTTGTATTACGTTTAAGTTCTCTAGATATTGTAGAAGGGCTACGCTTCATAAGAGAAGCAATGAAACGTATAGACTTTCCTTGATTGAAGAATAAAAATATGTTTTCTCGCTCGAGTATTGTAAGATGGTTATAGTGGCTCATAGCTATTTTCCTTTCAAATAGTGTTCTAGACAAACCTATTTTAACTGGATTTTAGCTATGAGTTTTTTTTTTGTAATCAACTGTTGCACTTAAAGTGTATATTCAAGACAAAAAAACAACCCCCATTAGAAGAAAATCTGCACTTTTTCTAATGGGGGTTGTTTTATTAAAAAATAACTTTGCTTTTAGCAAAAATGACCTTTATATCTCTGAACTTAACTAGCATTCTAAGCTAATATACGTTATTCTTAAACTAGTTTTTAAATTAAGGAGAGTGCAACATGAAACAACGTGAAAAAATTGCTGTATTGATTCCCTGCTACAATGAAGAAGCAACGATTTCAACAGTTATTGCTGATTTCAAACGGGAATTACCTGAGGCAGATATTTATGTTTATGACAATAATTCAACCGACAAAACTTATGAACTTGCTGTTCGAGGTGGCGCTATCGTCAAAAAAGAACCACGTCAAGGTAAGGGAAACGTGATTCGTCAAATGTTTTTTGATATTGATGCTGATTATTACTTGATGGTTGATGGCGATGATACGTACCCAGCTGAAGCTGTTCACGGTTTATTAGAAAAATTACGTTCAGGTGAGGCTGACATGGTAATCGGTGACCGTTTATCAAACGGTACGTATTTCGATGAAAATAAACGACCTTTTCATGATTTTGGTAATAACTTAGTCAAAAACTCGATTGCAAAATTGTATAAAACAGATATTAAAGATGTTATGACTGGCTATCGTGGGTTCAATCGAATTTTCGTCAAGAGTTTTCCAATTATGAGTTCGGGTTTTCAAATCGAAACAGAATTAACAATCCATGCTTTGGATAAAAAATTCAAGCTAGTCGAAGTACCGATTGACTACCGAGACCGCCCAGAAGGTAGTGAGTCAAAATTAAATACTTTTTCAGATGGTTTTAAAGTAATCATGATGATCATCAAAATGTGTAAAGACTACAAACCATTACTTTTCTTTGGTATTTGGACGATTCTTTTCTTCATACTAGGTTTACTTGTAGGTGTTCCAGTTATCCGCGAATTTATGGTAACAGGATTCATCGATCGCATTCCTTCTGCTATTTTAAGTACTGGGTTAATGACAATGGCCATGCTTTCTTTGATTACTGGTTTAATTCTAGATACTGTTGTATCTAATGCTAAAAAAGAATATGAATTGAATTTATACCATGTCTATCATGAACAACAAAAAGAAGAGTAGTTTGCGGAGGTTAGTATGAAAATAAATGTCTCCCATCTTTTTTCTAATTTTCTATTGCTTTTGACTACTTTTTTCATTTCATTTTTAACAGCTTACAGTTTTGGTTCACTGAATCCAGTAATTATTATCTTCCTAGTTGGATTACTTCTAATCGCATTGATCCAAGAAGGAAAACAGCTATTTTCATTTAAACAACCTGAACTTGTTTTTTTAAGTGTGTTTTTTTCAATAATTTTTGCACTGATTTTAACGACTAAAAATCGGATTCATTTTGAGAAAGTCTCTGGAAACTATCACGAAACAACGATTGATTCTTTTGGTATTTTTCATTTTGCTCTTTTTATTGCGATACTATTCTATTTCTTTTTGATTTTACAATATGTACAAATCTTATTACCTAAAATAAAAGCTAAACTGGAAACATTTGAAACTCAAAGTTTTCCATATGCTAGATACTTCATCTCCTTCACGCTACTCCTATTAGTCTGTTGGAGTCCTTATGCATTAACTTTATATCCTGGTGTAGTTTTACCTGATTCATTAAGTTCAATCGCACAAGCCATGGGTGATCGACCAATAAATAATCATCATCCTGTTTTATTTACATTGATCGTAAAATTTTTTGTTCATGATTTACCTACTAAGAGCATCAATCATGGCGTCTTCCTTTTTTCAATTATGCAATCAATTCTTTTAGCAACTACCATCAGTTATTCTCTCTGTTGGCTACTAAAGAAGAAAGTTAATAAATTTGTAATTCTTCTAGCAACTAGTTACTTTGCTTTGGCACCTGTTTTTCCAATTTATTCATTAAATATGCAAAAAGATATTTTATTTGCTGTTGCCTGTTTATTATTCTCATTAACATTGTTTGATTTTATCGTTGAAAAAAAAGTAACTTTTACAAGAAAATTAGTTATTATTTTATTTGCTTTACTAACCACTTATCTAAGAAATAATGGATTGTATGTTGTGATTGGGACAGGGATTACTGCTTTATGTATCTCACTCAAGGATCGACAAACCAAGCCCCTTTTCCAAGTGATCGTAGGTTATTTTTTACTCACAATCTTAGTTATTCAACCACTAATGACTAGGTATGCAGTTCCAACAGCTTCCGCTGAACGATTAGGCCTGCCCATGCAACAGGTCACCAGAGCAATCGTTATGGATGGAGATTTAGCTAAAGATGATTTAGCCTTAATGGATAAAATCCTACCTCTACAAGACTATGAAGCTTATACACCAAGCTTAGCAGATTCCATTAAATGGCATAAAAATTTCGACAATACTTTCTTAGATGAGCACAATAAAGAATTCTTACTTTTGTGGGGGAGAAATTTACCAAAAAACTTTTCTATTTACACTGATGCTTATATTCTAGAAACATTTGGTTTTTGGATCCCTGGCGTAAAAAATGATTATGGTTTTCTTGATATTCGAGTTAACACTAATAATTATGGTATCACTCAAAGCAATTTAATTGAGCGTTTTACAGGTATCTCAGGTACAACAAAATTGATTGACGCACGAAATTTTTTTGGTTCTGGTACACTATTTTGGTTACTTATTTTTAGTGTCTTTCTTCTACTATCACAAAAAAAATATCGATTTTTATTACTTCTATCACCAGGAATACTTGTCTTTCTAACTATCGTGATTGCTACTCCTGTTGCTTTTAGCTTACGTTATGTCTTTATTTTAGCATTGGGACTACCTATTTATCTTTTGATACCATTTATAAAATTTGATTTTGAAAAAAAGAAGGGAGCAATCCATTATGAAAGTATTTAAAAAAACAACAATTATTTTCTTTTTATTAATTCTTAGTTATTGTCTAACTTTAGCTGCTGCTTATAGCATTCCGGATCGTTTTCTTTCATCTCATGTAGACAGCTCAATCAAAGTATTTGAAAAAGAAGGCGAGTATCCTGCAATCAATTCCGCCAACGAAACTGGTACAAAATTAGATAATTTTACTGATAAATTGATGGTCAAAAAATCAATGAAGAATCATAAATTATCCCTTATAGAAAATATCATGTCGATAAACGGCTATCCTCGGTATTGGCATGGCTATCAAGTGTTTTTACGTCCTTTGTTAGCAGTCATGTCTCTTGGCAGTATTCGAATGATTTATGCTTCCCTTTTATTTCTCTTGATTGGAATTATCTCTCACTTTTTAATCAAAAGAACAGACATTTATTTGGGAATTGCTTTCCTGCTGTCTTTAGCTGTAGCTAATGTAGCAGTTTTCTTTTTCAGTATGCAGTTTTCAAATATTTTGCTTCTGACTTTATTCGCTTTATTATTACTTCTAGTAAAACCAAAATTATTTCAAGAAAAGAGTAATACTCTTCTTTATTTTTTTAGTATTGGTTCCCTAGCAAACTTTTTTGATTTACTAACAACTCCTTTAATTTCTTGGGGACTTCCTATCATCGTTCTCTTCTATATCAATAGTAAAGACATTAGTAGGCAGGATACTTCTTTAGGAAAAAAATTAGGATTGTTCTTATCCACTGGATTTTTCTGGTCAATCGGTTACGGATTGACTTGGTTAAGTAAATGGCTTATTTCTTCAGTTATTCTTAAACAAAATGTTGTAAGAGATGCCTTCAATCGGATTCTTTTTCGAACAGAAGGCAGTGATAAATACCCTTTACAACGATTAACAATGCTAAAAGAAAACTTTGCTTTGATGTATCCTAAAGTAGTTATCTTATTGTTAGCAACAACCTGTTTAGTTTTCTTATATCTTGCCTATAAAAATCGAACAGGACATTTACCACTTCAATTTGTGTGTATGTTTCTGCTTATTGCAATGACACCTTATATTTGGTATAACGTTTTAGCGAATCATTCACAGATCCATCGTTGGTTTACTTATCGGACGCAAATCGTCACCACTTTTGCTATACTAAGTGGATTTGCTTGCCTTATTCCACCTAAAAAAATGAGTAAATAAAAAAGAGACTGGGATAATAGTCAGAAGAACATCTGATCATTGTCCCACTTTTTTGATTTAGTGTACATAAAAAGCACACAACCTTGTATGGTCAAAATATCCAAGTTCATCCAAAAGAAACCTGCTTTTATGTTAAAAAATTATGCCATCAATCAAACAATTTTACTGTTGGATATGTAACACTATACCCTTGAAACAGATGTTGCCTTTGCGATCGATTTTTTGTCGAATCTATTTCTCAACATCTATTTGACAAATTAGAATAAGAACTTGGCGACCTTGCCTATCACCCTAAAATTATGTTCAAAATTATCTTGTATGCCTATACGCACCACGCGCTTTCAGGTCAGAAAATTGAATTTCTATTTAGCGATAGTTACCGTTTACGTTGGTTAGCCAATCATTAACAAGTGAATTACCAGACGATCAATTGCTTCAGAAGTCATGAAACGACTGCTGTTCTTTTATCAGAAGTTTTTATCTTGTTTCATCGATAGCGCTGAGTACCAATTATAGGATTGTCCAGTTCGTGGCGAATGTATGAAAGCCAAAAACAATAAAAATCGACAGATTCAAGTCAGTACTAAGTTGTGCTGCTTTAAAAAGAAGCTTTCAGAAGAAAAAACGGTTCGATCGATCGGAAACTAAAAAACTAAGTTGAGACAATGTTGAGACATTTGAAGGCATGTTTATCGCCCCATCATTTCATTTGCGTGGAAAATAAGGGACTAAGATTGATGTCGGCTTGGCCCTCATGCTACTAAAACTAAGTAAACTAGGAAAATATATGGAGAGAAAAAGACGAAAAAAAGAAAAACAAGCTCGATTTTGACATGGATTATCAAAATCGGACCTGTTTTTCGAGAGTGGATCATGTATGACCTACTCGCTTTTTTAATCCATATATACCAACTCTTACTTAGCCAAACGATAAATTGCATCCGCATAAATCGCAGTTGCTCTGAACAAGTCATCAAGACTCATAAATTCATTTGCTTGGTGCATTGTATCTGTATAGCCTGGGAACATTGCGCCATAGGCAACACCGCGTTTTAGCAAGCGACCATACGTTCCACCACCAATGATTTGTTCATAGCCTTTTTCACCAGTGTGATCTTCGTATACTTGTAATAGCGTTGCAACCAATGGATCATCCATTGGCACATAATGTGGTTCCATTACGCGTGCACCACGCGTAACAGTGGCACCTTCCATTCCAACTGTTTTTTCTACGCCAATTTCTAGCCCTTCAACAGTTACTCCTTTAGGGAAACGGAAGTTCATATTGATAAAGTTTTCTGCTTGTGTGCTGTCATCATCTGCCTTAAATGCAAACAACCCAGCATTCATTGTTAATTTACCCATTTTTTCATCTTCATAAGCCACGCCTAATTTTTCACCATAGAAATCTTCATGGACATAAGCAGCAGCTACATGGATAAATTGTTTTGCAGCACCACCAAAAGCGTAAGTGTCTAAGAATGTTGCTAAGAATGTTCCCGCATTGATTCCAGATTGAGGACTTGCACCGTGAGCCCCTTTTCCGACTAATTCGATTGATACAAATGTTTCATCCGCTTCAATCATTCCGCTAACAGGATTTGCTTCAATAAATTTAAAGAATGCTTCTTCCATCGCGATGGCAGCATCAACATTCGGTACTTCAAGTTTTGCTTCAGCTGTTCCTGGGACCATGTTTTCACGCAAACCAGAAGTGAAAGATTTTAAGACATAGTCGCCTCCGTTATTTCCTTGGAAGTGTAGTCCTAAAGAAACATTTCCTTTTTCACCATTGATAATTGGAAATTCTGCATCTGGTGAGAAACCAAAATCAGGCTCTTCTTCATGTTCGAAGTAATAAGCCATGTCGCCCCAGCCACTTTCTTCATCACTACCAACAACAAAGCGAACTTTTTTAGATAATTTTAAATCTAAATCTTTGATAATTTTCATTGCATAATAAGCTGCCATACTTGGTCCTTTATCATCACTTGAACCACGAGCAAAAATTTTGCCATCTTTGATTACTGGTTCATAAGGATCTGTATCCCAACCGTCGCCAGCAGGAACAACATCCATGTGTCCAAAGATACCTAACGTTTCATCGCCTTCACCCATATCAATGTGTCCAGCATAATTATCAACATTTTTCACTACGAAACCATCACGTTCACCATAAGCAAGCATGTGTTTTAGTGCATCACGTGGTCCAGGGCCAAACGGTGCATCTGCAGTCACCTTAGAATCATCGCGTTCACTGTTGACGCGTAACAAATTTTTTAAATCTTCAAGTAAGTCTTCTTTACGTGCTTCTACTTCTTTTTGCCAATCAATTGTCATAAAGTTAATCCTCCACCTTATTAAGTCTTCGTGTTTTATGATACCATAAAATCAAGAAAAAAATAGTTCAAAAAGTCTGACAATTTCGTCAGCTTGTAGTTCTTTTGTGAATGTTTAAGGCATTCAACTTATTGGAGGGGATACTGAATGATTCTTGATGAGCAACTGTTACGAGAGGTAATTACAAAACGACCTAAGCACTCTCACAAAGGTACTTTTGGTCGAGTTGTGTTGATTGGCGGAAATCAACAGTATGGCGGCGCAATCATCATGAGTGCTTTAGCTGCAGTTAACAGTGGTGCTGGATTGACCACAGTGATAACGGACAAGAAGAACCATGGTCCACTTCATGTTCAGCTCCCCGAAGCAATGGTTGTTGATTGGTACGATCAAGCGACCTGTCTAACAGTCATTCAACAGGCAGATGTGTTATTGATTGGTCCAGGATTAGGTAATTCCACTTTCAGTCTAGGCTTACTCCAAATGGTCTTGAAGGTGCAAACAAATCAGCAATGGTTAGTCATTGATGGTTCAGCATTAACTTTGCTTGCCGAAGCAAAACTTTCTTTGCCTTATCCGGAACATACTGTATTAACACCACATCAAATGGAATGGCAACGTCTAAGCGGAATTGCTATCGCTACGCAAACAGATCAATTGAATCAGGAGAAGCAACACGAATTAGGTGCAATTCTTGTCGTTAAAAGTCACCAAACTACTATTTATAATAAAGAAAATATCTATTATAATCAGGCTGGATCTGCCGCAATGGCAACTGGAGGAACTGGTGATACCTTGGCAGGAATGATTACGGCTTTTCTTGCCCAATTTCCTCAAAACGATCACACGGTCGCAGCCGCCGTTTACTTACACAGTTTCATTGGTGATCACTTAGCACAAACACACTATGTCGTACTGCCGACATTGATTAGCCAAGCCATTCCACAATGGATGGCACATTTTTGTACAGAATAAAAAGAGGAGTTTGAGTATGGAAAAATTTACAGGATATCTGCGCACACCTTTTTATTATGAAACGGATCAAATGGGGATCATTCATCACAGCAATTATATTCGCTGGTTTGAAGAAGCACGTGTCGCACTACTTGATCATCTTGATTTTAGTTACCAAAAAATTGAAGAAACAGAGATTATTATTCCAGTTCTTGAAGTCAATTGCCAATATAAAGAAATGATTCGCTATGGCGAGTCAGTCATTATTTATCCAACAATTGAAAAATATACGGGGACACGTTTAGATTTTAGTTATCAAATTTATGGTGCTGATGATCAAAAACTACGCACGATTGGCAGCAGTAAACATTGTTTCCTCTCCGCGGAAAATCAGCGTTTATTAAAGCTTAGCCGATTTTATCCAGAGTTGGATGCACTATTTAAAAACTATGCACAATTAGACAACGCGAAAGAAAAATAAAAAAGGATCAAGCATTTTTCTTGTTTTACGGCGTCAAGTTCGTATAATTATAAGAAAAAAGCAGGTGATGAGCATGTACGTTGTTAAAGTATTACATGGTTATATCGACAAAACTGGCTGCCGCACTCGTGAAAAGAATCCTGACAACCTACTCGTTTTTAAAGACAAAAAGAAATCTGAAACTTTCGCCAAACAAATCGGTGGTCGCGTGAAGCTTCTACAAGAAATGCGACCTGACTAAAGAAATACTTAAATCTGTCAATCAAGCAACACTCCCAGCTACTGGATGTTGCTTTTTTCTCACTTATAAAAAGCAAAGAGCCCGCTCAA